>CAZPMA010000053.1:0-21474 GCA_964587535.1 uncultured Bacteroidales bacterium
ATTCATGAACTTCTCTGATTGATTTTCGGTACCAATAAATGAAAGGATTAAACCAGAAAAGAATAACAAGTACCTCAACAAAAATCAGATCTAATGTGTGTAACTGAAAAGAATGCATTTTCTCATGAACAATAACTTGTTCAATATCTTCAGATGAATACTTCTCAGGATTTATAATGATCCACTTAAAAAGTGAAAATGGCCCATAAATATTTTTATTTTCTACTATTCTGTAATTACCATATTTAATCTTTTTACTATTTATGATTAATAAGATAATTTTTGCAAATCCTAACATAAAAAATGAAGTAGAAATTATAACACCTATCGCATAGATATAAAATAAATAATCAGAAAGATTAGCCCCTGTTAGCTGCTTTGTATAAGAATAAATAATTACAGCATTTAACTGATTATAGCCCTGCTTTATCTCTGACAGTTTTGAAACCGGACTAGCAGCAAAATAAAGATCAGAAAATAAACCAATATTTAATGAGAGAAATGGAATAACAATTGAGAATACTAATGAACTTAATAAATATGTTCTGTTTAGTTTAAAAAAGGTTTCTTTTGAAAGAAACAATTTATAAACAACATATAAAACAGCCATTGTAAAAGCTGACTCCAGAAAATTAATTAATATCAAATCCATTATTTCCTACTTTTTCGCTTTTCTATTTCTTGCTCTACAATTTTTTTCATTTCTTCTAAATCAGCTATCGAAACATCCTCTTCTTTTGCAAAGAATGAAGCAAATTTTTTATACGAATTATTAAAATGTTTGCTTAAAACATCTTTAAATCTACCTTTTCGATATCCGGCCGGAGAAACTAAAGGATAATACTGGTGTGTCTTTCCATAGGCATTATATCCAACCATTCCCTTCTTTTCTAAAATTCTTACAATAGTCGAAACTGTATTATAAGCCGGACGTGGCTCCGGAAATTGATCTAAAATATCTTTCACAAAAGCATTTTCAAGCTCCCAAAGATATTCCATTACTTGTTCTTCTGCCTTGGTTAATTCTTTCATAAAACAAACATAAACTAAAACTTTTAGTTTTCAAACTAAATCTTTTAGTTTAACAATTTTTAACATTTGCTCCATGCTTAAAGCATTGATTAAATGTTATTTATTTAATTACGGTGAAACCAGGGTATTTTTACAATCTAACTTAAATGCAATAAAAAAACTAGAAATTACCACAAAAGAAACAATAATAAACACTATTTTAAATCCTATAATAGAAATTAAGGCACCAGCAATTAATGGAAAAATCATTGAAACGATATCTCCAGCCCCTGAAATACCTGTATAAATAGCTCTATTCTCAGAATTTGATATTTCTATCAACACTCCACTTTTTGATATTTTATAAACTGAAACAAAAAAACCGGACAATAAAAATAAGAATTGGTAAAAAGCTTCATGTTGGATTAAAAATAAACTGGCAATTGGTATTAGCCCACCTGCAATAGCAGCAGCTTTAATCATAAATTTATAATTTATCTTATTAGATAATCGATAAAATACAATTCCCGAAACAACCATTCCTGTAATTCTAAAAACCAGGAAATTACCAATCATATTATCGGTTAAATCAAAATTCTCTTTGGCTAAAAGTATTAAAAACGGTAGAGTACTCATTGCTAATCCAAAAGTGTTTATTAGGATTAGATAATATTTTAAATTCGAATTACTTTTAATCTCTGATGGTATCCTTTTAAAAAATGTAATAATCCCTTTCTGAATTTTAATCTTAGACCTTACTTCTTTTATTTGCCAAAAACCAAATGATGCTATTAGCAATAATATTGCGGCAATAAAAAATAACATACTATAATTTGAAGGGTAATCGAATCTTCTTAGCAGCTCACGAACAATTAAGGCAGAAATAAACACGCCTATACTTGTAATTGACTCCTTAAGTGTGAAAAATTTCTTTCTTTTTTGTGGATTAATCGATTTTCCAAAAATATCCATGTAAGAAATATTTGCAAATGATCCACTAAGTGCAAAGAATGATATGATTAAAAATATGATAATAATAATTAAATCGGATTTCACATTTGATGAATAAAAAAACAATGCTGCCAATGCAAAAAGAGAAATTATTCTAAGATTAATTGCAGTGAGTAAATAATTCTTTTTATAATGTTTGTTTGATAAATAACTTGCAAAAAAAAGCTGAAAAAAACTAGACCCTCCCAATAAAATTGCTGTAAGAATTCCTAAATGAACCGGGGTTCCCCCAGACTGTATTAACATTGCAGGAATCACAGTATCGATATCCATAAAATTACTGGCCAATGCTAAAAATATAGCATGCCATAAAAAAGCCTTAAAATTTACTCTCGATCTTTTCTCAGATAATATATTTTGCATTCAAAAAAAGTATTTTGTTATACAGAAACACTTTATTTTCAAAATAGTTTTAAATATATTGCATAAAATTAAACTAACATCTATGAAAAGAATTATTTTACTGCAAATTATTATCCTTCAAGCTTTGTTTTCTTTTAGCCAGGGTATAAATAAAGTTGTGTTTGATGAAAAAGCAAACCAGGATATTATACTTGGAATTTGTAATGAAGATGGATTAACATCAGGCTCTTTTAATGAATGGTTTGACTTAGAATATGAATCGTATGAGGTAAATAAAGATCTTCTTGATCAAATTAATAGGGATATGCTTGCAGATATTAACATTTATATTGTAATGGGAACATGGTGCAGCGATAGCAAACGGGAGGTTCCAAGATTTCTAAAAATATTGGACTATCTTGACTTCTTTGATGATCAACTAATAATAATTGGCGTTAACAGTGGCAAGCAAGCTGAAAAAACAGGAGTTGAAAGAATGAACATTGAACTCGTCCCGACAATTATTTTCTATTTTGATAATGCAGAAATTGGTAGAATTATTGAATCTCCTGTAAATAGTCTTGAAGAAGACATGTTTAAGATTCTTTCTGAAAATTAATGATGCAGCATTCTTTGCAGAAAATACGTCTTTTGTATAACTTTGATCTTTAACAACAAAACAACACAATTATGGAAGAAAATAAAATAACAAATGCAGGACAGGGTTTAGGAGTTGCAGGTTTTGTTCTATCATTAATAGCATTCTTTATATCTGTTATTCCAGTTATTGGAGTATGGGCATTAATTCCGGGAATTATAGCCATCATATTCTGTGCAGTAGCATTTTCACAAGCAAAAAGAACAAACTCACGGAAAGGACTATTTACTGCTGGTTTAATAATCTCTATCCTTGTTTTATTTATAGCCTTTTCTCAAATTTATGTTGGATATAGATTAGTTAAATTTGGGAAAAATGCTGATAAAATAGAGACTTTTACAAAGGAACTACAAAAAGAAATCGAAAGTGAGTTTAGTGAGGAAGATATGGAAGATCTTGAAGAAGCAATGGAAAAACTTGAAGGTGAAATTGAAGATATAACCGAAGAGAGTGCTGAAAAAGTTGGCCGTGCAGCAGGGAAAGCTCTAAAAGAATTTTCAAAAGAACTGGAAAAAACAGCTGAAGAATTGGAAAATGATACAATAGAAAAATAACAATATCGAAAAGCAGGACCTAAATCCCTGCTTTTTTATTCTAAGTTATAATGTTTTTTAATATCTTCTTTTATATCCCAGACACATTTTAATCCTTTGGGAAAGGTAACAAAATCACCTGCTTTTATTTCAACCGTTTCATAATCCGTTTCAACAACTACTTTACCCTCTATTATTAAACAGTGTTCTGTTGAATCGTAAAACCAGTTAAAACGGGATACTTCTTTCTCCCAAATTGGCCAATTCGATATGCCTTTGAATTTTTTCTCATGATCTGTCAATTGCTTAATTTCTATTTTCATTGTATCTTTTTTTATAAAAGTACAAATTATATAGATTGTTTTTAATTAAGTCTTTATTATTACTTGATCCTTTATTTTCTAATGGATTTTCAATAAATTGTATAAAACTAATCTTCTGGAAAATTTAAAGAAATGGAAGATGTAAGAATGAAAGAACTAGGTTGCCTATATTTTCAACACATGCATTATCCGGTATTTTTTATTTTGAGAGATAAAATAATTGCTGGAAATAATTCTTTCAAAACAAACTTTGGAGAAAATAATTTAAATAAAAATGTATTCTCGATAATTGAATTATATGACGAAAGTGAAAATAAAGTCACTACCCTTTTAGACATTGCTTATAACAAAATTTATTTATTCAAAATCATAAACCCTGTTGGAAATAATGTTGAAGGAAAGATATTCTTTGATATTATATCATCAGGCGAATACAATCATTTATTTGCAACTGTTATTTTTTCTATAAGCAATAATGTGGATCTGGCTTTTGAACTTACACATGAACGGCACTGCAGAATTGAAAATGAAGATGAGTTAAGACAATATATAGAAGAGCTTGAAGTAATTGACGATGCATTAAATGAAAGCAATATTCGTTTTCAAGAGATGACAAATCTTTTACCACAAACAATTTATGAAACAGATCTGTATGGAAATATTATCTTCTTTAATACAGCAGGAGAAAAACTATTTGGATTCTCAAAAGATGAAATTGATAATGGCATAAAGCCTGAAAGAATATTTGCTAATTATGAGTTAGAAAAAGCAAAAAATAATCTACAACGAATTTTTGACGGTGAAGATTCTCAAGGAAACGAGTATTTAATGATGAAAAAAGACGGCACTAAAATTCCAATGAAGGCTTATGCTTCAAGAATTTTAAAAGATGGAAAGCCATCAGGAGTTAGGGGTGTTTTAATTGATATTACAGATCAGAAATTAGCAGAACAACAAACTCAAGAAAATCTTGAACTCATTAAATATCAGAAACAACAAATTGAAGAGCAATACGAATTTGTTACAAAACAAAACATGGAAATTGTTGAAAGCATGAATTATGCTCGGCGAATTCAAAATGCTTTGCTTCCTTCTGATCAAGCTATCAAAGAACTTATAAATGAATATTTCATCTTATTTAAACCCAAAGAAATTGTTAGTGGGGATTTTTACTGGGTTAATAGCAAAGATGAAAAAATTATGATGGCAGCAGCTGATTGCACGGGCCATGGAATACCGGGAGCTTTTATGAGCATGCTTGCAATTGCTTTTTTAAATGACATTGCCAACTCAATTATAGATCCTACTCCTGCTAACATACTAAATCAATTACGCGCTCATGTAATACATGCATTAAAGCAAGATTCGGCTCACATAACTTCGATGGATGGCTTAGACATAGCCCTTTGTGTAATTGACACAAACAAAAACGAGATTCAATTTTCCGGAGCAAACAATCCACTCTATGCTATGCATAATAATACACTTATAGAGTATCCTTCAGATAAAATGCCCATTGGGTATGCTTTAAAGTATAATGAGTTTACAAACAAAACCATAAAGCTAAACCGTGGAGATACATTTTATATTTTTTCTGATGGCTATATGGATCAATTTGGAGGTGCAAAGAATAAAAAATTTAAACCACATCGCTTTCAGCAACTAATAAAAAAGATTCATAAAAAACCAATGCATGAACAAAAAGAAATTTTATATTTAACTCTTGAAGAATGGAAAGGTGAAAAAGAACAGGTTGATGATATTATAATTATTGGATTTAGGTATTAATATTCCAAAAACTTTAAAATATGAAAGTAACACCAACTTTAAAATCAGAGAGAATAATTTCTTTAGACATTTTAAGAGGATTCGCAATTCTTGGAATTCTTATTATGAATATCCAAAGTATGTCGATGATTGAGTCGGCTTATCTTAATCCATTGTCGTATAGCGATTTTACAGGAATTAATAAAGTAGTATGGATTTTCAGTCATATTTTCTTTGATTCAAAATTCATAAGCATTTTTTCTATATTGTTTGGTGCTGGAATAGTTCTGTTTACCGATAGATTAAAACAAAAAGGAATTAATTCATTGAAAATTCACTACAGCAGAACTTTTTGGTTATTACTTGTTGGCTTGTTACATGCCTACATGTTATGGTATGGGGATATACTTGTTTCCTATGCGCTTTGCGGGCTTTGGGTTGTGCTTTTCAGAAAGAAAAAGCCTAAAACCTTATTTATTATAGCATTTATTTTTATTACCATATCGTTTCTTACCAATTTTTTAACCGGATTAACGGTTCCTTACATGCCTGAAGAAGTCAAACAAGATTTAATGCAAAGTTGGATGCCAACAGCAGATGAAATAGCAAAAGAATTAAGTATCTATAGAGGAAGTTTTACCAAGCAGCTAAGCTTAAGAATAGAAACTGCGATATGGTTTCAAACATTTTTGTTTTTCTTTTCTGTTGGCTGGAAAATAACAGGATTAATGCTAATTGGAATGGGATTGCACAAATCTGGTGTTTTAACTGCACAAAAATCAAAAAAGTTTTATGCAATATTTACCATATCAGGGCTAGCTATTGGGTTTTTAGTAGTTATTTATGGAATGTATAAAAACCTGGTCAATAACTTTTCACTTGAATACTCATTCTTTATAGGCTCTCAGTTTAATAGCTGGGGAAGTATTTTTGTTGCCTTAGGATATATTGGATTAGTTATGCTGCTAATTAAAACCTTTAAAAAAGGATGGTTAGCTGCAAGTTTGCAAGCTGTTGGTCAAACTGCATTATCAAATTATCTAATTCAATCAATTATAGGAACTTTGCTTTTTTATGGGCATGGACTTGGATTGTATGGAAAAGTGGAACGCTGGCAACAAATGTTAATTGTATTCGGAGTCTGGATAATACAATTAATCATTTCTCCAATCTGGTTAAAATATTTTAAATATGGACCTTTCGAATGGTTATGGAGAAGCTTAACATATTGGGAAAGGCAACCCATGAGAATAAAAAAATAAAGTAAAATTAAACAGAAATATATTCTGCAATATCCTTAAGAACAACAATCCCTAACATTTGCTCATCTGATTTTCCGGTTGGTGTTATAACTAATGCATCATAATACCAATTTACAGGTTGTTTTTTAAATGAGCTTTTAAATATCTCGGCTGCATCAAAAACGGTAGTATCTCCTGAAATTATTTCAAAATTTTTATTTCTTTCTGCATTATCTAATACTTCTTTTATCTCCACTTCTGAAGGCGATATAATTTCCTTTGCAGCTAACCAGTCGGCAATATGGCTTGCATTTAAAACATCAACAATAACTCCTTTTTCTAAAATTGGAATTTGCGAAATTTTAAACTCTCTCATAAATTGCAATGCCTTTGAGAGTTTATCGTCAGAAAAACAGTAAAATACTTTCTTTTTAAACTTACTAACTTTTTGTGGGTGCTGAATTTGATTTAATATTAATTCTATATTTTCAATAACACTATCATGAGGCTCTGCTATCATTTTTCCATTAATACGAGAATTATGAACCATCACATTTCTTAAATCAGAATATGTAAATAACTCTTCTCTGTATCTTTTAATTACACCTTCTCGAGCAGAAGCTTTTCTCACAAGATCACCAAATGGCATATAATATCCATTATTGTAATTTGCTTTTAAATGTTTTTCGATTTGATTAAAAATATCAAGGAATTTTTCAGCGTTTCCAGCCATTTGTTTTTTATTCAAATATAAACATTCTAATTAGGATGATTGGATAAAATACATCTTCATTTTACCCTTCCCTTTAACTTCAAGCGGTTGTTGCTCTTCAAAAATAAATTTATCAGCAACAAGACTATGTGTGGTTTCAGAAACATGTATTCGCATAGGTTGAGAAGTGCTTTCTAGTCGGGATGCGGTATTTACAGTATCTCCAAAAACATCGTATATATATTTTTTAGTTCCTATGATTCCACCTACAACTTCTCCTGTATCTACACCAATACGCACCTCCCATTTATATTTGTTTTTAAAATTCCTATTCTTTAAAAACCGTATTATTTCTTCAGAAGCTAACAAAATATTCTCAGCATGATTAGGATTTGAAACTGGCATTCCACAAACAGCAATATAACCATCACCAACAGTTTTTATTCTTTCACAATTATATTTTTCCATGATCTTATCAAAACCCTTAACTATTTCGTTTAGCTCTTTAATTAATATTTTAGGTCCTATTTCTGCTGTTTTTCTTGTAAAATCAACAATATCAGAAACGAAAACTGTTACATTTTTAAAAAGTTCCGGATCAGACTTTCCTGAGATTTTTAATTCTTTTGCAATTTTTTTAGGTAATATACTTAACAATAATTTATCCGATCTCCTTTTTTCAATCTGGATTTGTTCTTTTTGATATTTAATCGTTTGATATGATTCAGAAAGTTTAAGCATTGAGTTTACTCTTGAGATAAACTCCATTTTGTCAATAGGTTTTCTGATAAAATCAACTACGCCAGATTGAAAAGCAGTTTGCAAATTTTCTGATGAAGTATTAATCCCTGTGCACATGATTACAGGGATATGTTCAAATTCGGGTTTTTTATGAATTGTTTTACAAAAATCAATGCCACTCATTCCTGGCATATCCCAATCTGTAATTACTAAATCGGGATGATCATTTTCAATTTTCTGTAGGGCTTTCAGTCCATTATCTGACCATACAAGCTCTATGTCATGATCCATTTCAGCTAGAATATGCCGTATAATTTTCCCATAAATTGGGTCATCATCTAATATTAAAATCTTGAATGGTTTCTTCATTAATTAACAAGTTAATCTAAATTCAAGATTAATCCAACACCTAAAAAAATTAGTTTTGATCTTTTGTATTTTTTCTTCTTTTTCGTTTAAAAATTCTTTTAATAAAGTCTCCTATGTCCTCATCGTCTTTTTTAAATAATTCAAATATTCTCGGTTCATGTTCTTCTTCAAAATCATTACAATCGAGCAAATTATAAATTGAGTCAGGAATGTTAAAGCTTTCTGTTTTCAGGTAACTATATTTTGAATCTTTGTAAACTGATTGCAGAAAGTTAGCATAGATTGGTAAAGCTGCATAAGCACCTTGTCCATATGTTGAAGTTTTAAATCTTACAATTGGATTATCACCCCCTACCCATACACCAGTAATTAATTTGGGTGTTACCCCCATAAACCAGGCATCAGTTCCATTTTGCGTTGTTCCTGTTTTTCCGGCAAGCTCATCTTCAAATTTCCAAACAGATCTTAATCCGTGTGCTGTTCCCCTGTCAACAACTCCCTGCAGCATTGCTAATAATTGCAGAACAACATCCTTATTAAGAACAGTGTCTTTTGATTCGTGCTGTTCATCTGTATATAAAACATTCCCATCTGCATCTTCAATTCTTCTTATTAAACGTGGTTCAATTGTTCGTCCCTGATTTAAAAAAACAGAATATGCTTTAACCATTTCATAAATCGACACTTCGCCGGTTCCTAGAGCCATTGATGGAACGTTGGGCAAATCAGTTGATATTCCCATTTTGTGAGCCAGGTTAATGGTTGAATCTATTCCTGCTTGCATTAGTAATTTTACACTTACTGTATTTACTGAATTTGCCAGCGCTCCTTTAACAGAGTAAAATCCACCATATTCTGCACCAGAATTCTGTGGTGTCCATTCATCATAATCGGAATAAACCACACTATCATTTTCAAAAAAGTCACATGGTTTAATCCCACTCTGCATTGCAGATGCATAAACAATAGGCTTAATAATCGAGCCTGTTTGTCTTCTAGACATTACATGATCGTACTGAAAATATTTAAAATTAATCCCACCAACCCAAGCTAACACATCTCCTGTTTGCCCGTTCATTACTAATGCTCCGGTCTGCAATAATTTAAAATGATGAATAAGTGAATCTAAAGGCGAAATTAAAGTGTCAACAGTTCCATCCCAGGTAAAAATTTCTGTTCTTCTAGGTACTTTCATTGCTTCAATGGCTTTTTCTTTTGTTAGTCCTTTTTTAATATAGCTTTTAAATGCGTTGCTTTGTTCAATTTGCAACATTGCTATACTTGGATCATCTTTCCATGGTTCATTATCATTCCAATCGCGTTCAAATAGCATTTGCAATTTGCTTAAATGCTCCTTTACAGATGTTTCAAGAAATTCTTGCATTTGTGCGTTTAATGTAGTATAAATTTTAAGGCCATCTGTATATAAGTTTGGCTTGCTACCATCGGGTCTTTCCATGTCTTTTAAAAGTTCTTTAGCCATTTTTCGAACATACTCCCTAAAATAAGGAGCTAAACCTTCTGTATATGTTAATTTTCGATATTGTAAATTAATTGGTAGCTTTTTTAAACTATCTAAATCATTTTTCGAAAGATGATTGTATTTACACATTTGACTCAATACAATATTTCTCCTTTTTAAAGCTGCTTTTTTATATAATCGGGGGTTATAACCTGTATTTGCCTTTAGTAATCCGACAAGTACTGCCGACTCTTCAACTTTTAATTGTGAGGGCTCTTTATTAAAGAAAGTAAGAGATGCGGTTTCTATTCCAAATGTGTTTTCACCGAAAGGTACAGTATTTAAATACAAAACCAGAATCTCATCTTTTGAATATAGCTTTTCAATTCTGTGCGCAATTATTATTTCCTTAATCTTAATGATAGGTATCGACAAGGTTTTAAAATTATTACGAGGGAAAAGGTTCTTAGCTAATTGCTGTGTAATGGTACTGCCACCACCTGCGCTTTTGTCTCTTAATATTATTGTCTTAACTATTACACGTAAAGTACTTCTGAAATCCAATCCTGCATGTTCATAAAACCGGGCATCTTCTGTAGCAACTAATGCTTTTATTAAATGTTCGGGAATTTGATCTAAAGACGCATTTGTCCTGTTTTGATAATAATATCGACCTAACAGTTTATTATCGACAGAATATACATTTGTGGCAATATTGTTTTTTATCTGCTTTAATTCAATATAAGTAGGAAGCTCACCAAAAACACCAATCTTAACTAAAACTATTAATGAAAATAAAGCAATAAATCCGATAATTATAGCACTTATAATCAGCTTTATTAAAGCTATTTTCCATTTTTCTCTTTTGGAGACAACTTTTTTTGATCCCATTCAAAAATTTTTAATTACTTATAACAACAATATTCTTCCCTTTATTGTGTCCTTGTTGCGCATAATCATGTGCTGCCGATATATTTTTAAGATTAAATTCTTCATCAATATATACTTTTAATATTCCTTTAGAAACCCATTTTGCAACAAGTTCAAGATCTTTTCTGTTACTCTTCATAAGTATCGTTTTAGCCCTTTTCCCTTTGGAAAAAATTTGATGAATTTTATAAATAGGCATTTTTTTCATGGAATCTATATAATTCAAATTTAAATATACCCCGCCTCTATTTAGCAGATGCTTTACTTTAGGGAAGGCTAAATTTCCAATAACATCTAAAATTACATCTACTTTATCATTAATTTTATATAGATCCTGTTTTGTATAATCAATAAATTTGTCAGGATTAAGACTTTTTACAAATGACTCGCTTTTTGAACTAGCTACTGCGATTACTTCAGTCTGCATTATTTTTGCAGTTTGTATGGCCACATGTCCTACTCCACCAGATGCGCCATTTATAAGAATCTTGTGACCTGGTTTAAGGTTCGCTTTATCACGTAAAGCTTGCAGCGCTGTAGTGCAAACCATTGGATATGCTGCAGCTTCTTTTAAATCTAATTCTTCTGGTATTTTAGCAAAGCAGGTTTCAGACCCTTTTGCATATTCTGCCAATGCACCCCCATATTTATTGTCTAAAACGCCAAAAACCTTGTCGCCTGGTTTAAAATTATTAACTTCTGATCCTATCTCAATTACTTCGCCCGAAACATCATAACCAAGTGTAATTGGGAAAGGACTTCCTAAAATAAATTTATGATTTCCCTTTCGCTGTTTCCAATCAATAGGATTAATACTGGAAGCGGATACTTTTATTAGCATTTGATTGCTTTCAATGGAAGGTTTTTCCACATCATTTATTTCAAAAACTTCTGGACTTCCAAATTGGTTTATTACTGCTGCTTTCATATACTAAATTTTAATAAATCTCTATTTCTATTCGTGTACCCATGCTAATACCTTTACCAGACATTAAATCTAAAACTTTATGATTAAGCTTGTTTTTATGCGTTTCTTTAAACAGATCAATGCGTTTAGCTGTTATTTCTGTTCCATAAGATTTATATGTGTGTAATTTCTTTTGTTTTCTTTTTCGTGCTTCTTCTCTGCCAACACCATTATCTTCAATAATAATAAAAATGATATTATCTTTTTTCCCAACATCAATTTTCAGTTTCTTATCTCCTGCTTTATTTCTCAAGCCATGATGAATAGCATTTTCAACAAAGGGTTGAAGTATTAAAGGTGGAATTTCATATTTACTAAGATCAAGCCCATCCATAATATTTAATTTATAATCAAAACTATTTTTAAATCGAATAAGCTCCATATCAACATATAAGTTAAGTGCTTCAAACTCTTCTTGCAATGTAATAAGGCTATTTTGGGAGTTTTCCAATACCTTTCGCATCAGGTTACTAAACTTTGATAAGTATTCGCTTGATTTTATTCTATCATTCTTTAAAATGTAATTCTGCACTGAATTTAAAGAATTGTACATAAAATGTGGATTCATTTGTGCACTTAATGCCTGCTGTTGGAGGACAACATTTGCTTTTTTTAAATATTTTGCCTGGTTTTCTATTTTTTCTTTTTGTAAGTTAATTTTAATATTTGATTTCCTTTTTAAAGTATATGCATAACTTACAAATGCAAATAGTAATAACAATGCAATTACACCACCAGTTAATGTTTTCTTTAGTAATTTCTCCTGTTTTAGTTCTGAACTTTGTTGAGCCAGCTTTAGCTCCTGTAATTCAATTTGTTGTTGTTTTTTTTCTGTTTGATATTTCTTTTCTAACTCGTTAAGTTGATCTCTGTTTTCTGCATTAAAAATGCTATCATACATTACTTTATATTTGATATAAAACTCTAGCGCTTTTTTATCCTGGTTAAGCATTGAAAAAGCATCCGACATTGTTTTATAAGCATCCTTTATTCCTTCTTTAAACCCGGTTTCTTTGGCTATTTTCAAACACTCTCTGCTCAAAACTAAAGCTTCATTCGGATTATTTTTAATTAACTCTAAGTTAGCTAATTCTTGGGTTGAATATAATATTGTATTTAGATCTTCTAATTCTTTGCTAATTTCTAAAGATTTATTAAACATCTTTGTGGCCTTAATAATTTCATTAAGATTCTTATAACATACACCTAGATTGTTATAAATAATTGATAAATTGTACTTATCTCCACTATTTAGTGCTAATTTTAATGCTTCATTATACTTGACAATTGCATTGGTATTATTTCCTTGATCAGTATAAATTGATCCTATATTAATAAGACTATTAATGCGGCCATTTAAATTTCCCAAATCTTTGTAAAACTCTGAAGACTCACTAAAATATTCTATTGCTTTGTCAAAGTCATTTAGAAAATAATGTATTAATCCAATATTATTAATACAATCCGCAATGCCGGCCTTATTATTGTCTTCTTGATAAACTTTCAGAGCCTTCTGATAATATTCTAATGCATCAGTGTAATTAGCCATACTAGCATTGATATTGCCAATATTATTAAGGCAAATGGCAACCCTTACATTATTTTCTACTTCTTTAGAAAAATTTAAACTTTTAGTATAATAATTTATGCTTTTGGAATAATCTCCTTTATAAAAATATATATTCCCCATTAACAGATATACTTTTGAATACATATCACTATCATTAACAAGTTTACAAATCTCAAGAGATTTCATGCAATTATCCATAGCATTATCAAATTTACCTTCGTAAACATATACTTGCCCAATAAGATTATACGTGTCTGATATGTAAAATTTATCATCAATTGATTTAAAAATTTCAATTGCTTCATGATAGTTTTCATGAGCTCTGCTGTAGTTTCCTTTTTTTGTATACCATGTGGCTATCAAGCTTAAAGATCTGGCTTCACCAAACTTAAAATTACAGTCCTTAGCAATTTTATAGGCTTGATTAATATATTCAAAACTTCTTTCAGTATCTTGTTTTTTAAGATATTTATGTAACTCTATATAAAGCTTAACTTTTACAGTATCATCTAATGTCTTATCAATTTCAATTATTAAACTGTCATCTGCACTAACTTGTGAAAAACAATTTGTTGAATTAAATACATGAAAAAATAATAAAAGAAATAAAATTCGATTCATATTATAATTTTTGGGTAAAATTAATTTAATACAATACTTATCCAAAACATAATTAAATTAATGTAGCACTTAATTATAATTAAAAAAATTGGCGCTTTTCATAAATTTTCATTTACTTTATATTTCATTGGTAATGCTTGTAGGAAATATATATGAATATTAATACCACGTTTTGGTTTTTTGAGAAAATAAGTGAAGATAACCTTTGTTTACTGTACAATGGTAACTTTAGTGATGACATTACCAATAAACTAATTGAACTTAGCGAATATAATATCACCAACATTGATTCTTTATCTAAGCTTAAAAAGAAAGCATCTTTCTTAATGGCAGAGTGCTTTCAAAACATTGTACGACATGGGGAAAATGTAGATAAAGCAAAACAGGAATATGTTAATGAAGGTTTCTTTTTAACCAAAAACTGGCAAAGTATTTACTATATAACGTCAGGTAATCTTATTGAAAAGAATAAAATAGATAATCTGGAACGCCAATTGCAAAAAGTTAACAGCTTAAGCAACGAAGAGTTAAAAGTACTTTATAGGGATGTTTTGGAGAATCAAGAATTATCTGAAAAAGGGGGTGCAGGTTTGGGTCTTATAGAAATGGCAAGAAAATCGGGCCAGAAACTGAGTTATTTGTTCGAAGATTTTAATGATACGTTTTCTTTCTTTTACAACCAAATAGTATTAAAACCTGAACTCGAAGAAACCAAAATTGATCCTAATAATCAATTAATTGAATCCATTAATTTTCATAAAAAAATGAAAGATGAAGACATAATGGTTATTCATAAAGGAGATTTTTCACAAGATGCTATTTTCCCTGTATTAAAAATTATTGAAGAAAATCTACATAAAGAAAAACACGACGCTACCTCTAAAAAGAAAATTTTCCACATTTTAGTCGAGTTATTACAAAATATAAGTAAACATTGTTACAAAGAAAATAATATTAAAGAAGGTATATTCTTAATAGGTAAAAGCGATGATTACTTTGTTATTAATACTGGTAACCTAATTGACAATAATGATGTTGATGATTTTAAGGAACATCTGGAACAAATAAATAGTTTAAACGGTAAAGAACTAAAAATACTTTATCTGGATAAACTAAGGGAAAGAAACATTAACCAGTATGAAGATAATGGCGGGATCGGTTTAATTGATATAGCTCGTCGTTTGATATCTCCAATAAATTATTCATTTAATAAATTGGACGATCAAAAATCCTTTGTATCTTTAAATGTTATTGCATAACAAATTTGAAATGATAGAAAAGCTTGAAATTAAAGAAACCAGAGATACTCCTAAAGTAATTTTTGATCCTGAGAATAATGTTTTTGAAATAAAAGGCAGTTCATTACCTGAAAATTCTTCTGATTTTTTTTCGCCTATCTTTGATTGGATAAATGAATATTTAAAATCTCCTAATGAAGATACACATATAATTTGTGAGTTGGATTATTTTAACTCATCATCAGCCAAAATGTTTTACAATGTTTTCTTTGAATTAGAGAAATTACTTGATCTTGAAAAATCAGTAAAAATTAGTTGGTACTATCAATCTGACGACAGCCTAATAGAAGAAAAAGGGCTTGAGTATAAATCTGTTGTTGAGATTCCTTTCGAAATGATCAAAAAGTAAATTATTTATACACTACAAAAAACCTTTTCCTGATAATACATGTTAATGCAGCAAGTACAGCACATATAATTGTACTTATTGGAGTAAATGAACAATGTGCCTTATATCCAAGCAAACATACTTTATTTGCATTTTCTGCAGGAATGAGTGTTGATATAATACTTAAAGTGAATATAATAGTCAACACCAATAACCACCAGTAAGCTTTTCTTTTTACTTTCATCAATGTATTTTAAGCGTTTAAAATGTCAATAATAATGGGCTTAAGTCCACTAAAGAAAAATTCAACAGCAATTACCATTACTATTAATCCCATTAATCGCATCATTACATTATTGCCAGTTTCTCCTAAAAATTTAATAATCTTGGATGAACTCATAAGAATTAATAAAGTTAAAAGCATTACTGCAAATACAGAACCAAATAGAACAGCAACCATTCCTACATGTGTAGCATCCTCCATTAATACTATTGCATTTGTTATAGCTCCAGGTCCACAAATCATCGGAATTGCCAAAGGAGTAACCGAAATATCATCAACATATTTTTTTACTTCAGATTCTTTTACTTTCACCTTTCCCAGTCGAGCTTGAAGCATATCCATTCCCATTAAAAAGAAAATCACACCACCTACAATTCTGAAACTATTCACTGAGATTCCAAAAAACTTAAATAACAACTGGCCCGATAAAGCAAAAATAATGATTGTTATAAATGCAACAATTACAGCTTTGCGTGCTGTTCTGATTCTTGATTTATGATCCAGATCGGCAGTCATTGTCATAAATATAGGCATGGTTCCTAATGGATTAATCAAGGTGAAAAACGATGTAAAACTTAAAAGTGCAAATGTAAAAATCTCGTTCATTTTTATAAATTTACTGCAATATAGTTATTAATTAAAAGGTGTAGTAAAAATCTATATTAATTTTTTTATCAGAAATGAATCCCTTCTCCATACCTTCAAGTAATCGGTAACAAGCTTTTCTATAGTCAGAATAAAAATCTTCAGCAACCAGGATCAGTTTATCATTCCTATTTTGCAAATGTTTATTTCCAAATTCTATATTACTTTTTGATGTTAAGAAAACATAACGCCCGGAAGTAAATGTATGAGCTAAACTAGCGCGCAACTGGTCATACAAACGATTATTATTGTTTAAGCTGGCATATTCTTTTGGCATTAAACGATTGATAGCATGCGAAAACCTTAGTTTTGATTGGTCTTTTGCCTTTAATGGTTTTTCATCTAAAAAGCTGCCTAAAACTTCTAAGCCCTGCGCCATAATAACAAAAGCAAAATGATATAACTCTGCGTTTATCAATCTCTCAATATCATTGATAAATACTTTTTGAATAAAGCCTTTGGAATTAATTGTATTTTCTGATCCCATTCTATCCGTTTTTTACAAAGATAGAACTTTGCTTATATTTACATCTTAATAAAACTAAATTCATGTCTGATTTTCAAGATGTAGAAATTATTTATAAAGATTCAGAAATTATTGTATGTAATAAACCTGTTGATTTGCCTGTACACAAAAATGATTTTATGCCAAATGATGCTCCCTACTTAACAAAAATTATTGGGCAGAAATTTGACAGAAGCGTATATAATGTTCACAGGTTAGATTCAAAAACATCCGGTTTAATTGTTTTAGCATTTTCTCCTGAAAATGCTAAAAATCTCACCTTACAGTTTGAAAGAAAAGAAGTTGAGAAAATCTACAATGCCTTAGTGAAAGGAAACCCCGGATCAGGAACTTTTAATGAAAATGTACTAATTAAAAAACGCGGAAAGAAAAAACAGGCTATAACTCATTTTAAAACTATTGAAAATATTCAAACAGATATTTCTTATAAAGAATTTGAAAATATTGAAATAAGCTTTGTTGAGATTCAATTGGAAACAGGAAGATGGCATCAAATAAGGCAACATTTTGCCATGCATCGATTCGATATTTTAGGAGACACACATCATGGCGATTGGACTTTAAACAGGATAATTACGGAAAAAACCGGAATAAAAAGGTTGTTTTTACATGCAGAAAGTCTTTCATTTACTCACCCTATTTCTCAGGAAACAATTCGTTTTAAATCTAGCACTCCCAGAGAATTCCAACAAGTATTGCAAGCATATTAACTTTCTAAAATTTCTTTTACTCTTCCAATTTCGCCAGAAGTTAATCGGACTTTTATTCCATGAGGGTGTGTGGCGGATTTGGTAAGAATATCCTTAACAGTTCCTTTTGTTAAATTTCCTGTACGTTGATCTTTCTTTAATACTATCAACACCGAAATACCTGCTTTTATATTGGCTCTGTTTGTCCCGTTCATTATTTTTCTTCATTAAAAAATACCTGATAAAACTGCATCCCTGTCTTTTGATCGTATCCTTTAGTAATATATTCACGATTACCATGAACATATATATGAAAGTTCTTATCTAATTTAATAACACTTTTAAAAACGCTGGATTGTCTTTTTACGGCACTTTCTGAAATCTCAAATTCATTTGATATTTGTATTTCATTTTCAGATTCGTACACTTTTTTGTAATTATTAAAACTGTCGATCAAATTTTTATCTTCAAGTACTTTTTCGGCAAAATCTTCCATCTCAAAATTGTCCGTTTCTTTAAAAAATTTCTTTGATTTATTTATCATATCAACCTGATCGGCTTTATTAATTTCATATTCTGTTGGAAGTTCTTTAACCACAAAATCTTTATACATTTTTATCACATTCTCTGTATGATAATATTCATCTTTGCGTTGTTTTATCTTTAAAAAACTATCGATCCAGTATCGGGCATCTTCCCCTTTACTCAATTTATCTACAGATGCAACAATGTAGCCATTTTCTTTTTCATGATTGAGTATTAAACATCCCTTATCAAGTTTCTTAATGTCTATGCCTTGCTCACTTTCAATGATATAATTGTCTTCGGTTGGATATACTTTTAAGAATGTTTCACGCGTTTCTGATTTAAAAAGACCAATAGCATCAACTAGTTCGTTATTAAAAGTTAAATCCTGAAAATATACTGTGTAAAAATCGCCCCCATTGATATTAGGATGGGTTGAGTTCTCGTATAAATGCTTTGCAAGGTTTTGCGATTGTTCAAGTATTTGTTCTGGATCATCAAAAATCTTTGATACATAATGATATACTTCATTAAGATTTAAATCAGAGTCGTGATAAAAAGTATAATATTCGTTTGATTTAAATGGTGTTAGAAAATATCTTAAAAGCAAGTCTTTTATTTCGTGATCTAACTTTAAAACATCTTTCGATAAACGTACATTTCCTTCGTTATATTTACCTACTCTGTGAATGGTAATATGGTCTAATAATGATTCTGAAAACCCTAACATCATTTACTTTTTAATTACTTTGAAAGTTTTAATTCCTTCATTAAAAATAATTGAAACAAAATATATTCCATCAGTTATTTCTTTGTTTGCGGTATTCCATTCAAATTCTAACACATTGTTATTTTCAACCGTAGGCTTTAAATACTCAACTATTTTGCCCGAAACATCAGTAACCTGAGCAGAAAAATACTTGCATCCTTCTAAGTCAGTTACAGAAATTTTTAATATATCATTGAATGGATTTGGATAGCTAAGAATATTTATATTGCTTAATGTCTGTAATCCCTGTAAAAATGATTCATCTGTCTTTATTACCACCTTATACAGGCTATCAAGTGTTGATATTTTAATCGTATCAGATTTATATTCAGTATCCTTTTTAATTGCAATTTTCGGATTGATCCTAAAGCTCATGGTTTCATCCTGATCTAATTCTATTGGAAATACTAATGAATTATCTGTTTCTGCAAAAGCATTATTAAGGTCCAAATCCATTTTCATTATAGTAATTGGGATTTGATAATTATTTTCAACTGTCAATATTACTTGATCGGCTGTATCAAATATGATTTCATCATGTGATAAAGTAAGTTCAGGAACATCTCCTCCAACATAAAAAACATGTGGATCAGCACTGCCAATATAAGGATGATTCTCTGATCTTCCTGATGAATCGGCGGCATGTACATAGTATTCCACCTTTGCTCCTTCTGTTAAATCTTTAATCTGTCCTGTAAAACTAGATTCCACTTGGTGATTTAACATTACATTTTCCCACTCTCCTTCATTAATCTTGTAAAAAATTTTTAATGAGTCGGCATACAAACCTTTATTACTTAAATCTTTAATATCAACATCAATCGTAAATAATTCACTAAATTCCTGATAACCAATTATCGGATAATGTAGAATCTGTAACATATGTTTATCTGCAATCTCATGAGTTCTGCAATGTAATGCATCTGTTGAAAGCCAACTCCCTGTAAATCCAATTACTTCATATCCGGGCATTGCATCTCTGTACACTTCAAGAGCTTCATCGTCCCAGCTGGAATTCATTTGAGGGACAAACACCCGTCCATTTAAAATTAACGAATTTGAATACGGCTGATCATTTGGAGTGTAAACTCTATATACCTTATAATAATTCCCCCAAGATGATTTTTGCATCATCCAATAAGCAGCCATTGCTTCTATCTCATCGTATTGGGCATGTGACTTTGGTACCGATCGAATTAAAATTTTATCTACATCCAAAAACTTCCCCCAACAATCTATATGGTCAATATATGTATTATTGGGATCGTCTAGCACATGGTATTTACTTATTCCTAAATAGTTTAGCATTCTTTCATTTACACTGAAATTAGAAATTCCCACATCATTACTTTCTGAATAAACTATATCTGTAGATGCAGAAGCACCATAGCCATCTGTCATATAATTACCACCAGTATGCACCACATTCATACCGTACCAATCCATATTGATATACGTTGCTAAATTCATTGGAACATCATCATCATTCGGTCTAGGTCGATTATATGGGAAATTGACAATCCCTACCTCATTATTTCCATCCACAATAAAAAAAGGACTATAATCTCTGGTCCAATATGAGTCTGTATAAATGTGAATAAACTTGCATACATTAAGATCAATGCCTGCTGATGTATATTGATTTCTAACTGCGTTTTCTTCTGTAGCATTCGCAACTAAGGTAAAAACAGTATCTTTTTCGGCCAAGGATTTAATAAGTTGAATAGGAACTCTAAAAGGATATCTTACCATTACACCTGTCATAGGCTCAAATTCTGCTATATTTCTCGCACCCTGTTCTGGAGGGTCTGTAACAATAAAACTTTTCCAACCATTTGGTTGTGTTATCTCTTCAATGGAGTTAAGCATATGTTTATATATATACTCACCACTAGTATCATCTTGAGATTTTAAATTAGCAGAAAACAACAATAAAATAATGACTAAAGAAGTGCTTAATCTATTTAATTTCATGTGCATAAAAATAGTGTATTAAAATTATAGATCAAAGAAATGAAATAACCAGGTTAAGAATTCGGGAATAGACTATAAAAGGCTATAAAAACAAATATCCCCAGGCAACCACACCCAGGGATAATCTTAATTAAATTTCAGCAACTTGAAATATAATCTGCTGCAAATATATGAATTAT
>CAZPMA010000054.1:0-20514 GCA_964587535.1 uncultured Bacteroidales bacterium
ATAATAAAGAAGAAGCTGATAAACTAGCTGCAGATAAAGGCTGGGAATTTAAAGAGGAAGTAAAAGCTGATGGTGGTTGGAGAAGAGTAGTTCCTTCGCCAAAACCAATTGGTATTATGAACCAGGATATTATTGAAAAATTAGCTCGCGAAGGTAATATTGTGATTGCTGTTGGTGGTGGTGGTGTGCCTGTGTATATTGATGAAAAAGGCGAGGTGCGTCCTTCAGAAGCTGTTATTGATAAAGATGCTGCATCAGCATTATTAGGTGCTAAAATTAAGGCTGACGAATTCTATATTCTTACAGATGTACCTTATGTATATATTAACTACAAAAAGGAAAATGAAGAAAAGAAAGAATTCTTAAGTATCGCTGATGCTGAGAAATATATGGAGGAAGGTCAGTTTGCTAAAGGCAGTATGGCACCAAAAATTCAAGCTTGTATTGATTTTGTTAAAAATGGTGGTTATAAAAGTGTTATCACTGAAAGTACTAAACTTGAAGATCGCACTTATGGTACTAAAATTACAATGGAATACGAAGATTAATAATTAATAAATATTTAAAATTACAATTATGGCATTCAATTTAAGAAATAGAAATTTTCTAAAACTTTTAGATTTTACACCACAAGAGATTAAATTTTTATTAGATCTTTCAGCTGATCTAAAAAAAGCTAAATATAGCGGAACTGAACAAGCAAAATTAACCGGTAAGAATATCGCTTTAATTTTCGAAAAAGCTTCTACACGAACACGTTGTGCTTTCGAAGTAGCTGCTTATGATCAGGGTGCTCATGTTACTTATTTAGGTCCTTCAGGATCGCAAATTGGTGGTAAAGAATCAATGGCTGATACAGCCAGAGTTTTAGGAAGAATGTATGATGGTATTGAATATCGTGGATTTGGACAAGACGTTGTTGAAGAGTTAGGAAAATATGCAGGTGTGCCTGTTTGGAATGGATTAACAAACGAGTTCCACCCAACTCAAATTTTAGCTGATTTCCTTACTATGATGGAACATTCAGATAAACCTTTACATCAAGTTACTTTTGCCTATGTAGGCGATGCAAGAAATAATATGGGTAACTCTTTAATGATTGGTGCTGCTAAAATGGGAATGAAATTCCGCTCAGTTGCTCCAAAAAGTGTTCAGCCTACTGCAGAACTAGTTGCTCAAGCAAATGAGATTGCAAAAGAAACCGGCGCAGAAATTGTTGTTACTGATAATGTAAAAGAAGGCGTTAAAGATTGTGATTTCATTTATACTGACGTGTGGGTATCAATGGGTGAACCAGATGAAGTATGGAAAGAAAGAATAGAATTACTGAAACCATACCAGGTAAACAAAGCTATGATGGATGCTACAGGAAATCCAAAATGTAAATTCATGCATTGTTTGCCAGCATTTCATAACAGAGAAACAAAAGTAGGTGAAGAAATTTACCAAAAATTTGGTTTAGACGGAATGGAAGTTACTGAAGAAGTATTCGAATCTCCAGCATCGATCGTGTTCGACGAAGCTGAAAACAGAATGCATACGATTAAAGCTGTTATGGTTGCTACATTAGGAGCATAATATAAGCTAAGGATAATATAAAAAGGGTAGCAATTTTGCTACCCTTTCTTTATTTTTTAAATATTCCTAAAGGATCAACAAATTGGTTAATAAAACTACTTGATTCTGAATTTGCTGCATTAGATGTTATAGTCATAACCGGAGCTTTAGAATAATTAATAATACGATGGGCAAAAGCACCAATATAATTATCAAATTTATAATGTTCTTTGTGTGTCATGATAAAAATTAAATCTGCATTCAGATCTTCTGAATATTGCAATATATCCTGATACGCATAAGCTCTGCTCTTTTTAATTAAATTAATAGTAAATTTTATATCTTCATATTCTTTTAACTTACGTTCTAAATATTTGGCTTTAGATTTAATACGTAAGTTTCTTTTGCTATAACCTTGGAAAAGAACCGAAACAAAATGTAAGCTTGCACCACAATTATTATTAAATGATATTGCTGATTTTATTTGGGTTTCAGAATCTTCAGATAAATCAATTGGTACAATGATATTACGAATTGCAGTGTCAATTTTATCCTTAATTGTAATAACAGGTATTTTTGATTCAGTAATAACGTGTGTTACAACAGAACCTAGTATTTTATTTTCTTTTTCTTTTTTGTGTTTATCACAAAGAACTATTAAGCCTGCATTAACAGATTCTGAGTAACTTAGAATCTGTTCATGAATTCTACCATGTAAGACCTTAATTTCAAATTCAATATCAATATATTTAGATGCTAGATTTTTTAAATTTTCATTCGCAAGCTGATTGAGTTTATCTTTTACATCTTTACTTAACACTAAATTATTCCACCAATCAGTTATTTCTATAACATTTATTAAATGGATTTTGGCATTTAATTTTTTAGCAAGGAAAACAGCTTCTTCTAACGAGTTTTCAGTATCATCAGAAAAGTTTATTGGTACAATTATATTATTACTGTGCTCTTTCATCGTTTTTCTTTTTAATAGTTAACCAAATAATTGGTATTTCGTTTTAATTTTCCTAAAATTAATTAAGGAAAGCAAAAATATTATTGGTAAATAGGTTAATTCAAAATATTGTACTTTGAAAACCCAAATAGGAATCATTACTAAAATTAAGAACTGACTGATATAAGCTATATATTTCTTAAGGTTTGCTCTTTTAGTCAACCTAAATGCTAATATAAAGTATAATGGATTTATCCATAAAATGTTTAAGTTGTATTGCAGTTCGGGATGTTCTGTTATTAGACTTATCAATAAAATAACTAAGCCTGTTAGTCCTGTAATTGTTAAAACAATATTTTGTATTGCTTTTGATTTAAGAAAAAGAACAATTACTAATAATAGGAGAAAAGTGAAAATTGGATTAGCCAAAGTAGGATAGTTCGTTTTGTATGGATCAACTACTTGATTGTAAATTGTTTCTTCTTCGATAATGCTTTCTGATCTTACATTGATATTTCTAATTTCTCGGCATAAATAATCAGGTAAAAACATACTTTGGTTCAAATCAATTTCTTTATCGATTTTGTATCCCATAATTAAACTCATGCTAAACTTTAACCATTTTCTACCCTGCAAAAATTCATTTAATTGTAATCTGATTGTTTTATCAGTTTGTTTATTTTGATAATCTGAGTTTACATTATTTAATAATATATTTCGTATTTCGGTTGTACAGTTTTTACCCGCGAATCGATATAGATAATATCTGTTTTCAGGTTTATATAAATAAATTAGCTGATTGATTATCTTTATCTTTTCTTCTTCAGAGATATTTAATTTTTGTTCTATTATTTGCCTGTTTTCTTCATAATAGTCCTGATAAAAGTGGTGTGTAGGCTGAATTCCTAATTTATATTTTAGTCTTCCTTTGACAAATTTTCCATAAAAATTTGGTGTGTTAAAATCAAATAAACCAAAATTATACACAACATCAATACCTGCTGCTTTGTCAACTACTCTTAATGCAGTATGTCCCCATGCCGAAAAAGTTTCTTTACCGCTAGAACAAGTTAATAGTGTAATTTCAAAATTGTCATTCGAGAAAGATTGCAAAACTCCTTGGGTTAGGAATACAAATAATACTATTATTTTTTTCAAAACTTTAACTTTTACCATTAATTACAAATTTATTTTGGGGGTATTGGTAAATTATGCTGTTTTAGAAATGAAAGTTTATCCCAATATCCTCGTTGAAATTTAATTTTCTCATCAATTATACGAAAAAAGCCAGACCCTCTTAATCCTAACGGATCCTTACATTCAAGAATTACCCATTCACCATCTTCAAACATATTTTCTATTACACAAACCATTTCAGCAGCAGAAAATTCTTGTTCAAACATTTGCTTAATTGCTTCTTTCCCTTTTATAGGTTCATTAGCAACCTGATGGTTTATTGCATCTTGATGATAAAACTCGGAAATTTTATATGCATCTGCTTCATTGAAAGCATCTACCCATTTGTATATTAGTTCTTGTGGAGACATTTAAAATACTCCTTTAATAAAATGATAAGTAATATAAATGGATGCAGCTAGTTTAATAAAAATACCTCCTAAAAATCCTATGAATGCACCAAACCCTGATTTAAGGGCATGTTTGGAATCGCTTCCCGCAAGTGCTTCACCTGCAATTGCACCAATAAATGGTCCTATTAATATACTAAGGAAAGCACTAAAAGGCGAAAAGAATAAACCTATAATTAATCCAATAGTAGCACCCCACATTCCGGCTTTTGTTCCTCCAAATTTTTTGGTTCCCCAGATTGGAACTATGTAGTCTAATATAGTAACAATTGTTGCTAGTGCAGCAAGTAAGATCAAAAAGTTAGTTGTATATTCTCCTTCTCCAAATCTTGTAAAATGTAATGCAAGAATGCCCAAAAAGCTTAAAGGTGGTCCTGGTATAACTGGTAATATACAACCTAACAGACCAACTATTGTTAAAACTATACCAACTGCCAGTAAGATATAATCCATATTAAAACATTTTTAAATTAAATCTAAAAATATAAATATTTCAATTGAATAAAAACGAGAAAGTAGTTATTTTATGTTAAAGTTTTTTGAAAGTGACCTTATTTCTTTTACATGTGGCTTTAATTCGCAGCTCGAGCAACCACAAGCGTTTTGACTTTTCTGAGTGAAGAATAACTTAAAAATACTGTATATAGTATATGCAGTTGCTAAGAAAATGATGATATTTACGATTATAATTTGCATAATTAAATAAATAATGATCCTATTTGATGTATTAATAAAGACACAAACCAGGCTAAAAATGTTGTGTAAAATACTGTAAAAATAGCCCACTTCCAGCTTCCGGCTTCCTTACTTATAGCTGCAATAGAAGCTATACAAGGGAAATAGAGTAAAATAAAAATTAAGAACCCAAAAGCTACTAAAGGTGTAAAAACAGGATTTCCGTGTTGATCCTTTTCATTTTGTAGTCTGGAAATTAAATTGTTATCTCCATCATCTTCTGCTTGATATAACACACCCATAGTACTTACAACAATTTCTTTTGCAGCAACACCAGATAATAAACTTACACTCATTTTCCAATCGAAACCAAGTGGTTTCATAATTGGTTCAATAAATTTGCCAATTTGTCCGATGTACGAATTTTCTTGGTGTGTGATATTCTTTTCCAGATTAATCTGATTTAAAATTTCTTGCTTATTAGATGGATTTTCATTTTCAACCTTATTAATTCTTTGATCAAAATTTTTATCGATTGAATTATTCTTAGGATAATAGCCTAAAGCCCAAATTAATATAGAAGCAACTAAAATTACACCTCCCATTTTTTGAAGGTATTGGGCACCTTTAAACCACATGTGTCGGGTAGTATTTCTTAAAGTAGGAATTCTATATGGTGGTAATTCCATTACAAATGGAACTTCATTAGACTTAAATATTAACTTTTTAAATAAAATTGCTACCAGTGCTGCTGTGATAATGCCAATAATGTAGATTGAAAATAATACAGTACCTGGATGTTCAGGAAAGAAAGCCGAAATAATTAAAACATAAACAGGTAATCGCGCACTGCACGACATAAAAGGATTAATTAATATGGTTAATATCCTGTTGTCTTTGTTTTCTATTGTACGGGTAGCCATAATTGCAGGCACATTGCAACCAAATCCCATAATTAATGGAATAAATGATTTGCCATGTAATCCTATTTTATGCATGATCCTATCCATAATAAATGCAGCTCTTGCCATATATCCTGTATCTTCCATCAAGGATATAAAAAAGAATAGTAATAAAATATTAGGCAAGAACACAATAACTCCTCCAACTCCTCCAATAACCCCATTTACGATAAGATCTTTTAAGGGACCATCATTCATAATATTACTTATCAATTGCCCAAGAAGGTTTACTAAATAATCAATCCATTCCATAGGATACTGCCCTAATGTAAAGGTTGATTGAAACATAAACCACAGGAAGAAAATAAATATTGGGAATCCTAAATATTTGTGTGTTAGGAAATTGTCAATCTTTTCAGTTTTTTTTCTTCTTGTATTGATATTCCCTTTATAAGTTTCTTTTAAGGCTCCTGCAATGAAACCATATTTTGCATCAGTTATTATTGTTTCACTATCTTCTGTTAAAAGGGATTCTAATTTTTTAATTTCTTTTTCGGCAGTTTCTTTAATTGAAGAGTAATTATCCCACTTTGATAATGAGAAATTAGCTGAAGCATCCTTTTCCAATAGTTTTAGTGCATAAAATCTTGAAGAAACAACATCAGTAATTCTTTTGTTTTCCCAAATTGTATCTTGAATATTACGAATTGATTTTTCAACATCTTTGCCATAATTAATATGTACATGTCTTACATTTTCATCTTTATCTTCGTAAACTTCTATAACTTTCTTAAAAAGGTCTTTAATACCAAAACCTTTTGAACTGATTGTGGGAATAATCGGAATACCAATCATTTTACCCAATGACTCAAAATCAAATTCATCACCTTTTTTTCTTAATTCGTCGTACATGTTTAAAGCTATAACAACTTTAATATCCATGTCAATAAGTTGTGTAGTAAGGTAAAGGTTTCTTTCTAAATTCGATGCATCTAACACATTAATCACAATATCAGGCATTTCGCCAAGAATAAACTTTCTAACATAAAGTTCCTCTGGTGAATATGCAGATAATGAATAAGTTCCAGGTAAGTCGGTTAGGTTTAACAAGTAATCATTTACTTTACAATGTGATGTTTTTGAATCGACTGTAACTCCACTATAGTTTCCTACATGTTCTTTTGATCGTGATGCAAAATTAAATAGTGATGTTTTCCCGCTATTTGGATTTCCCACTAATGCAACTTGTATTTCTTTGCCTTTTTTGCTCGCTGTAGTTTTTAATTTTTCATCAGTAATAACACCATTGAATTTATTTGATACAAGTTTCTTAGCTTCTTCTTTGGTTATTACTTCAATTAAGCTGGCTTCACTTTTTCTAAGCGATACTTCATAACCCATAATATTGTATTCAACAGGATCTTTTAATGGAGCATTTTTTACAACGGTAACTTTTTTACCTTTAACAAATCCCATTTCAGTAATACGCTTACGGAATGCACCCCTACCACGCACTTTGGTTATTATACCTACTTCATTATCTATAAGTTGTGATAATCTCATCTCTGGTTTATGCCAACAGCTTTATTGAAATTTTGCTCAAAAATATACTTTCTATTTGTTCTAAACAATACCATGTATATGGTATTTTAAACAAGTTTTTGAAGTCTTTTGTTTTAGATTTTACAAATTATCTTAAGTTTGTTGTTAAATAGTTTTATGAAAAAAGATAGTGTATATGAAAGGCTGAAAGAAATGCTGAAAAACTCTAAAGGTGGATTTAGTATTCTTGAAGAGCAGATTGATGTTGATTTGCAGGTTGATTTTTTTGAACTGGTTAATATAGTTTCAAAAAATATGAGAGAGCCTAATCTTGTACTAGCCGATGAAAAAATATTATACGATAAGGCAGTTTCTAATGCTGAAAAGAAGTATTATCTAGTTGAATTATCGAATTTAGAAAAGCCTGAAGCGTATAGAATGATTGAAAAATACGTGAAAAAGGCAGGCAAAGATTTAAAACCCTGGGCTATATTATCTTTTCAGCATTCCAGAATTTCATTGGAGACCAGCCTGCTAGATGAGCAACAAGTATTTATTTCAACGGGCTTGGGAGGTGTTGGTGATAAACTCAGATATTTTATTGCAGGAAAATTAAAGATCCAAGGGGAGTATACAGAATCTCAAAAAAAGATTATTAATTCTGAGTTTCACCATTATTTTGAAACAAAGGATTCTGTGATTGAGAAAATAGATTTTTCAGAAAGATATTTTACTGTAATTTGCTTAATGCCACTTCAGATAGATTTTAATGAAGTGGTTAAGCCTGCCATTGCAGAAATTAATTTGTATGGAAATTTTATTGCTAATGATTATTTGATCACAAATGTTAAAGTCCTTAAATATAATGAAATAGAAACATATTTTATCAAAAAAGAAAATAATAATGATGAATAATTATGTAAATATAGCGGTTCAGGTTTTGCCAAAGTCCAAAACAAAGAAAGCATATGATTTAGTTGATGAAGCTATTAATGTGATAAAAAAATCTGGCTTAAAATATCGGGTTTGCCCTTTTGAAACGGTAATTGAAGGACCATATAATGAGATAATGGAAGTAGTTGAAACATTACAATTGATATGTTTTGAAAAAGGAGCGGATGAATTACTTGTTTATTTAAAAATCCAAAACAGAAAAGAAAGTAAAGTAACCATTGAAGATAAAATGGCTAAATATGATTAAGAAAAGATAGGATAAAAGAAAAAAGCTGACTTATCAAGTCAGCTTTTTTGGTTATTCTTTATTTTCACCCAGGTCATCGAAATTAATGTCTGAAGTATAACCTTCTGGTTTGTTTTGTACTTCAGCTCCAACTTCAACAGGCTCTAGCGGTGTTTGTTCTGGTGCATTTGCCTTTATGAAGTCAATTACTTCTTGAAGGTTTTCTGTGAATTTCTCAAAATCTTCTTTATACAAGAAAACTTTGTGTTTTTCGAAATAATGTCTTCCGTCACGATTAAACCTTTTTTTACTTTCTGTGATTGTTAAATAATAATCATTTCTTCTTGTTGCTTTAACATCCAAAAAGTATGTTCTTTTCCCAGCTCTTACAACTTTAGAGAAAATTTCTTCACGTCCGTTTTCGTTTTCTACATTCTCTAACTCTTCATTTTTGTCGTATCCGTCCATCATAAAATAATTTAGTTGTTTTAAAATTATCAACACCCAAAAGTAAAAAAATATTTATTATTTCATTGAAAAATTACTTTTTTTTAAAAAAAAGGATGTTAACAATTATTTAACATGAAGTATTTTATAAAGCAATGCATTATTTTTTGAATAATTAATTTGGATTTTTTTATGTGTTTTATTGTTATGGAAAGTAAAAAAACCTTTACTTTGCATCCTTAAATCTAAACTATTAAAAAGGTTCTTCAATATGGTGAGTAGAAGGTTATTGCGTGTAAAAGTTCTTCAAATTAGTTATGCTTTTTTGAAATCAAGTGAACAAACTATTAATCAAGCGGAAAAAGATTTATTTTTCAGCATTCAAAAATCATACGATTTATATCATTATTTATTACTTCTTATCATAGATATTGTTCAGTTCGCTGAATCCAGAATTGAGTTGGCAAAACAAAAGAAAATACCTACCTACGAAGATCTAAATCCTAACACAAAATTTATTCAAAATAAACTTGTTAAACGTTTAACTGAAAATGCAGATTTGAATAAGTATTTAAATGATCAGAAACTAAGCTGGGTAAATCATCCTGAGCTTATTAAAAACTTATATAACGAAATTAAACAGTCTGAATTATATGAGAAATATATGAATTCTGGTGTTGACGGATTTAATGATGATAAAAAGTTTATTACTGATTTATACCTTAAAATCATTATCAATAATGAAGAATTGTATCAGATACTTGAAGAGCAAAGTATTTTCTGGAATGATGATGTTGAGTTTGTTATAGGGATGATTATTAAAACATTCAGAAGTTTTAAGGCTAAAAATGGACAGGAAGAAAAATTAATGCCATTATTTAAAAACGAAGAAGATAAGGATTTTGTAAAAAGATTATTTAGAAAAGCAGTTATAAATCATAAAGAGAATGAGCAATTAATTTCTAATTTTATTAAGAACTGGGATGTTGAGCGAGTAGCTTTTATGGACATAGTAGTGATGAGTATTGCCATTTCTGAAATGATTGAATTTAATGATATTCCTGTTAAGGTTACGCTGGATGAATATATCGAGATAGCTAAGTTTTATAGTACCGAAAAAAGCAATATATTTATTAATGGTATTCTTGATAAATTAGTTGAGCATCTTAAAAAGGAAGGGAAAATTAAAAAGACCGGACGTGGTTTAATTGGTGAATTAAATTAATTTTATCCACTTAATGAATATTATGAAGAAGCAGGATAAAAAAATAAAACTAAGTCTTTCAATATTTGTAATATTGATTGCTATGATGTTATCTTGTAATTTTCATAAAAACGAAGACCTTAATTATACCGGGATTAATAAAGGAAATCCGAGAATTAAATTTGACACAACATATTGTGACTTTGGAAATTTAACTCAAGGAGAAAAAGTAGCATATAATTTTAAATTTAAAAATATAGGAACAGGAGATTTACTTATTCTGGATGCTTATTCAACATGTGGTTGTACAGTTCCAAAATATAACAAAGAACCAATTGCTCCGGGAGAAGAAGGTAAATTAGAAGTAGTTTTTGATAGCACTGGAAAAACAGGTGTGCAATATAAAACTGTTACTTTGAAATTAAACACTACTATACCCGAAAAGACTTTAGTTATAAAAGCGAATGTAATAATAAATAAAAATTATAAATCTTAAATATGTTAAAAATTATGAACAATCTATTGAGTATTTTATTAATGACACAGCCAGCTGAAGGGCAAAGCGCTTTAACTTCATTTTTACCATTATTATTAATTATTGTTGTCTTTTATTTCTTTATGATTCGTCCACAAATGAAACGTCAGAAAGAATTAAAAAATTATAGAAATACACTTCAAAAGGGAGATAAAGTTATTACAACTGGTGGTATTTATGGGAAAGTAGACGGAATAAAAGATAATTATATTATTGTTGATGTTGATAATAATGTAAAATTAAAAATAGATAAAAGTGCTATTTTAAAAGATTCTTCCGATATTAGTGCAGCAAAATAGTTTTATTAAAATGTCATATTTGTCTTTTGTTAGAAACTAACACTCCGACAAGCTCAGTATGACATTCAAATCATATAAAAAGTTGTCATCTTGAGCTTGTCGATAGGTAGACAACTTTTTTAATTTTATACGATGACAACTAAAAATATTGAAGATAATATTAAGCAATTTCTGCAAAAAAAGAATTTTAAAGCAGACAGGAGATTTATTGTATTCTTGTTTTTTGTTGCTATTTCAACAATATTTTGGTTGTTAAATCAGCTTGAGGATGAATATGAAACAGATATTCAGCTTCCTATAAGATATAGTGAATTTCCACAGGATAAAATATTAATCAGCGAACTTCCGGATTATTTCACATTAAGAGTTAAAGCTCACGGATTTAAATTATTGGAATATAAAATAAGTAATAAATTTTTACCTTATCCAATAAATGTTAATTCGTTAACATTAAAAATGATGTCTGAAGAAAGATATCTTAAGTTATACGCACTTACTCGTATTTTAAAGGATGATGTTGAACGGAAATTAAGTTCAGAACTTGAAATTATTTCAATTAGCCCAGATACTCTTTATTTTGATTTTGCTGAGCGTGTTTTTAAAAAAGTACCTGTTGTTTCCCGGTTAAATCCTATTCCAGCTACCCAATTTATGGTTGATGATGATATAGCTTTAATACCAGACAGTATTATTATATCTGGTGCAAATCATATAATTGATACAACTTACCAGGTATTTACTCAAAAAAGAGAATTGGTTGATTTAGAAGCACCGTTTGCAGGTGATGTAAAACTAGAAAAGATAAAGAATATTGATTTTTCTGAAGATGAAATCGAATTTTCAATTAATGTTGAGAAATTTACCGAAGGCACACAAAAAATTAATCTTAATATCATTAATGTGCCAGATTCATTAATATTAAGAACTTTCCCAAATACTATTACAGTTAGCTATTTTGTTACTTTAAGCAAATATGATAAGGTATTGCCACAGCTTTTTGAAGCTGTTGTTAACTATAACGAAATACAGAGTCAAAAGAGTACTTTAAATGTTAATATTATTAATCAACCTGAATATATAAAATCACTTCGTTACAATCCAAAGTCAGTAGAATATATCATTGAAAAGAAATAATGTATAAAGTTGGTTTAACAGGAGGTATTGGTAGTGGAAAAACTACTGTTGGTAAAGTCTTTGAAAGACTTGGCATACCCGTATTTAGGGCTGATGATGAAGCCAGGAAGATAACGAACTCCGATTTTAACGTTATTAATCAGTTGGAAAAAGAATTTGGTGAAGATATATACATCAATAAAGAGATAAATAAAAAGAAATTAGCATCAATTATATTTAATGATAATAAAGCACTTGAAAAGGTTAACGCTATAATTCACCCTGTTGTAAGAGAATATTTTATTCAGTGGTGTAATAAACAACATGCACCTTATGTTATAGAAGAGGCCGCAATATTATTTGAAAGTGGAGCACATAATGAAATGAATTATACAATAAATGTTCATGCAGATGAGTTCGTTAGGATTGAAAGAGTAATGAAAAGAAATGACGCTAAATTTGAACAAGTAAAAGAAAGAGTAAATAATCAACTATCTGATGATGATAGAATAGAACTTGCTGATATTACAATATATAACAACGAAAATGATATGATACTACCACAAATATTGAAAATTCATAGCGAAATATTAAAAAAAACTGATAATGGGAAAATTTGGTAAATGGGTAGCAGGGGGTCTTGGATTTGCTTTTTTTGGACCAATTGGAGCAATTCTAGGCTTTGGATTAGGTGCTTTATTAGAAAACCCTGACTTTGTAAAAACACAAGCTTATAAAGGAACTACAACAGGTGGCTTTGCAATGACCTTACTTGTGCTGATTGCTGCTGTTATGAAAGCGGATGGAAGAGTTTTGAAATCAGAACTTAATTATGTAAAAAAATATTTTATTCAACAATTTGGTGAAGATTCTGCAGGTGAAGCACTACAAATGTTACGAAATATATTAGATCAGAATATACCAGTTCAATCGGTAGGAATGCAAATAAAACAGAACCTGGATTATTCATCTCGTTTGCAGTTATTGCACCTATTATTTGGCGTTGCACAGGCTGACGGGAAAGTTGATGAATCTGAACTAAATACTATTGTTTCAATAGCTGGTTATATGGGGGTTAGTTCCAGTGATTTTGAATCAATTAAATCTATGTTTGTTAAAAATGCAGATTCAGCATATAAAATTCTTGAAGTAGATAGAAATGCATCTGATGATGATATTAAAAAAGCCTATAGAAAAATGGCGGTCAAATTTCATCCCGATAAGGTTAGCCATTTGGGTGAAGATTTCCAACGTCAGGCAAAGGAAAAATTTCAAAAAGTAAATGAAGCATACGAAAAAATAAAAAAGGAACGTAATATGCATTAAATAATCATAACTATGCGAAAAAATATAATTATACCTATTATTTTAATTGTTATAAGCCTGTTAATGTTAACAGTATTTGCTGAATCATTGCACCAGATTGATGATGAAGCTTTTATGTTTTTATCAGCACTTATTTTAGGAATAGGGATTGGAATGCTATTAAAAGTATTTTTACCTAAAAAAAAACGAACACAATAATTATTTAAAGTATTTTTGCTAAAACTATTTTCAAATGTTGAATTGAATATTATTTTTGCAACTTGTAATAAAATAAAAATAAAATTTATGTTAAAAGATATTTTAGCGATCTCAGGTTACGGTGGTTTATTTAAGTTTATTTCGCAAGGAAGAACAGGTATCATCGTGGAATCCTTAGAAGATAACAAAAGAATGAATGCGAGTGCTACGGCTAAAATTAGTGCATTAGAAGATATTGCAATATTTACTGATATTGATGACATACCTTTAAAAGATGTTTTTAAAGCAATATACGAAAAAGAAAATGGAGGGATCTCTATAAATCATAAATCATCTGCAGATGAGTTAAAAAATTATTTTGCAGAAATTTTACCAGATTATGACAGGGATAGAGTTTATGTTTCTGATATTAAAAAAGTAATAAGTTGGTATAATATCTTACATAAGTTTGAAATGCTAAATTTTGATGAAAATAATGAGGAGCAGGGGACAGAAGATGTTAAAGATGAGAAAATAAAATCTGATAAAGAAAGTAAAAAAAGCGAAAAATAGTATTTTTAGAATCTTAGATATGAAAGCGACTTGATGGTCGCTTTTTTTATATATAGTATTTTAATTTTTCTATAAGCTGATTATAGTTAATTGGTTTAGTGATATAATCATTACATCCTGCTTTCAAAGCTTTTTCTTTATCACCTTCCATAGCATTTGCTGTTTGTGCAATAATAGGTATATCAGGAAAATCTTTTCGAATAATTCTTGTAGCTTCATACCCGTTTAGGTTAGGAAGTTGAATATCCATTAGTATAATGTCAATATGTTGTTCGTTCTTTATTATTTCGAATGCTTCATTAGCATCTTTAGCACGAATAATTTTTGCTCCAAGGTTTCGTAAAAATGCATCAACTAATAAAAAACTCGCATAATCATCATCTACAATCAGTAATATTTTATTTAGTAATTCTTTTTTCTCGTGTTTCCTCTGAGTGTGCTTTACTGTTGATTTATCAATGGGTTTATAAGGGATAGTGAATCTAAATTCTGAACCTTTATCTACTTTTGATTCAAGCCAGATTTGTCCACCCATCATTTCGACTAACTGTTTCGTTATTGCTAAACCTAGTCCTGTACCACTGTATTTTTTGGTTGATGTGCTATCAACTTGTTTAAATCTTTCGAAAATAATTTCTTGATCTTCATTTGAAATTCCTATGCCGGTATCTTTGACATAGAACTCGATAAATGAACCATTTTTTTGCAGTCGGAATCCATATTCTATAAACCCAATGTGAGTAAATTTTAGAGCATTACCAATTAAATTATATAAAACCTGGTTTAAACGATTTTCATCTATTATTATTTTCGGGTTAAAAGTATTGCTTGAGTTTTTAAACAATAACCTGATATCCTTTTTGTTAAGAGTGGATAACTGATTTGAAAATGTTGAATGTAGATTCTTACATATTTCTTCAACATCAGACTCAACTTCAACTATCTTAAGCTGATTTGCTTCTATTTTAGAAATATCAATAATATCATTTATTAAATTTAGTAATAAATTGCTGTTATTATAAATTATATTTAAAAATTTATTGGTATTGCTATCCTGGTAATTTTTCTTTGCAAGTAGTCCTGAAAACCCTAATATACCATTCATTGGGGTTCTTATTTCGTGTGACATATTAGCTAAAAATTCTGACTTTAATTTATCTGCTTGAACGGCTTGTTCTTTTGCGATTTCTAATTCTTTTTCTATGTTTTGCCTGTAAAGTGCTATAGATGCCTGATAAACAAACGTTTCAACAGTATTCTTGTCTTCAATTTTGTTACTCTCTAATGGTATTATCCCAATATTGCCATATAAATTATTTTCAATAGAAAGGCCCAAATAATAAAAATCGTTAATGTTTAGAATTTTAATTAGTTTATCAAATAGTGAAGCAGGTAGATCTTCTATTTTGTTTCTAAACTTCGAAATTTCTATTTTATTTAATTTCCCATTTTTAAAATCAAGTTCAGATAAATCCAGGTTCATTTTCATTCCGATTGGATGTCGTCCTATTAAATTTAAAATCTTTTCTGCATAAGAATTTAATCCTTGAAATGATTTAATTTCTAAGTGATTTTTAGTTTTATTATATTCTGTTATTATAATAAGTGAATTTGGAATGTAATGGTATAACTGTTTACCGATAAAGTCAAATATATCGTCTTGCAGTGTTAAGCTAAGAAGTGTAAGTGCTGAGTTTGATAAAAATTTAAGATTTTCCTGAGATTTTTTTCTTTCCGAAATATCCCTGGTAACAAATACGATAGTGTCTTTGTTACCTTTTTTATCAGTTACAAAACGACCAGTACTTTCCAGCCAAATATATCTACCATTCGATTTCTTATATCTGTATTGCGCTTTACCTGATTCATCATTTTTAAATTTTTCCTTATAAACAGTAATTACTTTCTCTAAATCATCAGGATGGACAAAGTCAAAAACATTTTTATCTTTTAAATATTCAAAAGAGTATCCTAAAAATCTTTCATGTGCCGGACTGGCATAAATAAAATTTCCTGATTTATCCGTTAGACTAATCATATCTAACATATTATTCATAATGTTTTGATAAAATTCTTCCTGCTTTTTTAATTCATTTTCAGCGATTTTTTTATTACTTATATTCGTTATAATACCTGTAATTAAATAGGTGTCTTTTAATTTTATTGGAAATAGTAATTGTTGGACATCTGTTATATAACCATTTATATGCTTTATTTTTGCTTCTTGTAATTCATTGAATTGCTTAGCATTAATATTTGTAGACAGTTCTTTGAATAGTTCTTTAAAATGAGTTAAATTTTCATGATTATCGAAACCAGGAAAAATATCTGTAATAATCTCAAATAAATTTTTATTAATTGCTTTTTTTGGTTCGATTCCTGTAAGAATTGACATAGAATTATTCCAATCTAAAATCTTGCCATTTCTATCTATTATTAGTATTCCTTCGTATGACTGACTTACAAAACTTCTTAATTTCTCTTCACTTTCAGCAAGTGCTAGTTCTGTTCTTCTTAGTTCTGAAATATCAATAAATACACTTATAATTCCATTCTGATTTAATTGTGGGAAAGATACATATGATCGGTATACCATTATGTGTTTTTCCACACCATTTATTATAACTGTTTGATTAAAAGCAGTACTTCCTTTTTTTGTAATTAAATCAAGATCAGCTTGTTCATATTGCTTTGCTTTTTCAAAAGCGAAAAGATCAAATGTGCTTGATCCAATGATTTTTTCAATTGGAATGCCTTCAAACTCTGCAAACGCTTTATTGCAGAATACATATTTTCCTTTATCATTTTTGTAGAATATAGGAACTGGAATGGTATCGATAAAATTCGAAAAATCAGTTTCGAGAAATATTTTACTTAGGAACTGATTTTCTTTTTCAAGTTCATCAATTTTTCTTATAAGCTCATCTTTCGAAAGATTTTGATACATTAAGCCTGTTTATTGTTTGTTTGCAATAATGTATAAAGTTTATACCATTTAATTGCAATAACGTTAAAACAAATTTATGGTTACAGGTAACAATAAATTACATAGAGATATTAGTCAAATTTTTTTGATTCTTCCCAGATAATATTCATTTCATCAAGATTCATGTCTTTTAAAGAAATTCCTTTTTTGATTGTTTGCGATTCCAGATAATTAAATCGTTTAATAAATTTTTTATTCGTTCTTTCCAAAGCAGTTTCAGGATCTACATCATAAAGTCGAGCAGCATTTATTAATGAGAAAAACAGATCACCAAATTCAGCTTCAATTTTTTCATCATTTTCTGTTTCTACCTCATGCTGTAATTCTTCAAGCTCTTCTTTAACTTTATCCCAAATTTGACTTCTTTCATCCCAATCAAATCCAACACCACGAACCTTTTGCTGTACGCGATTTGCTTTTACCAGGGCAGGAAGAGAATCCGGCACCCCTGATAATACAGAATTCTTTCTATCCTTTTCCTGCATTTTAATTTGTTCCCAGTTTTCTTCAACTTCCCTGCTGTTTTGCACATCTACATCACCAAAAACATGTGGATGTCTTCTAATTAGTTTTTCGTTAATGCCATTTAAAACATCAGTAATATCAAAAGCCTTTTTTTCCGATCCAATTTTTGCGTAAAAAACAATGTGAAGCATTAGATCTCCAAGTTCTTTTTTTAGCTCTTGCAAATCATTTTTAATTATGGCATCTGCCATTTCATATGTTTCTTCAATGGTTAAAGTTCTTAAACTTTCTAAAGTTTGTTTTTTATCCCAGGGGCATTTTTCTCTCAACTCGTTCATTATTTCTAACAATCGATCAAATGCTTCCAATTCTTTTTTCATTCTTAAAATATTTAGATCTATTTATTGAATTTTATTCTTATTGATGAATTGATATCCAAATGCAATAATTCGGCTGCATTACCTCCATTAATAGCAATCTCGAGTAAACCTAAAGAGTTAAAAATAGCAAGTATTTCTCCTACAGATGTTTCCTGATAATAATTGTTTATCCTGGAAATAACATAATGATTACTTTGAACAAATATTTTAAATGTTTTGCCATTGCCAACCCGTTCAAATAGTTCTTTTGAAATATTTGTAATTGCATTTTGGAATGAATCAATATAAACTACACTTCCAGTTAAGATATTATCTTCAATAGTAGCTCTCAGCGGTACTCTTCTAATAATGTTCTCTGTTTCCTTACCAATAATTTCGGGCTTTTCACCATTGGCCAGCTTTATTGCAGTCTCTGTAAATATATCTAAGGAAGGAAAACTACTTATAATATCAGAATGTAATGTAAAGTATTTTACTGGATCAGAATCTTTGAACATCAAACTAAATAGACCATTATCTACTCCAATAAAATATTGATTATTACACTCAGCTAAAACATATTTCTGATCCTTATAAGCTTCTGTTTTTACTCCAATGATATGAATTGTCCCAACAGGATAAAATTGGTAACAATTTTTTAAAATGAAGGCTGTCTGGAAAATATTAAATGGTTTAATTTGATGTGTAATATCAACAACATTTATAGAATCAGATTTACTATATAAAGCTCCTTTGATAGCTCCAATATAATAATCACTTTTATTCCAATCTGTTGTTAGGGTAATAATAGGCATAAAAACGAAACCAATTTATATTAATTTAAAGATACAAATTTAAAGGATTATAATAGATTTTAAATGATCATTACCAATACTTTTATATTATTTGTTTAAAACTTTGTTATAAGTCTTAAAATTATGGGAATTTGAGATTAATAATTTTTATTATTTTCGATGATTCTTATATCAGATGCTTTACCTTTGTATTCTGATATATAATTAAATAGAATATATTGAATTAGTATTATTTATGATAGAAAAAGTAATTTTTTTAGAGGGGATTGATCCAATTAATGTGTATGGAGTTAAGAATACCCGATTAGATATTCTTAAAAATTACTATCCCAAGCTTAAAATTGTTGCACGTGGTGTAGAAATAAAAGTACAGGGAGAAGAAAATTTAATATTTGAATTTGAAGCTAAACTACAGCAAATAATAGAGTATTTCTTAAAATTTAAGAAATTAAATAATGAAGAATTTGAATCTCTTTTAAAAGGCGATGAAAGTCTTCTTAAAAGAAAAGAAGCAGGTGATGATGCATTAGTATATAGCAATGATGCACGCCCCATAAAAGCACGAACATTAAACCAGCAAAAATTAGTAGATGAGTATGATACCAATGATTTGCTTTTTGCAATTGGTCCTGCAGGATCAGGAAAGACATATACAGCTATTGCTCTTGCTGTAAGAGCTTTTAAAAATAAAGAAGTCAAAAGAATTATTCTGACCCGTCCAGCAGTTGAAGCAGGGGAGAACCTGGGCTTTTTACCTGGGGATTTAAAAGAAAAACTCGATCCTTATTTGCGGCCATTATATGACGCACTGATGGATATGATACATCCAAGGAAATTAGCAGAGCTAATTGAAGATGGTATTATTGAGATTGCTCCTTTAGCTTATATGCGAGGAAGAACTTTAGATAATGCATTCGTAATTTTAGATGAAGCTCAGAACACAACAATTAACCAGTTAAAAATGTTTCTTACACGTATGGGTAAGAATGCAAGATTTATTGTTACTGGTGATACAACTCAAATAGATTTAAAGCCAAGAAGTAAATCAGGCTTGATTCAGGCAATGAAAATTCTGAAAGGAATAAAAGGAATATCAATAGTCGAATTTGATGAGCGTGATATTATCAGACATCACCTTGTAAAATATATTGTTGATGCATATAAAAAAATTATGATAGACGATACCGAGAACATCAAAAATTAATATAAATTTCAAATCAAATTAAAAATGGCACAAGCAGTAGTAAAAACCGATTTTCACTTTCCAAAACAAAAAAGTATATACAAAGGTAAAGTTCGTGATGTGTATAATATCAACGATGAATACCTTGTAATGGTAGTTAGTGATCGTATTTCGGCATTCGATGTAGTTCTGCCTAAGGGAATTCCTTACAAAGGTCAGGTGTTAAATCAAATTGCAGATAAATTTCTTGATGCAACATCAGATATAGTACCTAACTGGAAGATAGCAGTGCCTGATCCTATGGTAACAATAGGCCATTTTGTTAATCCTTTCCCCGTAGAGATGATTGTTAGGGGATATTTAACCGGAAGCTCGTGGAGAGAATATAAAAAAGGAAACAGAAGTATTTGTGGTGTTCCAATTCCTGATGGAATGAAAGAACATGAAAGATTCCCAGAGCCAATCTTGACTCCAACAACAAAAGCGGAGCAGGGCAGACATGATGAAAATATTTCAAGAGAAGAGATAATTGCTCAGGGATTGGTTGCTGAAGAAGAATATAAAGAACTTGAAAGAATATCGATTGAACTTTTTAAAAGAGGTAGTGAAATAGCCGATGAAATGGGTTTAATATTAGT
>CAZPMA010000055.1:0-19811 GCA_964587535.1 uncultured Bacteroidales bacterium
GATTCTTTTTGGAAAGTTAGTTTATTGATTTTATCAGCTAACCTGATCGACCTGGATCATTTGTTAGCTTCACCTGTTTTTGACCCAAACAGATGCAGTATAGGTTTTCATATTTTACATTCGTATTATGCCATCGTAGTATACTTTATTCTATTAATTCCAAAAGCAACACGTATTTTTGGCATCGGGCTATTGTTGCATATTCTTACTGATTTTACCGATTGCTTTTGGATTTAAAACAGCATAGTGAATTATTTTCACAAAAGTATATCTTTGCAAAATAATTTAATCATTAATTTTAAAATGAAAATAGCAGTTCCCACACAAAATAATGCGGTAGATGGACATTTCGGTCATTGCGAGTATTATACCATATATACCATCGACGAAAATAAAAAAACAGTAAACAAAGAGTTAATGCCTTCACCACAGGGATGTGGTTGTAAATCAAACATAGCAGGAATTTTACAAAAACAAGGTGTTACTTTAATGCTAGCCGGAAACATGGGCGAAGGGGCATTTCAGATGCTCCAAATGAATGGAATACAAGTAATTCGGGGTTGCAGTGGTAATACCGATAAGGTTTTACAAGATTACCTTCAAAATAAAATTATTGATAATGGAGAACTTTGTTCGCATCATGGACAAAATCACGAGCACGGACATCAATGTAATCATTAATAATGATACTAAACTTCGTCTTGGCTAAGCAAATCAGGACGAAGTTTCTTTGTTCTTTCATATGCTTGTTCTTCTTTCCATTGTTCAATTTTTTTGGAATTACCAGAAAGCAAAATATCGGGCACCTTCCATCCTTTATAATCTGATGGTCTGGTATAAACTGGCGGGGCTAATAAATTGTCCTGAAAAGAATCTGTTAATGCTGATGTTTCATCAGATATCGAACCGGGAATTAAACGTACAACACTATCAATAATGATAGCAGCGGCTAATTCTCCACCCGTTAATACATAATCACCAATAGAAATTTCTTTTGTAATTAAGTGATCTCTTATACGCTGATCAATGCCCTTATAGTGACCACAGAGAATAATTATATTTTCAAATGTAGCAATCTTATTTGCTTCCCTTTGATTGTATTTTATTCCATCGGGTGATGTGTAAATTATTTCATCATAATTTCTTTCTGATTTTAAGGCTGAAATAGCTCTGTCAATAGGTTCAATCATCATTACCATTCCGGCATCGCCACTAAAAGCATAATCATCAATTTGCTTATACTTATTGGTCGCATAATCCCTTAAATTATGTACATATATTTCTACAATCCCTTTTTCTTTTGCTCTTTTAATTATACTATGATTTAAAGGACTCTCAAGTAGCTCTGGCAATACAGTTATTATATCAATTCTCATCTTTAGTTAAATTCTGTTCCATTACAAAATTACAAATACGATCCATTCAAAGTATAAAATCTATCTTAAAATGAATATTAAATTTGCTTGGTGTCATTTTGTCATTTTTATTTTGACTTTATTGCCTTTTTGTCAGTTATATTTTAGGTGTTTATCCTTTTTTGGCATTTTCTTTCAGTTGGTATGCCATTTGAAATATCCAAATCAAATAAACGAGAATAAAAAATAAAAATAATAACAATTAAAAACTTTAAAATTATGACACTAGTAAGAATGAACAGACCAACAGCAAACATGTACAGAAATAATGGATATAATACATTTGCTGATTTAGTAAACGAAATGTTTACAGAAGAAAAAGCGTATAAAAATCAATTTAACTCAATTCCGTCAGCAAATATCATTGAATCAAAATTTGATTTTAGAATTGAGATCGCAGCACCTGGGTTTGAGAAATCAGATTTTAAAATTGATTTAGACAAAAAACTCTTGACTATCTCCATTGATAAGAAAGTTGATTTAAATGAAGATGAAAAATTCAATTTAAACGAGTTTAATTTTAACTCTTTTAGCAGATCATTCCGATTATCAGATAAGATAAATACTGAAAAAATAAATGCTATATATAAGAATGGCTTATTACAGTTAACTCTTCCAAAACACGAAGATGCTATAGAAAAGCCTGCAAGAGAGATTAAGGTTTCATAAAAGTAAATTTGGTTTAAATAGAAAATCGTAGTACGAAAGAGATTTCGTGCTACGATTAATTTAAGAACCTGGAATAACCCAGGTTTTTCTATTTTTTAATTAGTTCTTCCAATTTTTTTAATCGTTCCAACAAATCTTTATTTTGCTGTTCCAGCTGGTCAATTTTATTTTGTTGTTCCTGCATTGCATTTACTAATACTGGCACAACTTTGGAGTATTCAACTGTTAAGTAGTCATTTTCATCATGATTTACTACTTCAGGTAAAACTTTTTCAATTTCTTGTGCTATAAATCCTATTTGCTTACTATCATTAAATTCCATGTCTGGAAAATCTTCTTTTTTCCAGTTAAAATAAACCCCTCTTAATGTCATTATTTTATTTAAAGCACTAGTAATTGTTTTTATATTTTTCTTATATCGAATATCTGATGTTGAATTCCAGGCCAGAGTACCTCCTGCAGCACCATTAACATACAATCTCCATGATGTTGTTGCATCATCATTAATAGCTACATATCCAGATCTATCAATAGAAAGAATTGGGCCATATGTTGTAACTCCAGATTTACCTAAGAACTGTAAATCGTTTGTTGTTGTACCTTCATATTTAATGATCATTGCATAATTGTTAGTTGAGTCCTCTCCAAACTGGATTTCCGAAGTGCCATTTACTCCACTTCTTGGGGCCAAACGTAATATTGCTTCTGAAGTGTTACCAGATATTTTTACCAATCCATTATCAAATTCACCATATATTAAAGGATTAATAAATCCATTATTTGAGATATATAATTTATTTGAACCTAACTCACTATATCCTGCATAAGAACCTAAAAATACATTTCCACTGCCACTTGCATTATTGTGTCCGCTATTATATCCTACAAAGGTATTTGTACTACCCGATGTGCTAGCTATTCCAGCATTTGCTCCCAGCATTACATTTTCATTTCCACTAATACTAAAACCTGCAGCAGAACCTAATAAAGTATTATTGTCTCCTGCAGATCCCATTGAAGCAGTTCTATCTCCCACAAATGTATTTCCATAATATGCACCACAATTTAAACCAGATCTTGTTCCGATGAATATTGAGTTAGCAGTTGTTAAGCAATTTCTACCTGCACTGCTGCCAATAAATATATTCTCTTCTCCATCTTCAGAACCATTAAAACTAAATCCGGCAAGGTTCCCTAAAAAAACATTCAATTGCCCATCAACATTATCATGACCAGCACTATATCCAATAAAAGTATTTCCATCACCCCATGTAGATAACACTCCAGTTTCATACCCTATAAAAGTATTATACATACCAGATGTAATTGATTCACCCGCACGATGACCAATAAAATAATTTTCCGGTGTTAAATCTAAAAACTGTAAGTTAGATCCCGACGTTGTATTTCGAGAACTTACTGCAAAACCTGCAGATCCACCTGCATCTTCATTTACATATATTCTTGTACTATCTGGTGTTATAACTAAATATTCATCATCCGTTCCTTTGCCAGGATTTCGTCCTGTCACAGCAAACCCACCAACATTCCCTTTAACATTATCATTTACAAAAATCCTTGTACTATCGGCAGTTACTCGTAATATTGAATTACCTCCTGCTTTACCTGGATTTCGTCCGGTTACGGCAAACCCCCCAACATTGCCTTTTGTTGCTTCATCAACAAATATTTCAGCACCATCAGGATAAACAGCAAATACAATTTTGCCAGTTCTGTCTTTTACTGCAAACAAAGTATCTGTTTCGGTAAAATATAAAACATCTTCATCAAGTTGTTTTGCAACTGTAGATGTATCTGACTTAAGTGCATGATTAGAATTTGCAGCGAAAGTCGCATTTGTTGCATTCACTGCATTCGTTGCATTAACAGCGTTGGCAGCATTTGTTGCATTCGTAGCTGAAGTCGCGGTAATTGCTGTTGTTGCTGTTGTTGCTGAATTAGCTACATCAGCATTTTTTGAGTATGCCGAAAAAGGAACTGATAAGAATTGGGATGTGCCAATATTTATAAAAGAAGATCCTCCGTTAATATCCATTTCAATTTTCATGAACTTTTCAGAACTAGTCCAATCAATAGTTGAAAAATTTCCTAAAGATGCATTACCAGCACCAATCATTATGTTTACTACCCCAAAAGTATTTGTCTTTACACTATGAGTTTCAATGTATATTACAGTTCCACTTTCAGAATCATTAATTATTGATATTCTAAAAGATACATTTTGATTTACTAGTAACTCTCCGGCACCATTTCTTACTACTGCCTGATAATTAAAAGTATTCCCTACTTGTGCATTCACAGTAATTGTGAAAACAAATAATACTGCGATTAAGTGAAATAGTTTTTTCATAAAATATATTTATTAAGTTATTATATTAAAATTATATGATTCTTTTCAATACATTCCAATTCTATCAAAGTTAATATAAAATCGAAACATAATTATCTATTTAAAATTATTTCCTACAATTAAGCTAATTAAACTTCTAATTGTTCAGCATTACTATTATAATAAATATAAAACATATCAATATTATGGTAATAAGTTTTGTCCTTAATTTTTCATATGCACTATTTTAATTTCAATAAATATGCTTTTAAAATAAATTCTTTTTTTCTTTCCAACGAACACTGTCTTTACCTTCTATCCGTTATCGCACATTAAATAATCATTGATAGTTTTTAAATCTTCATAAAATATTCATAACTTGAATATTCTATTTATTAATTATTTTAAAACTAACACTAACCTAAAAAGTTAAATCATGAAACATTATCAAAAAAATGTATTAAAAATCATTACCATTTTAATTTTATTTTTTGGGTCCAATTTTGACATCATTGCCCAAGAAGTTATAAGCAGAGAAACAGACGATTATTTACATCTACCAGGGACAATAATTGACCCAAGTTGCCCTGGTAGTGGATGTGAAATAACTCTTCCTTCAATTAAAATTGGTGAACTTAGAACTTTTGAGATACCATTACTTTATTCAGACTTTGACACTGTTTATATATCTACAGAAACGGGTAGCTGTGATAGTATAATCAATAACTTAACAATCAGTAATAACGATAATTTTGTAACTGTACTGGTAAATAGTAAATGTAAATCAGGCACAAGTAGAGTCGAGTTTCTTTTACATGCTAAAAGAGAAGGTTATACCGATCAAGTTCAATTTTATATCCCTGTAAAAAGAGATAGAGCTAAAATAGTATTTGTTCTTGATATTTCGGGTAGTATGGGTTCTTTAATCCCTGGAACTTCTGACACTAGAATAAGTGAACTAAAAGATGCTGTCAATATGTTAGCTCCAAAATTTGAATTATTTAAACAAACTGATGACTCAATAGGGATGACATATTTCTCTTCTGATGTTATTCAACCCGATCCACAATATTTTCCTACAGATTTTATTTTAATCGATGATTCTGATCTTACCTTTACCAATTGGTCTTCTTCAAAAATATATCTTGACATTCTTGACAGAGAGCCTTTACAAATGACAGCTTTAGGCGAAGGATTATTAGATGCCAAAAACAAACTTAGTATAGATAATGGATCAGATGTAAGAAGAATGGTTTTTCTTTTTACTGATGGCCTGCAAAACTGGGGAAATAAATTAAAAAGTGATGGTTTAACCTTTCAAACAGGAACTGATTCTTTAAATAATTATCAAACTGATCCTAAAGACAGTATTTATTATTTTCCTGTTGCAACATGGGCTGCTGGTGATCAACCCGAACTTCTTCAAAGTATAGTTGACGCTAATAAAGGTGAAGTGCTATTTGTTACACCTGGCTCGACATTAACTAATTGGTTTAATAATCAACTGGTTAACATGCTAAATCATGGTAGTCCACAGATCATAATGGAAAAATCAGCTCATCATATCTCAGGTGAAATTGACTATTCTTTTAACCTAAATGAAAATATTAATACACTTGCGATTGAATTATCGACTAAGGGTAACATTTCTATGAAGATATTTAAAGAAGGAATTGATATTACTTCAAAAGCAAGAGTTAAATCAGGAAATAATTTTAACATAATTTATTTTTCTCTGCCAATTATTGGCAATACACCTATTCACTCAGAAGGAGAATGGAACATTAAATTATCTGGAGATTCTGAAAAAAGCTATAACCTTTCTGTACTCGCTGATGATCATAATACCAGCTATAACTGTTACTCAGATAAATCAATACATATTATTGGAGATACTTTGCACTTAAAAACAAAAATTGAACATAACGGGGTAAATATTTCAGGGGCCAGTGTAAAAGCAATCTTGTTAAAGCCAGGTGATGATTTAGGTCATTTATTATCAACATATGAAACTCCCATATCGGAAAATGTAATTGATAGTGATTCTGAAGCATCTAATAAATTCAATGAATTATTAACTAATGATTCTACATTCTTTAATGCATTACTTCCTACCGAACAAATAATTACACTCTCTGATATGGGTAACGGTGAATATAAAGCTTATTATTCGAATACAGAATTATCAGGTATTTATAATGTTATATTTTTAATTAAAGGTCAAACACCTGAAGGAAAAGAATTAGAAAGAACAAAAACAATTTCCAACATCTTTGTTTTTGGTCAAATAGAACAAGAAGAACCAGAAGTTGTTGACAATGCGCCAAAACCTGGTTCAGGAAATTACAACAGCTATATGGTATTTAAAATCAGACCTAAGAATAAATTTGGATATTATATGGGTCCTGGGTTTAAATCAAAAATCAATGTGCGAATTAAATCAATAATATCAAGCCCACAAACACATAAAACATCTACTGCTAATGTTAGCGAAAACCAAGTTACTCCATTTTTAGCTGAAATTAAAGATAATCTTGATGGTAGTTACTACATATATGTAGCTAACATGGATGATCCGGCTAAATGGGATTTAGCAATTAATGTAAGAGATGAAGTACTGTACGATTACGCTTCAACTATACCGGTTTGGTTTTATATACTAGCTATAATACTTTTTGTACTGGCAATTCTATTCAAAAAAGCAGGTAAAACAAGGGTATTAATCTGGATAATACTCTTAATTTGGTTAATAATTATTATACTAAAGTATATAGGAATAATTAATTTCTTATAGTATAAAATTTTTACGGTATTATTGGTTTAAATAACATTTCATGAAAAAAGAGGGAAAACCCTCTTTTTTCTATTGATCTAACTAATTTATTTATCCTCCAGCACTTCTAATCTATCTAATATCCTTTTTAACTTATCTTCTAACTCTTGATTTTTCTTAATTTGTTGATCAATAATCGTTTGTTGCTCTTTAATTGCTTGCAATAAAACTGCAGTCATATTAGAATACTCTACAGATAAAAATCCTTTAGAATCTGAATTAATAAGTTCCGGAAAATATGGTTGAATTTCTTGTGCTATAAAACCAATATGTGTACCTGAAGGGTGTGTTTGCTTATCAATAAATTCATAATATACTGAATTAATTTTCAATACTTTTTCTAATATATTATCCAATTTAACAATATTCTCTTTCAATCGCTCATCCGAATCTTGTTGTAAAGCTCCTGCAATTTCCATATTTCCATTCTTATATAATATCAAAGCATTATTTCTTCCAAATCCAGCATTTGTTCCATTACCGGCTATAAACAAAGGATCTGTTTCCACCCAGTTATTAGCATCACCACCTTCTAGAGTATTAAATTGTCCACAAACTAACGAAGCATAAGATTCTGCTGTAGTATAAAAACCAGCTGTTATAGAATATTGCCCATTAGCGATGGTGTTATCTCCATAGGAAATCGCCCCATTTGCATTTGCCTTAGTATAATACCCACCTGCAATTGAATTACTGCCAGAAGCTATTGTATTATCACCTGAAGAAAAAGAATTTGAACCAGAAGATGTTGTATAATAACCAGTAGCAAAAGATCTTAATCCTCCTGAATTATTATGTGAACCAAACGCAACAGCTCCAAGATTTGAACACACATTATAACTACCAGTAGCCATTGTTGCATCTCCATTAATATTGTTATTATTTCCTATTACAAATGCACCTGTTCCGGTTGCAGTATTTGTAAACCCACCCACTATACAATATGTTCCATTAGCTGTATTATTTGCTCCCATAACCATTGAAGCATCTCCTAAAGCAATATTACCTGCACCAAAAGCCATTGACTGATCTCCGGTTGCAGTATTACCTGCTCCCATCGTAAATGATGCAATCCCTTGAGAAACATTCCCAACCCCCATGGCCGTTGAGTTTAATCCATTCGCTTCAGTATTAAAACCAAGAGCCGTTGAGAAATCACCAGATGCAGTGCTATTTGCACCGAGCACAAAAGAACCTAAACCTTCAGCAGATGCTCCCAAACCAAATGCAAAAGCGTAATCTCCTTTTGCACTCGTTACTGTTGAAAGCTGATTTCCTGATGCATCTACTCCTTTTGATCCAAAAGCAAAACTATTTGTGCCTAATGCTTTTGAGCCAAAGCCAAAAGCAAAAGAACTTGAATCTGCAATAGCTTCAAAACCAACAGCAGTTGAGTAAGCTCCTCTTGCAACACTCTGATATCCCATAGCCTGCGACCATTTTCCTTTTGCTATATTTCTATAACCTAATGATAAGGAAAATTCTCCAACACTATCAGGTTCTGGAACATATAATTCACCAGCTAACAATGCTGACTTTTCTGGATACCACATAACCCTTGATTCGTCTATTATTTTTTGTGCAGTTATACTTGGTGTTATATTAAAATAATCCTGATCAATTGCCTTATCAGGATTTCGACCTGTTACCGCGAATCCACCAGCTTTCCCTTTTGTATTACTCTCAGTAATATAAACTCGGGTACTATCTCTTGTAACTCTTAGATAATCATCATTTGGTCCCTTATCAGGATTTCGGCCAGTTACTGCAAAGCCTCCAATTTTTCCTTTTGTTGTTGTGGTATCATTAATATAAATTCTTGCGCTATCACTTGTTACAACAAAATAATCTCCTGACATTCCTTTACCGGGATTTCGGCCTGTAACTGCAAAACCACCTATATTACCTTTTAATGATTCGTTTACCCACACCCTTGTACTGTCTGGTGTTACTCTTAAATATTCTTCTTCGGGAATTGCTTTACCAGGATTTCGACCTGTTACTGCAAATCCTCCGATATTACCTTTTACTCCTTCGTTCACATACACTTTTGCACCATCAGGAAAAACAGCAAATACTAAATTACCATTATGATCTTTTACAGCAAACAGAGTATCTGTTTCAGGAAAATGTAATACATCTTTATCCAATCTTTTTGCTATTTCGGCTGAGTCTGCTTTTAAAGCATAAACAGAATTAATAGCATTTTCTGACATGACTGATGTTGTTGAGTTTTTAGCTTCCATAGCATATGGAACCGACAATAACTGGAATGTTCCAATATGTTGATAAGAAACTCCTCCCAAAGGATCAATTTCAACTTTTAAAAATTTCTGATTAGCTGACCAATTTATATCAGAAAATACACCATAATCTACTATTCCTGCTCCTATTCCCATATTAATTACACCAGTTGCACTAGATTTTATCACCTGATGCTCAATATACTCAGCACTTCCTTCTGAAGAATTTTCAAGAATAGAAACTCTTACTGAAACATGCTGATTTATAATAAGATTACCCTGATCATCTCTAACTACAGCTTGATAATTAAAACTTTCAGGAACTTGTGTATACCCTTTTGTGTTAATAATAGTAAATAACACAAAAAGTAAAAACGTTAACTTTCTCATAGTAATAGATTTAATTTTTAAGAAAGTTAACGTTTTGTAGCCAAATAATCAATTAAAATTATTTAACGTTATTAATTTATTATTAAACGCATAATAATTATAAATAAACGTAATTTTAAGGCCCCCAACTTACAGTTTGCCATTGTGTTCCATCGTAAACCTTTAATTTCTTTTCAATCCCATCAAAATAGATATCTCCTTCCGATGGATTTAATGGTGCAGTTAAGCGAGGTTCTAATCTTATCACATCTTTAATATGAACTGCTCGTTGTGGATTATTAATTCCAACACCCACATTCCCGTTTTTTAAAATTGTGAAAGCATTACTTCTTACTGCTGTTGAAAGAACGCCAGGAATTCCAAAAATTCCGTTTCCTACAACAAACAATGGGTCATTTGTATTCCACAAGTCACTTGTTCCAAAGGGAATGTTAAGTTGACCAATAACAAATGATCCTGTTGTATTTGCTTCAACAAATGATCCTAAAGCAATTGCTGCTATTCCACTCGCTTTAGAACCTACACCCATAGCCACTGAATTGTATGCAGAAGCTGTATCAGCTACTCCAAGTGCAAGAGATTGTTCAGCACTTGCAAGAGATCCAAATCCTATAGCTGTTGCTCTTCTTCCTGTTGCTTTTGTAAATACTCCAAAGGCTGTGGAAGCAAAATCTCCTGTTGCGCTTGACCTTAATCCTATTGCTGTATTTGCTATTCCTGATGCTGTAGCTCCTAATCCTAATGCAAACGATGCAGCACCACTAGCAACAGTAAAATTACCGGTAGCAGTTCCGGTTAAATCTCTTTCTTCACCACCAACTGCAAAACATCCTGGTCCATTTGCTTGCGTTCTATATCCAATTGCTGTTGAGAATTCTCCTCGCGCTCTTGTTTGATAACCTAAAGATTGAGAAAAACTGCCTTTAGCGATTGCTTCATAACCCATGGCTAATGAGCTTATACCTACACTGTCAGGATGCTGTATCCAAACATGACCAGCCCAAAACGCTTCTTTTTTGGGAAACCAAACGACTCTGGATCTAGCTGGATCAATAACAATTGGGTTATTTTCACCATTAACATTAAAATAATTATCAAATCCTTTTCCTGGATTTCTACCTGTAACTGCAAATCCTCCAATATTGCCCTTTCCCAAATCATTTATATAAACGGTGGTACTATCTGGTGCAACCTGAAAAACATTATATTCCACAACTCCAGCTTTACCAGGATTTCTTCCAGTAACAGCAAACCCACCAACATTTCCCTTCTTGCTTTCATCTATATAAACACGTGCTCCATCAGGATATACCGCAAAAACAATATTACCATCTCTATCTTTTACAGCAAATAATGTATCTGTTTCAGTAAAATATAAAACATCTTCATCTAGTTTCTTAGCGACCTTTGCTGTGTCTGTTTTTTCTGAATAATAAGAATATGGAACCGTTACTAATTGTGATACTCCAATAGGTATATATGTGCTACCCCCAGACTCATCAAATTCTATTTTTAAAAATTTATCTCCTGTTCCCCAATTGATATTCGTGAACTCACCAGAAATAACATTCCCATCGCCAATTAGTAGATTTACTTGACCATGTGTATTCGTTTTTATTGCATGCGTTTCTGAATATAACACAATGCCATCAACACTTTCATTTAGAATACTTAATTTTATAGATACATTTTGATTAACAAGGAGATTATTTTCAGAATCCCTTATTATAGCCTGATAATTCATTCTTTCTGGTATTTGAGCATAACTATTAAAAATAAATAAGCCAAATATTACAAAAAGTATAGTCGTTAGTTTTTTCATAATATTATATTTTAGATTAATAAGACTTGGTTTTTTTATGTAATCAATTTAAATAATTATTTTACCATAACAAAGGTTTTTTTTTAAACAAAAAAATATTTTATACGTATTAGATTAAATTATGCACGATTTTTGATTATCTTTTATTAATATAAATATTTACATTTATTTTTAATAAATTTGGGATTAATAAGTTTAGATTATTTAAAGAAACAATGAAGAAATTAACTTACATACTTACTCTATTATTTTTGTCGAATACATTATTTGGGCAATTGACAGCTGATATTAAATGGAAAGAAAATATTGTAAAAAACAATATAAGATCTCAAGTTCAGTGGAATTACAAATATGTAAAAGGGAAATTATCTAAAAATGGATATAAAAATTACACAAAGGTTTTTGATAAAAACGGTAATGTAATTGAGGAAGTTTATTATCAATCAGGAAGTATTGATCAAAAACTTAATTATAAATACGACAAAAATGAAAATAAAGTAGAATATATTAATTACAAGGGTTCTGAAAATAAATTATTTTATAAGCAAATAATTACCTACGACTCAAAAAAGAGAAAAATAAGAGAAGATCGTTTTAATGGAACAGAAAATGTGGTTATAATTTACAATTACGATGAAAAGGATAGAATTACTGATATAATAAAATACAATGAATTTGAAGAAATAGAGCAAAAGAGAACGTTCAAATACTCAGGAAATATTTGTAATGTTTCTATAATTAATGGTTATGGTGAGAAAATTGGTAGAATTATAAATACATATGATAACAACAATAATATTATAGAAACCAAAGAGTTTGACGAAACAGATAAAATTAAAGAACACTATTATTTTACTTTCGAAAATAATTTACTTAAAGTAAAAACAAAATATACTTTGGGTAATTTTATTTATAGGGAAGATTACAAGTACAATAATAATAACGACCTAATAGAGATAACAAAGGAACAACCCAAAGGAAATTCTATTGTGAATAACATATATAGATATGATGGAAATGGGAATCTAATTGAAGAGGAATGGTATGATAATAATCCAACAGAAAATTCTAAAAAAACGTATTTTTATAATAGTAAAGGAATATTAGAAAGAGTTGAAGTTTATTATTCGCTATATAAATATAAAATACAATACAGATACGATTATACGTTTTACAATTAAAACAAAAAGCCCGATGATGAAAATCGGGCTTTTTGTTTTAATCATATTTATTTAAATCCATATCTTTTTCCCTGGGGCCCGGAATTACTTCCATAAGTTCTACGTCAAATATTGTTGATGTATAAGGTGGTATAATTCCATTTGAGTTTCCTGTTTCTCCAAATCCTATTTGAGAAGGAATTATAATCAATGCTCTTTCTCCTTCAACCATTTTACCAATGGCTTCTTCCAAACCACTTATCACTTGCCATTTTCTACCATAAACAAACTGGAAAGGTGAGTTTCTTCTTTTTGTTGAATCGAAGAACTTACCATTCAAGAATTTTCCTTCATAATGAACAGTAACAGTATCGCCAACATAAACTTTTTCACCAATACCTTCTTTTAGAATAATATGATATAAACCTGATTCAGAAGGCCCAATATCAATTTTCTCTTTTTCTATATATTGTCTTAAAATTACTTTTTCATAATCTCCAAAGTCTTCTATCCAATGCAAGAAAGCTTCTTTCTCACGATAATATTCACTTTCTGTTTGTATATCAACAATATCAATTACCACTTCCATGGGTTCTTCTTCATGAATAAAAGCTGGCAATGATGTTTCTAATGTTTTGGTGAAAAAATCTTTAGCCGAAATAATAAATGAGGCTTTATCGTTTTCCGCTAACATTAAAAAGCACTCATCAACAGATCCCGGGAAACTAGGTTCTGTAATTTGCAGTCTTCTGCGACCTTCAAAAAAAACAGAATCATTAACAGTCTTATATGTAATATCCGCTGTTAAATAGTCACCAGGCTTTGCTTTTTCACCATCTTCACCAAACTTAATTAACTTAAAGTAAATACCTGTTTTTGTTTTGGAATAGCCAGGATGTTTGCTAAAATAATTGCACGAAACAATACTAACTGAAATTAGAAATAATATAAATACTTTTTTAACCATTTTTAAGTTTATTATTCTTAAATACTTAATACTTCAATATCATAAATTATAATTGCGCGAGCAGGAATTCTATTCTCATCTCCAATTAATCCATGTGCTAAATGCGGTGGCAAAATAAATCTTGCTTTACTCCCTTTCTTCAACATTAAAATTCCCTCTTCTAATCCAGATTCTACACCACCTTGTCCAACAATAAAACTTTTTATTCCCAGGCTATCAGATGAATAACAGAGAGTGCCATCAATTAACCATACTTTATAATCAATACTGGTGTAATCTCCTTTTTTAATATTTTCTCCTTCTCCTTGTTCGTAAATCATATACCAAAGTCCCGATTCAGTCATCTCCATATTCCATTCCCTGCGATTAATATAACTTTCAATAACTTCATTATCTTTGTTTATTAAATGTTTATTAATCTGCTCGATATCTTCCTTATTGATATTTACAACAGGCTTTTTATTAACTTTTTTATCTTGATTACAAGAAACTAAAATTAATAAAAATATCAAAATAAAGTTACCAACTATCAATTGTTTAAACCGACTCATCTAATTCCTTTTTATACTTTGGTAATAGATTTCTAAAATCATCTAAAGTTTTGATTAATGGATCATTAGAATGCCCGCCAGAAGCATTCTTATGTCCACCACCATAATAATGCTTTTCTGCTAATTTATTAGTAGCAAACTTCCCTTTTGATCTAAAAGAAATTTTTATTTGATTTTCCTTTTCAATAAAAATTGCCGTAAAAATTATTCCTTTTATTGATAATGGATAATTAACAAATCCTTCTGAATCACCGGGTGCAAAATTAAACTGTTTTAATTCTTCTTTTGTTATTGAAATAAATGCTGTATGATATTCTGGAATAACTTCCATTTTCTGATTAAGACAATAACCTAAAAGACGCATTCTGTCTACAGAATAATTATCATAAATATTTGCATAAATTTTATCTTTATCGATTCCTATTTCAATAAGTTTTGAGACAACATAATATGTATATGGATACGATGAATTATAATTAAAAGAACCAGTATCTGTCATAATGCCGGCATATAAACACTCCGCTATCGTTTTATCAACCAGCCTTTCATCTCCTAAACTTTCAATAATATGATAAACTAACTCTGCTGTTGAGCTATAATGTGTTTCGGAAAATTCCAAATCAAATATATTTCCCGGTTCCGGATGGTGGTCAATTAATACTTTTTTCCCAGGTGCATCAATAAGATATTTCTCAAGGCCATTTACTCTATCAGCATCATTGAAATCCAATAAAAATATACAATCCGCATCTTTTAAAGCATTTAACACAGTACCATTATTCCTTTTATAAACTACTACTTGATCATTTCCTGGCATCCAGTGTAAAAACTCAGGATAATCATTTGGTGTAACTACTATTGGAGTTTTTCCTTTTTTTACCAAATAATGATAAAATCCAAGAATAGAGCCAATAGCATCTCCATCAGGATTATAATGAGTAATCAGCAATAGCTTTTCTGACTGAGCTATTAAGTTATTTAATTTGTTTAATTTTTCTTTGTGTAATGATTTCACTTTTTAAAAATAATCTGAATAACCAAAGATAAAATAATCTGTTCAGAATTTAAGTTAATACTAAAAATTTTATAATTTAGTTATATATAAAAATTTAAACTATGCCAATAGGATATACATTTGCAATGATCAAGCCATCGGCTTGTAGAAAAAATCATGTTGGACCAATATTAGCAATGATTAACCAGGCTGGATTTAGAATCTCAGCAATACGGTCTACAAAGTTAAATAAAGAAGAAGCAGAAAGATTTTATGAAATGCACCGCGGGAAAGAGTTTTACGAAGGTTTATGTGACTTTATGAGCTCAGGTCCTATAATTGCACTTCTATTAGAAAAAGAAAATGCAATTGAAGATTTCAGAAAACTAATAGGAAATACCAATCCTGAAATGGCAGAGGAAGGTACAATTCGGAAGATGTTTGCAGAATCCTTACAAAAAAATGCCATTCATGGTGCAGACTCAGTTGAAAACGCCAGGCGCGAATCTGATTTCTTTTTTAATCAACGAGAAAGATATTAATTACAATTAAAAAAATGAAAAATAACTTTGATCATATCCATAACGATAATGAAGCTAAAAATCCATCAAATTATAAGTGGGGATTATTTTATTTTAATAAAAGTGATAAACGAGTTGTATTACCTAAATACCAAAGTGAACGTGGGTGGACAGTAAATTTTGCTAACCCTTTATCCTATTTATTTATTTTATCACTATTTATAATAATCATTTCATTCATATTTTTCACATAAAATGTTGACTTCTGCTTGCGGTTTAATCTGTACCGATTGTAATTTTTACAATAATCCTTGTAAAGGATGCTTTAAAGTAAAGGGGAAAACATTTTGGGCAAAAGATCATTTAGAAAAAGGTATTTGCATACTGTTTGAATGCTCTGTAAACACTAAGAATTTTGAACATTGTGGAAAGTGTAATGAATTACCTTGTAAGAAATTTTATGATTTGAAAGACCCTAATATTTCAGAAAAAGATCATTTGGATTCTATAAAAAAAAGAATCGAAATATTAAAAAACTTAGATTAATTATCTTAAAATTATTTCATCAATAATTTTCTCACCTACTTTATCGTTTAAAGCTTTTACCAAACCTTCTCTAAGCATAAATAACTCATTTCGAATTACAGATGACCTAAGTTTTACAAACAATTTTCTGTTATTTATATAAATATTATCAGTAGATCGGGCAACCGTTTTTCCAACAACACTTTCCCAGGATTTAATTAACTGAACTTCTTTAAGCTTATCATCAATTTTAAAGGCTTTCAGATATTCTTTAATTACTTCATCCAGTTTTTGTGTGTTCTTTTTTCTCATTAATCAATTTTCTTTAAAGTTAGACTACCATCTGAATCAATTGAAAAAATACTATGCTCAATATTTATATCTTTTAAAATTTTTTCCAATCTATCTTCACTTGTATCAGTTATAAAGATCTGTCCAAAATGATTCTCGGCTACCAATTCAACTATTTGACGCACTCTTTGCTTATCAAACTTATCAAAAATATCATCTAACAATAATATAGGTTTTATTCCACTAATTTTTTTAATAAAATCAAACTGAGCTAATTTAAGAGATACTAAATACGTTTTTTGCTGACCTTGTGAACCCGCTTTTTTTATTGGATAACCATTTAATGTAAGTATTAAATCATCCTTATGGATCCCAACTGTAGTGTGTTGAACAATCCTATCCTTATCTAAGGCATTTTTTAATAAATTTCTGTAATCATCATCGTTTAATTGTGATTCATAAACTAGTTTTACCTGCTCTTTATTTCCGGAAATCTTATTATAATATTCTTGAAAAATAGGTATTAAGTCATCAACAAACTTAACTCGAACTGCTTGAACTTTTTCTCCTAAGCTAATTAGTTGTTCGTCCCAAATGTCAATTGTATCTTCATCAAAACTCCTATTCTGATAAAAATCCTTTAACAATTTGTTTCTTTGAGCTAAAACACGATTATAGCGAATAAGATTATCGAGATACTCTTTATCATATTGTGAAATAACCATATCCATGTATTTCCTTCTTTCATCGCTTCCTTCAAGTATTAAGCTACTATCCGTAGGAGAAATCATTACAACAGGCAATAATCCAATATGATCAGATAGTTTTTGATATTCTTTCTTATTTCGTTTAAACTGCTTTTTTTTATTTCGTTTCAGGCCACAATAAATATTCTCATGCTTATCCTTTAAGATATAATCGCCTTGAATAACAAAAAAATCTTCATCATAACGAATATTTTGGCTATCAATAGGATTAAAATAACTCTTACACATCGATAAATAGTAAATAGCATCTAATAAATTTGTTTTACCCACTCCATTCTGTCCGACAAAACAATTTATCTTAGAAGATAATTTAAGATCAATCTGACTATAGTTTTTAAAATTTATGATAGATAAATCCTGAAGATTCATTTTCCCAGTATTATTTTTTGCAAAGATTCTTATTATTCCCTTAAATAAAAAACGAACAAAAGATTAAATATCAATTTTTATAAACAAAATATTTTAAAAATTGGTCAAAAGAATTACATTTGCGTTTCAAATGATTACAGATAAATATATTAATTTTAAATAAAGATGAGCAAAAAGAAAGTAACAGATCAAGATCAATTTGAAGCAGTTGAAAATGCATTAAGTAAAACGGAACATTATATTGAAGAAAATCAAAAAAGCTTGACAGTAATTGTATTGGCTATTATTATCATCGTTGGTGGATATCTTGGATATAAGAGATTTGTTATGACACCAAAAGAAAATGAAGCACATTCTCAGATGTGGATGGCTGAACAATATTTTGCTCGAGACTCTTTTAACTTAGCATTAAATGGTGATGGAAACTATTTAGGATTTCTAGATATTGTTGAAGAATATAGTATTACAAAATCAGCAAACTTAGCAAACTATTATGCTGGAGTGTGTTATTTACATTTAGGTGAATACGAAACTGCAATTGAATATTTAACTCAGTTTGAATCGGATGATAAGATGATTGCTCCTATTGCCTTTGGTGCAATAGGCGATGCATATGTAGAGCTAGATAATATAGATGATGCACTAATCTTTTATAAAAAAGCAGTAAGTGCTTCGGAAAATAATTTCACAACTCCGATTTATTTAATGAAAGAAGGTTTTGTTCACGAGCAAAATGGTGATTTTAAGAAAGCTTTAGATACTTACAACCGAATTAAGAAAGATTTTCCAAACACTGCTGAGGGTCGTCAAATAGACAAATACATCGCGCGTGTTGAAGTTCTTGTAAATAAATAATCTTATTATCATATATAAATTTTAAATCCTGAGAAATCAGGATTTTTTTATTTATATGCGCTAAATTTGCTTAAAAATAAAATATACAATTATGGCAACAAACTTAAAAAACTTATCTGATTACGATATAAAATCCGTACCATCGGCAAAAGACATGAAATTTGGGATTGTAACAGCAGAATGGAATAGTGATATTACAAATGCCTTATTGGAAGGTGCAGTAAATACATTATTAAAGCATGGAGCAAAAGAAGAAAACATTTTACGAAAGTATGTTCCAGGAACTGTTGAATTAACCTTAGGAGCACAATTTATGGCTGAATATGCCGATTTGGATGCTGTTATATGCTTAGGTTGCGTAATACAAGGTGAAACACCACATTTTGATTTTGTTTGTCAAAGTGCGACACATGGTATTACGGAATTAAACATGAATTATAATATTCCATTTATCTTTGGTATTTTAACAACCAATAACCTCCAACAGGCTAAAGACAGAGCAGGCGGCAAACATGGAAATAAAGGTGATGAAGCTGCTATTACGGCAATAAAAATGGCACATTTGCAAATTGAAATGGAAAATCTTGATGATGAATAATAAATATATTTTTTATTAAAAAACTCATAATCAAAAGCATTAGTGGGCACAGTATATACAGCAACATTTTTTTAGTTATTTTTTAAGAATAAAAGTTTGATATTTCAGGAATTTTAATACTTTTGCATTCGCTATTAAAAACAATTACGTTCTTTTAATACAAAATATTGCCGATGTAGCTCAGTTGGTCAGAGCAGCTGATTTGTAATCAGCAGGTCGACGGTTCGAATCCGCCTATCGGCTCATTGTTTTTTTTGTTGGGGAGATACCAAAGTGGCCAACTGGGGCAGACTGTAAATCTGCTGGCGCACGCCTTCGTAGGTTCGAATCCTGCTCTCCCCACTCCTTTGCGGGAGTAGCTCAGTTGGTAGAGCATTAGCCTTCCAAGCTAAGGGTCGCGGATTCGAGTTCCGTCTCCCGCTCAAAACTAAAGATTGCCTAAAAGCAATCTTTTTTTGTTTGATGAATTACTTTGTATATATATTATTCTC
>CAZPMA010000056.1:0-19716 GCA_964587535.1 uncultured Bacteroidales bacterium
TCATATTTTTCTTCCGGGATAAGAAGCTTAGATACATCATATGCTAACTCTATGTTCATCCATTCTTGTGTCCTATATTCTTTAACTTTATTTTCAATCAATCCATACGCTACTCCATAACCATTAAAGCCACCTTTAAAATACCTGGAGTATTTTTCAACATTTTTAGGATCAGCATTTTGTTGACAAAACTTCTTTATGTCACAATGTAATTCTATTGCATTCATAATTTTTAAATTTAACTATTATTAAAATTAATTAAAATGATGGGGGTTTTATAAAAAAAAATCCCCGTTTTGTTCGGGGATTATATTTTATTATTGTGTATAGTAGGTTATTATATCTTAAAGAAAGAAATTAAATCGAGTAAATAATTTGATTTTGCTGTAAGTTCTTCAGCGCTTGAAGCAAGTTCTTCTGATGAAGCGGCATTTTGTTGAGTAATATGATTCAGCTGTTGAACCGATTCATTTACTTGCATTGATCCTGTTTTTTGCTCTAAGCTAGCTGCAGTAATCTCCTGGATTAATTCTGAAGTTTTCTTTATTTCTGATAAGTTGCTATTCATTACTTCTCGTGCTGATTCTGATACTGTTGCTCCTTTCAGTGAAACTTCAATAATTTCATTTGCAGCATCTCTACTTCTTTCTGCTAATCTTCGTACTTCTGCTGCTACTACTGCAAATCCTTTTCCTTGTTCTCCTGCACGTGCAGCTTCAACGGCAGCATTCAAAGCTAGAAGGTTTGTTTGAAAAGCAATGTCGTTAATTATTGTGATCTTTTCTGCAATTTCTTTCATTGAGTCTAAGGCAACATTTGTAGATTTTGTTCCTTCTTCTAAGCTATGATTTGTTTTTAGTGCAATTGTTTCAGTTTGTTTCGAATGATCTGCATTTAACTGTATGCTGGAAACAATCTGTTCCATAGTTGATGAAATTTCTTCAAGAGATGATGCCTGCTCATTTGATGCCTGAGATAATTGTAATGAGTTTGCACTTAATTGTTCTCCTGTACTATTAATTTCGTTTGCAGAATTAGAAATGTTTTCGATTACTTCGGTTAATTTTGATGATAAATTTGCAATGCCTTCTGTGATCCTACCTAGTTCATCATTTCTTCCGATGAAACTTTTATTTACTTTTACATTTAAATTTCCTTTTGCAAGTTCCTGAAGAGCATTAACTGCTTCGTCTAAAGGACGACGAACTTCTTTTGCGGTTCTGTAAAAGAAATAGATAAAAATGGGCAAACCAATACTTATTGCTAAATACATTGGCATGATATTCGGATATGAACTACTCATATTTGCAAGAGCATCTAGTATTGAAAGAGTAATTACCCAATATGCTGTTATCCTAAATAGAATAGATCCTTTAAAAAAATATCGAATAGTTAATATTCCTAATGGAGGTCCAATTAGTAAAGGCACTAATACATCTAATAGTTCTTTTGACATGGTTATGTGAGTTAAAGGTTTAGTACGTTCTAAAATATTTTACGATGTCAATTTATGGAAAGTTGCAATAAAATTCCACTTATTATATATATTTCTAGTTAATTAGATGTAATTATTCAATAATATTAATTGATTTTAACTATTTTTTGATTTGATAGAATATACCACGATCTTGTCGGTATGTTTCTAATTTATTTTCTTTATCCAGAACATCTAAATATTTATTTATTTCATTAACATGTAAACCCAATATGTTTTCAAGGTCTTCCAAAGTACATGGTCTTCGTGAAATGGTTTCCATAATGGCATTTTGAATATCTTTTCTAAAAGCGATATTATCTTTTCTCTTAACAGATGATGCAATAATTTCAACATTAGGAATACTCCATAACTGAATAATATTTTCGAGCTCTATTCTTGTTGCCGATCTTAAATTATCAATTACTCCGGGTCTGTCTAATGTATTAAGTTGTATTTTGTCCGGGTTAATTTTTATAATGGCTTCTTTTAATTGGTTGAGATTTTCAAGCTCATCATTAATATCTGGTAAAATCATTATTTCTAACCAGATTTTACCTTTAAAGGTTTTACTAAATTCGATTAACCCATTTATATAATCTTTAATTTTTATTGAATTTAATGGGCGATCAATCTTCTTAAATGCTTCTTGTGTTGCAGCATCTAAAGAAGGTAAAACTATATCTGCCATCATTAATTCTTCTCTTACATTATAGTCGCTTAACAAACTTCCATTTGTAAGAACTGCTATAGGAATTTCAGGATAATTATTTTTAATAAACTCGATTACTTTACCAATATAAATATTTAATGTTGGCTCGCCGGCTCCTGAGAAAGTAATATAATCCGGATTAGGATTATTTGTAAAGAAATCAATTAATTCAGCCTTAATTTCTTCAAAAGAAACATATTCATCTCGTTTCGATGTAAGCTTAGTTGTTGCACCACATTCGCAGTATATGCAATTTAACGAACATACCTTATGTGGAACTAAATCAACTCCTAATGACATTCCTAATCTTCTTGATGGAACCGGTCCAAATAAATGCTTGTACATTTTAATATTTTATTAGTATTTTCGACAAAATTAATGATTATAAAATAAAAGCTTTTATCATGAGCAATATTTATATAAAAGAGATCAGCAAATTAATATTTGAATCAATTAATAAAAGAGATTTTTTAACATTTGAATCAATTATTAATGAAGATATAATTTTTGATTTTCCTGGTGTAGATCAAATGAAGGGTGTAAAAAAAGTCATCTTATTTTTTAACATCTTATTTAGAAAGTATACATCCTTACATTTCGATATTGTTGAGATTATTGCTGAAGAAAATAAAACTTGTGTAAAATGGAATAATAAAGGAGAAGAAAAAGATGGCACATTCTATTCTAATAGTGGGTTAACCTGGTTTCATTTTCAAAATAACAAAGTATCATTTATGAGCGATTATTTTAAAGACACTTCGTTTAATAATTAGGTTTATGAAGAAAGTATTGATACTCGATGGAAGTATGCGAAAACAAGGAAACACTTCTATCATTGTTGAGCAGTTTATGGAAGGTGCAAAACAAAATACACATCAGATTGAACACATCCTGGTTAAAAATTTAAATATAGAATACTGTACTGGATGTTTAAGATGTAATCTGATAAAAAGATGTTCTATTGCAACTGATGACTGGAATGAAGTTCAGCAAAAGATTCAGGATGCTGATGTTTTAGTTGTTGCTTCTCCGATTTACTTTCATTATGTAACCGCAGCATTAAAAAAGTTAATTGATCGTTTTCGATCTTTAGTACACGTACAGATAACCGAAGAAGGAATAAAACATACACCGAGAACAGAATGGAAAAAAGAAATTGTATTGATTTTATCTATGGGCTCGTCTGATGACATTGATGCACAGCCGGTTATTGATTTGTTTAATTACATCAAAAATGTAATGGGAGAAGAGAATAACTTACATGTGATTAAAGCTACCCGACTTGCTGTAATAAAACAAATTACAAAAAATAAGGCTGAGTTAAACGAATTATATAATAAATTAAATTTAAATCCAAAATTGGCAGCTGATGATATTAATAAAAACAAAAATATTCTTAAAAATGCTTTTAATTTAGGTAGAATGTTAAGCAGGTAAATATTTTTTTAATAATTCCATTAATTGGGTTATCTCAATTGGTTTTGAAACATAATCATCACAACCAAGATTTAATATTTTTTCACGATCCTTTTTCATTGCATATGCAGTTTGAGCAATAATAATAATATCCGATTTAAGCTCTTTTATGGTTTTTGTCGCTTCAAATCCATCTATTTTTGGCATTTTCAAATCCATGAGAATTAATTTAATATCATCTCTGTTCTTACATATATCTATTGCTTCTTCACCATTTTTTGCTTGCACAATATTATATTGTTCATTTAGCAACTCATGTAAAAATAAAAAGTTTGTTAATTCATCTTCAGCAATTAATATCGTTGGTTTTGCATTACTGTTCATAAATCTTTCGTCTTCAGATATAGGTTCTATTACAGAATCTAATTTACTAAAAGGAATACTAAAATAAAAACATGACCCTTTATTATGTTCAGATTCTAACCAAATTTTACCATTTAATAGTTCAACTAATTTTTTTGATATAGATAATCCAAGACCTGTTCCTCCATACATTTTACTAATGTCGAGTTCACCCTGGCGAAATTGTTCAAAGATTTTTTCATGCAATTCCTTTTTGATACCTATACCAGTATCTTTAACATAAAACTCAAGTAAATTATTTTTCACATTATATCCAAATTTTATTTCTCCTTCATGCGTAAATTTTATTGCATTACTTAATAAGTGATTCAATATTTGTTTTAATTTAACATAATCGGTAAAAATATTAATCTGGTTATCTTTTAACTGTTTGTTAATTGCCAGAAAGATATTTTTATTATTTGCTTTAGATTTATACAAATCATATAATTCTTCTAATAACTGATTAATATTTACACTATCCTGAGATAACTCTATCTGACCAGCTTCTATTTTAGAAATATCAAGAATATCATTTACAATTGATAATAATTGCTGACTACATTCTATAACTGTTTTACTGTATATGTATTTTTTTTCATCTGTTATACTTGATTGTAACATTAATTTTGTAAATCCAATTATACCATTCATTGGAGTTCTGATTTCATGCGACATATTTGCTAGAAATGCAGATTTTAGTCTATCACTTTCTTGTGCTTTTTCTTTGGCTTCAATAAGTTCTTGTTGATATTTTTTTGCTTCAGTAATATTTCTTCCAACTCCAATAACTTCTTTTATATTTCCTTGATCATCTACAATAGCTTTATCAGACCAGGCAAACCATTTCCAACCATCTTTAGTAAATGCTCTTTGTTCAATGTAACAGGTGTTTGGTGCAAATTTAAGTTTCTCCATTTCTTTTAAGGTATTATCCAGGTCGTCTTCATGTACGAGGGGGGTAAATTTTTTACCTAATAACTCTTGTTCAGATTTTCCAAAAGTCTGACAATATGAAGGACTTACAAAAAGAAAACGATTTTCTGAATCAACTTTTACTATTAAATCTGTTTGACCTTCAACAAGTAACCTGTATTTTTCTTCATTAGCAATTAACTTATTTTTAGCCATTTTCCATTCGGTAATATCACGTGTAATACATAATACCGTTTCAAATTCATTCTTTGAATTCTTTTCAGGAACAATTCTTGATTCAAAATATTTTACTTCATTACCTATGTTTACTGAAATATCCACACTCCTTATTTCACCATCCTGAAACGAATTTTCAATTTCAGAAATGCAGTTATTAATAATTGTTTTCGAAACATTAGAATTATTGTTGTTTCCTTTGCTATGTGAAGAAACAGATTTATCTAACAGGTGATTAACATAAACAATTTTTAACTCTTTATTAAATCTGGCAATAATATCCGGGATATTTTCAGCCAATAGCTTAAAATTGACATTATTATTCTCTTCCATGTTAGATTAATTTTTGCCTTTTGAATATATAAGTTATAAAATATTTTAATATGTTGTATAAATATTAAAGGAAACTTAAGCAAAAAAAGAGATGATGCTATATTTATATTATTTCGACGTAATTTTTCTTAAATTATTTTCAAAATGTTTTGATGAGTAATTTGAGTTAAAGCTGGAGTTTCGAACAATTATTGCGTTGGTATAATTAAAATATCCTTTCACAAACTGCTTCGGTAATATGTACACTTCTTCAGAATTTTCATCTATATATGGTGCGCTTTCTGTTAACAACTGTTCTACCGAAATGTTCTTTATTTTTAAATTATTTAACTCTTGAGTGTAATATTTATATGTTTTTTTAGCAATGCAAATTACAATTACAAAATCTCCAAATTGTTTATGTTCATGATGCCTATGAACCAAATATAGTTCATCGTTATAAATGTATTCAGCGGTTTTATAGAATGAGTTTACAAACTGAAAACCTTCACTTAAGATTTTATCTGCAATTTCTTTTGATGGTGTATAGTGTAAAAATAAATTTACTTCTTGTTCATCTTCAAATAAAAATTCTCGTATTTTTTTATCTAATAATTTATCCTTTGTAACTGTTCCTGAGAAATTAGGATTTTTAATATTTTCAAGGAATTGGACAATATCTTCTTCGCTTAACTTACTATTAGGCTTATTAATTTTTTTATAAACTGACTTGAGGATAATATTTTTCTTTGTAAGTTGTATGTGTAAATAAATTACGTAAACAAACAGAACAACAAAAATAAAAAGTATTAATATAGTTTGTGAAATATACATGATTAAACTTCTTACTATAAAGATATTGAAATTAGTTGATTAAATAAAATTCTGAACTTAAATTATTTACTAGATCTTTAAGTGTTTATTAGTCTGTATCTTTTTTAATGAATTGAGAAACTTTTGCAATCATATGCGCAGAAATGGGAGACAGAAAAATTAAAACATGAAAAATGATGAGTGTTATTATTAAAATCTTCCAGTGGAAAAATAAAATATTTACTGCTAAAAGCATTAAAACAAATGCAAAAGAAGATACTTTAGTTACAACATGCATACGAGTATAAAGATTTTTAAATTGTAATATTCCTATTGATGCAATTAAAATAATAACGGCACTTAAAATAACTAATATACCAACAATAATATCAACCATTTTCGTTTTCTTTTTTATATAAATACCTGGCAATAATCATTGACCCAAAAACCAAAAGTAAGGAGACTGTTAAAACAACATCAAGTAACATCGCATTTCGTGTATAAAATACATCGCATATGATAATTCCTACTATAATAAAAGCAATTTGATCTAAGGCTACAACTCTATCAGGTAAAGTTGGGCCTTTAAAAAGTCTAATAAGCGGAAATATTAAGCTTAAAGCCATAATCCATAAGGCTGCAAGCGATGTATACTCTAAAAATATTTTTCCAGATTCTTCCATTTTTTAATAAATAATTTTTGATTTGCCCAAACTATGCAATAACATCTTTTCTATTTTCTGAGTTGTTTTTATAAAATCAGCTTTATCATCATTATTTAACAAATGAACAAATATGGTATTATAGTCATCAGAAATATCTACACTTAATGATCCGGGAGTCATACTAATCAGGTTAAAAAGTAAAATAAGGTGCCACGAATAATGACTTTGTGGCTTATATTCAACAATAGCTTCATTCTCACCTCGATATCCTTTTATAACTAACCATGCAACAATCCATCCCGAATTTATAACTTTATAAGTAAAGTAGATAAATAGAACAGTTAAGTTAACTATCCTAAAAATAGTTGCTAATATTGATTTTATTATTTTCATCCTAAAACAAAATTGATATACTTTTGATTATTAAGCAAATCTGCTGCAGCTTTTTCACAAAATTCAACAATTGGTTGAGCCCAAACTCCCATAATGATAATCGATAAGGCCAAAATAATCGAACCAGTTATCATGTATCTAAATGGTAAACTTGTAGTTTTCTCACTCTTGTTATCATTTTTAATGTTTTTCCAAAAAACTTCAATCCATATTTTTGTCATTGAGAATAATGTAAAAAGTCCAACAAACAAGGCTACCATAGCAACAATAATCTGATTATTCTCAATACCTGCTTTTATAATTAAATATTTCCCTGCAAAACCACTTAATGGTGGAAGCCCGGCTAAACTAAAAGCAGATATAAAGAATAAGATTCCCCATAAAGTATGTTTATTAAACATATCGCCCAGATCCTTTAAATTTAATGTGCCTTTTTCGCGATGCACCCAACCGGCAACTAAAAAGGTATTTGTTTTTGATAACATATTATGTCCTAAGAAAAATATTGCAGCTGCCAGTCCGGATATTGTATAAAAAGCAAGTCCAATAATCACATATCCAACCTGACTAATAATATGAAAAGAAAGGATCTTTCTGAAATCAAACTGAGATGTAGCTGTAATTACTCCAATTACCATGGATAAAATTCCCATCCATAAAATGATAGGATTCCAGAAATAATCGTAATGATGCAAAAACAGTGTATATATTCTTATCAACGAGTAGATTCCAACTTTGGTTAATAAGCCGGCAAAGAGCGCAGAAATAGCAGGAGGGGGTGTATGGTATGATGCGGGTAACCAGAAGAAGAATGGGAATAGTGCTCCTTTAATGGCAAAACCTACCAATAATAAAATAAGTGAAGGTTCAAACAAGCTTGGGAAATCTCCTACTTGTGAAAATTTTAAGGCTAAGTCGGCAAGATTTAAACTGCCCATTTTTCCATAAAGGATTCCAATTCCAGCAACAAAGAAGAAAGATGATATTAAATTTAATATCAAATATTTAATAGAACCTTCCAGCTGAGCTTTTTCTCCTCCAAAGCTAATAAGAATAAAAGAACTCATTAGCATGACTTCAAACCAAACATAAAGATTAAATATATCCCCAGCCAAAAAGCTTCCGTTTACTCCCATTAAAATACCATAAGTAAAAAGAAAGTAATTATTTTTAAGCCTTAGTTTATCAATTGATTGAATCGAATAAATGGTAACAGCTATATATACAATCGCAGATATAAAAATCATGAAGGCACTAAAACGATCAGCCACCAGAGTTATTCCAACAGGAGCAGGCCATGATCCCATCTGAGTTTTAATAATCTCCGAGCTGGAAACTATTTTCAAGGTATAAAATGCTAATAATAGGTTAATTATGCTTAGAAAAAGAGAAAATGAGTTCTTTATTTTAACATTATCAATAAATAATGCCAAAATAATGAATGTAAATGGTGTAATTATCAATAAAGGTAGTATGCTCATTTTTGGTCTGTTTTACTAAGTTGATCTAAATCATGAGTTTCTGTTACTTCAAAATATCTATATTTTAATGCCAGAATATATGCAGCAATACCCAGGCTTATGACAATAGCAGTAAGTATTAGTGCTTGTGGTAAAGGATCGCTTATTGTAGAAAGGTCAATACTTTCTTTCCCTTCAGCGATAAATGCTTCACCACTTCTTTTGATTCCTCCTGCTAAAAATATAATTAAGTTAGTAGCATTAGCTAATACAAATATTCCCAGTATTACTTTAACAATGCTACGTCTTAACACCAGGTATACGCCACCTGCATATAATATACCAATGAAAATTGCTAATATTAATTCCATTTTAACACCTCCATTATACTTATTATAATAGTTAAAATAACTCCTGCGACAGCAAAATAAACTCCCGTATCAAAGATCAAGGGAGATCCTGCATGTAATGTTCCTATTATCGGAATTTCAGCTTTTATCCATAAGCCTGTTAACATTTCTAATGATAAAAAAGCGGGTAGTATTGCTGCTATTAATACTAATAATAAACCAATACCGATTAAGGTTTGCGGTTTACATTTTATCATTTTTTGTAATGAATCAGTTCCAAAAATAATTGCATAAAAGATAAATCCGGTTGATGCTATAATTCCTGCAATAAATCCACCGCCAGGATTATTATGACCACGAAGTAAAAGATAAATAGAAAAGATAAACATTACCTTCATAAAAAGGTTAACGATGTTTTCTAAAATGATATTTCTTAAAGTTTTATTGTTCATCTAATTACTTTTTTTTATTTTAAATCTAAATAAACTATATACACCTACTGCTGCAAGAGTTAAAACCGTTATTTCGCCAAGTGTGTCAAGAGCTCTAAAATCAACAAGAATTACATTTACAATGTTTCGTCCATGTGCTTTGATTAAACTGTTGTTAGCAAAATATGCAGAAATAGGTTCGTAATAATTAAGTACTCTGCTATGAAGTACAACTATAGTTACTCCAGCACCTACTGCTAATGAAATGATTATATCTCTAATTCTAGATTTTCTAGTTGATAAATTTGCAAATTTTGGTAAGTAATAAATTACCATTACAAATAATACCATCACTACTGTTTCTGCAAGAAATTGAGTAATAGCCAAATCAATTGCACCATATAAAAGGTATAGTAAGCCAATACCATATCCAACAACACCCATTGCAAGTATAGCTGATAATCTTGACCTGGAGAATATGGCAAATAATAAAGCCAATGTTGAAATTAATAATAATACTACTATATTAAAACGAATAGCCGAAAATCCTTCTATAGGAACTAAATCCCCTAAATGCCAGTTAACTTGAAAACTAGTTATGATTAAGGTAACAATAAAGAAGGTCATCAGGTAAAAACGATGATAACCGTGTTGTATGCGTTGTGTATTTTTACCTGCAATTCTTAAATAGTTATTCATTACTTTCATGAATATGGTTGGAAGGTGATAAATATCAAACCATTCAATAGTTTTTTTGATAAATTGAGTAACAGGTTTACGAAAGGCAAATATCAATACTCCTAAAAAGATAGCAAAAATACTTAGTAATAATACTTCGTTAAAACCGTGCCACAACAAAAGATGAACATCTTTAATTTCACTTTTTGTAACAAATAATGCATTGGCTATCATAGTATTTAATCCACCAGGAAATAAACCAAGAAATAATCCTGCCAGCGCTAAAACCCCTGGGCCTAATATGAAATACCAGGGTAATTGCTTTTCTGTATAATGAACTTGGATCTCAGGTTTTTTGCTTCTATTATAGAAAATTTCTACAAATACTGTAAGAGATATTGCAACCATCATAATGTTAGCTCCTACACCAAGTGGAAGAATAATCCATGAAAGGCCAGGAAGTTGTATTTTAGCAACATATATAAGTTCTTTTCCGACAAAACCTAACATGGGTGGCAATCCAGCCATGGATATCAATGCTAAAACTGCAAAAATCGTAGTGGCCGGTAAAGGCTTCCATAATTTAGATAGTTTTGTAATATCTCTTGTTCCAGTGCTTTTATCTATAATGCCGGCAACCATAAATAAACCACCTTTATACAATCCGTGAACAATAAAAAACACCAAAGATGCTTCTAACGAAAGTGGTGTTCCAATGCCAATAAGCAAAACCATGGTTCCAAGGGCACTAATTGTTGTAAAAGCTAAAATTCTTTTTAAATCCTTTTGCCCCATAGAGAAATAAGCTCCTAAAAACATGGTGATAACACCTGCCAGTATCAGCGAGTATTTCCAAAATAGAGTTCCACCTAACAAAGGTTGTATTCTTAGTAGTAAATAGATACCGGCATTTACCATCGTAGCAGAATGCAGATATGCACTTACAGGAGTAGGAGCCTGCATTGCTCCAGGTAACCAGAAATGAAAAGGGAACTGTGCAGATTTTGTGAACACAGCAATTAAAATTAGTATAAAAACCAGATTGTATTGTGGATGAGATGTAATAGAAATACCTTGCTCAATTATTTTGCTAATTTCATATGTCCCGGTTATATTTCCTATTAATATTGTTGCAAATAAAAGGCATAAGCCACCAAATCCTGTTATTAACAATGACTGCAATGCAGCTTGACGGGATTTTTCTAAGTGATGATTAAAGCCAATAAGTAAGAATGATGTTACACTTGTAAGTTCCCAGAAAATAAACAAAGCCATTAAGTTATCTGAAAAAACAAGGCCAGTCATAGCTGCCATAAATAGCATCAGGTAAGTGAAAAAATGAGCTTGCCTGTCATACTTTTTCATATACCAAGATGCATACAATACCACAAGAACTCCTATGCCAGATATTAATAATCCAAAAATGAGACTTAAACCATCAATGCGGAATGGGAAACTAATATTTGGTAAGATTGAGAAATCTGTTAAAAATATTTTGGTTGTTTTGATATCTAAATTGCCAACAGCTATAAATAACAGGATGAATATTCCTAATGGTACCAATGAAAGAAGCCACCCCAACCGTTGTTTAAGCAAAGGATACAAAACACTAACAAGTATACCAGATATAAATAAAAGTCCGATTAATAAAGGTAAAAGTTCACTCATTCCAGCATTTTGTTTAATTACAATTATAAGCTATTTATACAAAAATAAATAAATTAAATTACTTAGGAACATCAATATTTTAAGGATTGTTCAAAGCTTGTCAGAATAATATTTGTGGGAATACCTTAGTTTTCTTTAATGAACTTTTCTGCCATTTGTAATTTCTTCATGTCTCCAATGTCAAACCAATAATCAGTTGTGTGATCAAAACCCTTAATTTTCATTGTTTTACAAAGTTTTAAATATGATTTTACAATTGAAAATTTACCTGATTGATTCAGATGTTGTAATATGATTGGGTTTATTATATGAATTCCGCTAAAAGCATATGAATTTAAAATTTCAGTTGATCGAGTAATAATTTCTTCAGAAGTTATTTCATTTTTCCAGCCACATAGATCAAAATTGTTATTGAATAAAAAATAACGGCTAGATTTTCTTTTTCGAACGGCTAAAGTTGCGAGTGAATCATTTTCAGAATGATAATTCATCATATCTGATAAATTAATATCACTAATAATATCAGCATTATATAAAATAAAAGGTTCATCAGTATTAAAAAACCATGATGCTTTTTTTAAACCGCCACCAGTATCTAATAATTGGTTGGTTTCATCTGAAATATCAATTCTTATACCAAAATTATCTTTTTGTTTTAGAAAGTCTGTGATGTGATGAGATAAATAATGAACATTAATAATGATTTCATTCACGCCAAAATGGATTAATTTGGAAATAACATGTTCTAAAAGGGGTATGTTATTTAGTTTTATTAAAGCTTTTGGTGTATTATCGGTTAATGGTTTTAACCTGGATCCTAAACCGGCAGCAAATATCATTGCTTTCATTAAAAATTATTGTTTAATTGTTGTTGTTCAATATGATTAACAATTATATGAATTGAATATTTACTTTTAAGATAAGTTGCTAGCTTTTCTGCACTATACACTGAACGATGTTGTCCTCCAGTACACCCAAAGCTCACCATTAAATTCGAAAATTCTCTTTCAATATAATTTTGAACAGAAATATCTATTATACTAAAAATACTGTTTAAAAATAATTTCATTTCAGGCACTTTATCCAAAAATGCAATTACTTTTTTATCCTTTCCTGTCAAACGTTTATATTCTTCATATCTTCCGGGATTATGAATCGCTCTGCAGTCAAAGACAAATCCACCACCGTTGCCTGATTTATCTTCGGGGATATTTTTTTTATATGAGAAACTATTTATTACTACTGTTAACATTATATGGATTGATTTGAGTTTCAGGTTTGATAATTATTTCCATTAAACTTTTAAGTTCATGTAAATTTTGTAAGAATTCAACTTTATGAATTAAATTTTTAAGATTATTTATTGCTTTAGGAATACTGTCAATAAAATGTTGTTTTTGTTCTTTAATTCCCCTTAGACCGTATGCTCCAAGTGTTTGTAAGACCCGTATTAAAGCAAAAGCATAGAAATATTTTTTAAATTCATCAGGATTTACAGGGATATATAGTTGTACCAGACTTGTGTAAAAATCCAGTAATTCTTTTTTTATTTCTTCTGGGATTTCTGCTTTTGCCTGGTAAAGAAGTGATGCTACATCATATTGTAAAGGTCCTTTTCTTCCGCCTTGATAATCTATAAAGAAAGGAGTGTTATTTATTAACATTATATTTCTGGCCTGAAAATCTCTGAACATAAAATAATTGCTATCTTCAGATAATAAGTAATCAGCTAAATTATTAAAATCAACTTGCAGCTTATCGGAGTTTATTTCTATTTTCAACCTATCCACAAATTGTTCCTTAAAGTAATTTAAATCATATAAAATTGATTTTTTATCGAATTCTTTAAATGGATAGCAATTCGAGTAGTCAAAGTTTTTTCCTGCAATTATTTGGAATTTAATCAGCTCCTGTAAAACTGCTTTATAAATACTTTTAGCCTTTTCTGTAAAATGGTTTTCCTGCAACCAACTTAATAAAGAAATGTTACCTAAATCATTTAAAAAATAGATTTCTTTATTTTTTGAAACATAAATAATTTCTGGGACATTGATACTTGATTGCTGAAATTGTTTTGTAAAATCGATAAATGCTATGTTTTCCTTTATATCGCTGTTATAAACAACGATATAGGAATTTGAACTGAGTATTATTCTAAAATAAATTCTGTTTGATCCTGAATTAGGTAATATATCGATTTGTTTAATAGGCTTATTATTCCATTCATTAAACAAATTAGTTATGGTATTTTTTATTTTATCAATATTTTTTTCTGACATTTTATCCAAAGAAATAAACGATTAAAACAATAACTATTAAGGATGGTGTCATATTGAGAATTTTTAAAGGTTTAATATCCAATATTGTTAATCCCAATCCAATCAGCATTAATCCACCAACCGCGGTTAGTTCATTTATTATTGTTTCAGAAAAATAATCGCCAAAGTAAGATGCTAGAATTGTTAATCCTCCTTGGTAAATTAATAGTGGAACAATAGAAAAGGCAACACCAAACCCTAAAGCAGCGGCTAAAGCAACCGAAGAAACTCCGTCGAGAACGGATTTAGCTAGGAGTAGATTAGGTTCACCACCCAGACCTTCTTCAATGGCGCCTAAAATTGTAACAGAGCCCATGCAGAAAAGAAGAAACGCGGTTATCATTCCTTCTGAAAATCGCGAATTTTTACTTTTAAATTTGTTCTTTATTTTATCACCAAATTTTGAGATATATTTCTCAATATTAATTCCTTCACCAATAATTCCACCTAAAACAATACTAATAATCATAAAAAATAGATTATTTGTTTTTAATGCCATATAAACTCCTATAAACAAAGTAAACAAACCAATCCCTTGAAACACGATTTTTATAAAACGTTCAGGCAGTTTGGTATTTAAGAATATTCCGATTGCACTGCCAATTAAAATAGCAACTGCATTGATAATTGTTCCTGTCATATCTGTTATTTATTTGATAAAGATAATAAGATGGAAATAGAAAATCTTTATAAATAGCGAAATTAAATTTTTTGTTTTACAATTAAATTAATATTTTTAGAGAAACTTTTAGTAAAGTAAAAAAATTATGAGAATTGAATTATTTAGTTCTGATTATTTAAATATCGTTGAGTTAAATACAACCGGTGATAATGAAAATTATATAAAAGGAGATTCAGAATCAAAATATGTTGAAGGCGAAGTATTTAATATTTATGCAAACTGTTTTGAGAATGCAAATAAATTATATGAATTTTTTGGAGCAACTAAATATAATGCAAGAAAGATAGTTCCTTTAAGAAATGAATTATTAAGTAAGCTGGAATCTCTTGAAGCAATAAACTCATTAGAAGAATTTCATAATCATCTTGATCAGGTATTTTTAGGCAATGAATTTATTGATGAATTAACAATTGAAGATAAGGAGTGGGAGAAAAAATGGAAGTTTTATTTAGATAAATTGATTATTTTAAATAAAGGATTGATTGAAATTGCAGAAAAATGCATTGAAGAACAAAGAATTTTATGGGTTATAGGTTATTAGCTAATGCTCATAAAATCAAGGTAAAAACAGGGTTTTTATATTTAAACTGTCAGATATTTAACATTTTTTAATATTTTTTTATTTGAATTTAAACCTTTGTATTAAAATATTGTCATATATTTGTATCATACAAAAAGGCTATTATTCCACTTCATCATAATAGCAAGGTTAATAAATTAGAGTGTTAGCATCCCGGGGGGCCGGGATGTTTTTTTATATCTAATTTTAAACTTTTCAAAATATCTACTATCTAAATGATTAGTTGAAATTTTATCTTAAATTAAGATTTATTATTTTTAAACTCTAATTGGGAACTAATCAAAATTTATATCATATGAAAAAACTAATCTTTTTACTAATCGTAACACTTATGGTAGTAGTTAGCTGCACTAATCAACCAGATCAGATTTCAGAAGGTAATCCTTTCTTATCGGAGTTTGATACACCTTTTCAGGTTCCTCCATTTGATCAGATTGATACAAGCCATTATATTCCTGCTTTTGAAGCCGGTATAGAACAAGAAAAAGCAGAAATAGAAGCAATTATCAATAATCCTGAAGTACCTAATTTTGAGAATACCATTGTAGCATTAGATCAATCAGGTGAAATTTTACGTCGTGCAAGAGTATTTTATAGCTTAAATTCAGCTAATACAAACCCAACTCTTCAGAAAATAGCAAGAGAGCTTACACCAATCATGTCTGCTCATAGAAACTGGATTGGATTAAATCAAGGTTTATTTGAAAAAATTAAAACTGTTTATGATAAAAGAAATGAACTAAATCTTGATAAAGAACAAATGCGTGTTGTTGAGAAGATGTATCGTGATTTTGAAAGAAATGGTGCTGCTTTGCCTGAAGATAAACGCGAAGAGTTAAAGGAAATTAACGAAAAACTTTCCATGTTATCATTGGAATTTGGCGAAAATTTATTGGCAGAAACAAATGACTTTAAATTAGTTATTGAAAATGAATCTGATTTAGAAGGTCTGCCGGAAGGAGTTATATCTGCTGCTGCTGAGGCTGCAAAACAAAATGAAATGGAAGGCAAATGGGTATTTACTTTACATAAGCCAAGCTGGATACCATTTATTACTTATTCACCAAAGCGCGAATTAAGAGAAAAACTATATAAAGCAATGTATAGTAGATGCGATAATAACAATGATCATGATAATAAAAATATTATCGCAGAGATGGTTACATTACGTAAAAAACGTGCTGAGATTTTAGGATTTAATAATTTTGCTGAATATGTAATTGACGAAAATATGGCAAAAACGCCAGAAAATGTTTATGGATTCTTACATAAAGTATGGGAGCCTGCATTGGAAACAGCTAAAAAAGACAGAGATGAAATGCAAAAAATGATAAAAGCTGAAGGCGGTAATTTTGATCTGGAATCATGGGACTGGTGGTATTATTCTGAAAAGCTCAGAAAACAAAAATATAACCTTGATGAAGAAGAATTAAAACCTTATTTATCGCTAGATAATGTTCGTGAAGGTATATTCCATGTTTCAAATAAACTTTATGGATTGCAATTTGAAGAAAGAACAGATATTCCTGTTTATCATGAAGAGGTAAAGGCATATGAAGTAAAAGAAGCTGATGGTAGTCATTTAGCTGTTTTATATATCGATAGCTATCCACGACCAGGAAAACGTGGTGGGGCGTGGTGTGGCGCAATTAGAAGTGGAGCTTATGAAAATGGTGAAAAAATTTACCCGGTAGTTTATATTGTAACAAACTTTACTCGTCCTACTGGTGATAAACCAGCATTATTAAACTGGGATGAAACAACAACTTTCTTTCATGAGTTTGGACATGCATTGCATAATTTCTTTGCAGATGGACATTATAGAAGAACATCACGTGATGTGCCTAGAGATTACGTAGAATTACCATCTCAAATTATGGAAAACTGGGCTGGAGAGCCAGAAGTGTTAAAAGCTTATGCTAAGCATTTTGAAACTAGTGAAGTTATGCCTGATGAATTAATTCAAAAAATACAAAATAGTGGTCATTTTAATCAGGGCTTTACAACTGTTGAATATATTGCAGCTTCTTTATTAGATTTAGACTGGCATACTATAAAAAATACTGAAACAATTAATGTAGATCAGTTTGAGACTAATGCTATGAAGAATGTTGGTTTAATCAACGAAATAATTCCAAGATATAGAAGCACTTATTTCTCACATATCTTTAGTGGTGGATATTCTGCCGGGTATTATGTGTATTTATGGGCTGAACAATTAGATTCTGATGCATTTAATGCTTTTAAAGAAACCGGAGACTTATTTAATCAAGACTTAGCCGCTAAATTTAGAAAATACTGTTTAGCAGAAAATGGTATGGGGGATGGAATGGAACAATATGTTAAATTCCGTGGTAAAGAACCATCTATTGATGCATTATTAGAAAAACGTGGTTTTAAATAGTAACAATAGACATAATAAAAAAGCGTGGTTTTATTTTCCACGCTTTTTTTTATTATCCTACTAAGCTTTTATTTTTTTTCAAAAAAAGGTAGGAAACCTATCACAATAGTATGGCATATTGTTTTATTATTATTTTAAATCACAATACCAGAATCCAATATTTTCTTCTGGACTGTCTTTACTGTGAGATTTATATTTTTTGTATATTATTTCTCCTTTTTTAAAATGAATTGGATATTTAAAAATGGGCCCATCAAACACAAAGCTGTGAAATTCTCCATTTTCCCCACACGGGTCAACATTTGATGGTAGATCTTTTAAGAATGATTCATCATAAATTCTTCCGGCAAAGGTTTTATCCAGATATCGTCCATCTACCGAGACAATAATAGCTTTGAAACCTTTTGATATGAAATCATTTGCTACTTCTTTAGTATCTCTTTTCCATAAAGGGAATTCTGCTTTAAAACCTTTCTTTGCAAGTTGCTTTTCACGGTATTTTCTTAAGTCTTCTAAAAAAATATCCCCAAATACAGATGTGTTAATTAGTTCAGATTTTATTTCCATTAAAAATATAGAAATAATTTCTTCATATTCATCCATGCTAGGATATTCCGGCAGGTACAACTTTTTTAATGGTATTCCTATCGATTCAGATTGCTTATCAAGCAGTTGTTCTGAAACACCATGCATAGATACTCTTTTATTTTCTCCATTTAATATGGTAAGTAAGAATTGCAAATCAAGATTCTTTTCTAATAATACTTGGTGGAGACAAAGAGAAGAATCCTTGCCTCCGCTCCAGTTAAAAAATGCCTTCTTGTTTTTATTTTTTTTCATTTAATAATTGTAAAAAGTGGCGCTGTTTGGACCAACACTTACTTCATATTCACCAACAAGTATCCCATTTGGATCATATCTCCAAAGAGTACCTGCACTTACGTAGTCGGCTGATGGCTCTAAGGCATAAATATTACCTGTGTTTGGGTTAATATTAAAACCATAATAGTATTTATCAAGTATTGGAGTTTCAGAGACAGAAGTTTCTGTTATTCCTATCTTATAAATACCTTGAAAACCATATCCACCGCCATAAAAAAGATCGTTTCCACTTTGACTGGCTTCCAGATTAGTTGGATGAAGTGATTCACCAATGATGATGGTTTGAATAATATCGTTAGTAGATGGATCAATTTGCACTAATTTTGAAGCGGTTTGTGATGCTATTGAATAGTCAGGGTTGTAAACAATGTTCCCATAACATAATACCCATAGGTTACCATTTGCATCAATAACCATATCTTTTGGGTTATCACCGGTTAGTTCAATTGTTTCGACAATATTATCTGTTCTACCATCAATTACACTTAATGTATTATCTGCAGCAGCAAAACTTCCACTGTTAGCAACATACACAAAGTTTCCAATCATAATCATTTTTTCGGGACCATCACCTACTGTAATTGTTCCTGAAACAGTAAAGTTATCAAGATTAATAACTTTAACTTCACCTTCATTTCCCCATTGAGTTACATATGCTTTGGAATTATTAATCCCAATAAAATATCTGGGGGACGACAATTCTGTTATTACCCCTAATTCCTTAAATGTCGAATCATTTACAACTTCTATCTTATTTGAAGCATTGGCTATTATATATGCTTTATCATTATATAAAGTAACTGATTGAATAACGTCTCCCAAAGCACGATCATTTATTGTTTGAAAAACATTATTATAAACTTCATCTTTATCGAAACTATAAAAGCTTATTGAGCCATCTCCTGATCCCCAGGTACCTTCGTT
>CAZPMA010000057.1:0-19304 GCA_964587535.1 uncultured Bacteroidales bacterium
CTTTTTTATTGTGTTTTTTTGCCCAGTGCGAAGCTTCGTAAGCAGCACCACAAGCTGCCATACCACCACCAAGGATTAGTAAATCAGTTTCAATTATTACGGTTTCAAAATTTTCGGTTATCATGATTGTAAGATTTCAAATTTAAGATTTCGGGTTTAACTCCTTTCAGTCGTTGAGCTCACTTTGCTCAGTTCAGATTTCAGGTTTCAGGTTTCAGATTACTTTTCATAAAGGTCAGTACCAAGTGATTCTGGTTCGGTCCTTAGCAGTGGGCTTTTTAAATCGTCGGTTCCTGTTTCCATTCCTGCATCTGGTTCAATTGTTCCTTCAGGAGTTGTTCGAATAGGAAATTTGAATCGTTTGATTTTTTTATTTCGGAATTTAACTGACCACATAATTGAATCGGTACTGCGAAGTGGTTGAACAACAGCGCCCAATGGCATAAAATCCGCATATCCACGTATTTCAATTGCCTGTGTAGGACAAATCTTTACACAACTGTAACATTCCCAGCACATATCAACGGCACGATTATATGCTTTGTTTTTTTCTTTATCTAAGATCATTAAGTCGTTTGGACATACATATTGGCATGCAGTTTTGTCTTGTGCCTTACATCCATCACATTTTTCGCTAATTACGAAACTAGGCATAATTTAGGTTATTTTAGGGTTTATTCACAAACATAATAAAATTATTCAAGTAACGTAAAGGTTTGATGATGACTGAAATATGTAATTATCATTGTTGATAATAAAAGGCTGTGAATCTGACAATTATTTAAGGAAAATGGCAGTGGGTGTTTAAAACTAAGGTCTTATTTAAAATCAGTATAAAGAAATAAAAGGCATTTTTAATATATTTTTAGCAATAAAATGATTTGTTATGTATGCAGATGGTAAATCAACAAAGAGATTACTGATTAGAAAAGTAGTTGAATCGGATATTGATATGTGGAAGGATTTTTTTATTGACAACTCATCACTACCTTATTTGGGAATAGATATAACAAAATCTCCCTACCAAAATGCAAAAGACTGGGTTGAGTTTCAGTTTAAGCGTTACGAGGAAAACAGATACGGACACCATGCATTGGTTGAGAAAGAAACAGGCGAATTTGTTGGTATGTGTGGTTTATTGACTCAAACTGTAGAAGAAAAGACTGAAATCGAAATAGGATATTCTTTGCTGCAAAAATATTGGGGAAGGGGATATACATCTGAAGCAGCAAGGTTTTTCAGGGATTTTGGTTTTGAAAATGAGAACTTAGATCACATAATCTCGATAATTGATACCAGAAATATTGCTTCACAAAAAGTGGCGGTTCGAAATGGAATGTTTATCGACCGCCAGATTAAATATCATAATTTGGATACTTATATATACCAAATTACTAGAGACGAGTGGGAGATACTTAAAGCCTATTAAGAATTAAATTCTTTCGATTAACATTTAGTTTGCCTGATCTTTTATTTAAAATAATTGTGATCACAATTGAAGCTGCAATGGTGATTGCTCTGAATATATTTGCACTCATTCCACCTAATGCTGTTTCGCTAACCTGGAATAATATCCATGACATATTCATTAAAATATGCAACCAGATGGGTAACCAGATATTTTCTTTCCATTCAACAAATAACCAGGCAAACCATGCTGCACCCATTAATGTAACTATAAAAACTCCGAGTGTTTCATTAAAGGAACTACCCTGGTATAAATGTCCTGAAGCAAAAGCAATGGCATTTAAAATAACAGCAGGAATAAATCCCCATTTCATTCTGGCAAATAATTGTCCAAAGAAGAAAGCTCTAAAAAAAGTTTCTTCGAAAAATCCTGCTAAAAATGATTTTTTTACGAATTCAAGAAATGTAATATCTGAATTAAATTTTCCAAAAATAAAAGAACTAATAATCATTGGAGAAACTATTATTGAAGCCCATAAAAGTCCTTTGCCAAACGGCTGATTCAGTTTAAGTTCTTTTATTATGTTTTTATATCCGTAAAAGGTCCAAAGGACAATAATAGATGGTATAATCCACCATGCATATGCATAAAATAATCTTAAATAGTTTGCCTGAATTGAATTAGTTATGTTAAAATTTGTATCTATGATTCCACGTCCATAGAAACCAACTATGAAGGCTAATATTACAGCAAGGCTTTTGATAAAATTCTTTTTCATTACAATTAATTTAAGATCTTTAAATTTATATTTTTTCTGCGATTTCTTCTTCCTTATTAAATAATTTAGGTAGTTTCTTTTTATATCCTATTACAAATATTCCAGTTGCATAAATAGCAATGTTAAAAATGCTTACTGAGAATATTCCAATTGAAAATATTCCAATTGAGAAAATCCCTACTGAGAATTTTCCAGCTGCAAATACACCGAGAGCAAAATCGCCTGCTGCAAAATAGTTGCAAGCATAATCACCAGCACTAAACATAGGTTGATACGTGTAGTTTAAAATAAATCCTGCAATGATTAAAATTGCTGCTACGATTAAATACCAATACTTTTTCATAATTTTTATTTTTTTGGTTAAACAATGTGTCGTTTTGACATTGCAAGAATAAATCGGAAAATTGATGTGGCAATAAATTTGGGATATATGGCAAGCTTTTGTGATGGCTGGATAACCTGTGGTACGAAATACAAAAAAGAGGCTGTCCAAAAAGTCAATTATTGTCATCCCCAACTTGATTGGGGATCGTATAATTAATTGCATTACTGTTAATAAATAGATTCCCTTTTACAAGGGAATGACACTTTCGTTACTTTTTGGACATCACCCTACTCAAAACCTATTAACTCTAACTATTTATTGAGTTGAAAATTCAACATTTTCGAAATCTAAATTTTCTTCTTTTTCTATATTTGTTTCAGAAAGCGAATCTAATTCTTTATTAAAACCAAGTTTTTTACCGGCAATGATTAGAATTATTGAAGCAGCTATAACAAATACTCCTGCATATAATAAGGAAGCAACTGTATCAGAAATTTCAATTGAACCAGGATTTAAGATATTGCCTAAACCTGCAGAATCGTTATAAAGTCCATGTATCGCAACGGTCATTAAAACACTTCCACCAACTCGGTTGTAGAAATAGGTCATAATTATACTATAAAGTATAGCAACAAATGTGAAAAATATATAAAATACTGCGAAATTCACAAGATCAGTAAATAGTTCGGTTTTAACCGGAATATGCCATAGAGCCCATATTACTCCAACAATGATAGTTGCTTTTAAGGGATTGAATTTTTTCTGCAATCGTGGCAATGCAAAACCACGCCATCCTAATTCTTCCATTAATCCGCCACCATCAAAAAGTAAGCTGGTAATAAAAATGAATGTTATTTCTCCTAATCCATAATTTGTATGTACTGAAAATGATTCAGAGAAAGGTACTCCGCCAAAGATGTTTAAAACTAAAGAGAATAAAAGTTTAATCCCTACCACAAATAAGATCATTTGAATCCAAACAGTTATTCCTTGTTTGAACGATAATTTTGGTGACCAAAACCTGAATCGGCTTAACAATTCTTTTAATCCTTTTTTACCTTTAATAATATTTGAAGTTAATAATGCAGATATTGATGCTGTTGCAGGTAATGCCAATAAAATAAGAGTAAACCATAAACCTCCTGTAACTTTTAGCGCTAAAGGTAATGAGTATAAAATGTTTGTATTATAAGCTTTTCCATTGTTTATTGTCTTAATATCTTTGGAAACATCAGGAAAAGTATCGAATATATAATTTCCAACAGGAATAAGAAGTGTAGCAATAGCCATTGCTAAAATCCAAAATGTTAATACCTGGTGTTTTTGTGCGAATTGTTTGAATTTTGTTATCATGATTATAAATTTTAATGATTATTCTTTGTTTTAAATCTGATTCAAAATTCTATATTTATAATCAGACTGTTAAATTAATGTGATGAAACAGGATGGAGCAGATATGTTTTTGTGATGAAACTTTTATATCACAGATTTATTTAGAAAAAATAGTACATAATATTTTTAATTGATACTTATTGTCATTCTGAGTTTGTCGAAGAATGATATTACCTTAATCGAAAATGATTGTCTATCTCTCGACTAGCTCAAGATGACAATCATTTTATATTTTATGATGCTTAAGAAATGTTTTTGAGTTTTTAGGTTCTACTCAATCTCAAATTTTATTCTTTTTCTTGTTGAACGTACTTCTTATACAACCAACTTTCTTCATTCCATTTAATTTCTTCCATTTTATCGGAGATATAATAAAGAGTCAAGAAGTTAGCTTTAATTGCATCCAGGAAGGCTTTATCTGAATATTCCTGGTTTAAATCATCGGCAGGAGAGTGGTAATACTTTTTCATCCATTTATCTAATGTTTTTTGACCATTAATCTTTGGATCAACAGCTTTAGTTCCGTGAGAAATATTTAATGCTGGTATTCCTTTTTCAATAAAGGAGATCTGGTCGCTTCTTTCAATACGGTCATTTTCGGCTGCTTTGCTATCAGAAATATCTATATTTAATATTTTTGATGTATAATCAATAGCTTCAGATAAATTGGAATGTGTATAACCGATAGGAACTATATCTTTGGTTTCAAATAAACTACCAGTCATATCCATGTTAATATTAGCTACTATTTTGCCATCTTTAATAAGCATTTTAGATGCCATAAAGGTAGATCCTAATAAACCTTTTTCTTCGGCAGTTAAGCAGGTAAATATAATTGATCTTTTAGGTGCTTGTGGTAAATTTCCAATTTCTTTTGATATGCTTACTACGGTAGACGATCCCGAAGCATTATCCCACATACCATTGTAAATAGAATCACCTTTAACAGCTTTGCCAATACCTAAATGATCCAGGTGAGCACTAAGTAAAACGTATTCATTTTTTAGAATAGAATCTGAACCCGGTAATAATCCTACTACATTTTTACATTCAATGGTTTTAATATTAACATTATAAGCATATGAAAAAGAGCAATCTAATTCCCTACTAATATTTATTCCATTTTCGGCTTTCTTAAATTCTTCTCTAAAATTTAATCCATTTATTTTAAGAATATCTTTTATCAGATCTCTTCGTGCATATGAACCCAGGTTCATACCTATTTCGAGCATCTCACCATGAAATGTAGTATCCTGAAAATATAGCATTCGAGAGTTTAGTAATCCATGAATGCTTTTAAATATTGTATTTTGTAATATCCCCGATTCAGGGTAAAAAAGAATTATACCTGAAGCACCCTGGCTTTTTGCAACATCAATTTTAAAAAACAGATCATTTACTTTATTGTTTTTTAAACCCTTTGGTCCGCCAAGTGCAACAATTACTGTTTTCCCGTTTACATCAACTCCATTATAGTCATTTATGCTATCATTAGGAAGAATATTTCCATATCCAACAAAAACCAAATCCTGTTTTTCATTTACTTTTGTTGATTGATCACTTGCAAGCATTGTAAAATTTTTCCCATAAATTCCTTTTACAGAATTTAAGCCTGATTGGAAATTAATATTTACAGATTGAGCGATAATTTCTGGATTTGTAAAAACTACTTTTTGAAAATATGTTCCGTTATCGCCGAAAGGAACTAAACCATTCTTTTGAAATTCATCCGCAACAAATTCTGCTGCTTTATTATAGCCTTCCGATCCCACATCGCGGCCTTCGAGTTCATCGCTTGAAAGGTATTCCAGGCTTTTTAAAAAATAATTATAATCGATGTTTTCACAAACGGTTTGAGCGTTTATGGCTGGAGCCTGAGCATTTAAGTTGTATGTTGATACTATTATAATGAATGTTGTTAATAATGTAATCATCTTTTTCATGATATTCTGATTTAAGTTTGTAATTAATTTTGATCCAAAAATCGATGTTTTTATTTAAGCCGGTAAATTATTGTGATGAAACAAGATGACTTTGATTGAATTTTGTGACAAAACGGTTTCATCACAAATATTATAGCTTTAATATTTTATATTATAGCTTTGTTTAATAAATTAGTAAACTATGATTAAGCTAAATAAGATTAAAAACAGCAAATTAATTGAAGCCATATATCCCGATTTAATAATCTGGGCAATTATACTTTTATTGTTTGTTTTTGCAGTTGATTGGAGCAAGGATGTTGAAAAACGTCATGCAGAAATTCGTGAAGTATTAATAAACTTTATTCCTTTTGTTGTGGCTATTTATGCAAATTTTCTGGTATTCAAATTTTATTTGCTTAAAAAGAAATACATCCTATTTATATTATGTACAATTATAATTTATACTGTATTTACATACTTAATAAGTTGGATAAGAGTTAATATCAATCCTGGTAGAAATGATGATATACTTTTCAGTATTCTACTTTTTTCGTTCTTTTATATAGGTATCAGGTATTTAATTACAGCACCGCGAGAGATATTGAAAATAAAAAATCTGGAAAATAAGCGTATTCAGGCCGAGCGCGATTTACAGGAAATGGAAGCAAAACATTCAAAAGCGGAATTAGAAGTATTAAAATCACAGTTAAATCCACATTTTTTATTCAACTCCTTGAATAACATCTATTCATTAACCATGGTTGATCCTGAAAAAGCAGGGGAGTCTATTTTAACTTTATCCGACTTAATGCGATATAATCTCGAATCGACAAAAAAGAAGTTTGTAACAGTACAGCAGGAGATAGAGTTTATCAATAACTATATTGAATTAGAAAAGCTTCGTGTAGATGAGATTTGTGAGATAAATTATAAAACTAAAGGAAATTTTGAGTCGAAAACAATTGCTCCCATGATCCTGATTTCATTTATTGAAAATTGTTTTAAGCACGGAATAAGTTCAGATTCATCTCAAAATAAAATAGATATCTCTATAGAGTTGAAGGAGAATACACTTTTCTTTAATTCAAAAAATAGTATTGCAGCAAGCCGAATCGATATAAATAAGAAAGATGTAAATGTTGGGATTGAAAATGTAAAACGAAGGTTAACATTATTATATAAGGATAAGTTCTCATTAGATATTGCTTCAGATGATGGTTTATATATTGTGAATTTAAAAATAGAATTATGAAAGTAAGATGTATGATAGTTGACGATGAGCCATTGGCTCATAAGGTTCTGGAGAAATATATTTCACAAGTTCAAAGTTTAGAATTGGTTATGAACTGCAAGAATGCAATGGAAGCGATCAATTATTTGCATTCTAATTCTGTTGATTTAATTTTCCTGGATATTAATATGCCTGATCTTTCAGGAATAGACTTTTTAAAAACACTTCAGCACAAGCCACAGGTAATTTTTACGACAGCCTACTCGGAGTTTGCTTTAGAAAGTTATGAGTATGGTGTAACAGATTATTTACTAAAACCAATAAAATTTGATCGGTTTCTGAAAGCTGTAAATAAAGTGCTTGATTCACTTATAAAAGAACCTGTTAAAATAAAACCTAAAAAAGAAATTACCGAAGAAGCCGAAGAAGTTTATGAAGATGAAAACGAATATACGTTTTTTAAGCAGGATAGTTCGGTTTACAAAGTAAGGTATTCCGACATTTTATATGTCGAAGCTTTTGGTAATTATTTAAAGGTTTTTACTAAAGATCAAAAGATTGTTGCACGAAAAACAATGACAGAATTTGAGAAAGAGCTTAGTTATGAAAATATTATAAGAGTGCAAAAATCGTATTTTGTCAATATTCTGAAAATAGATAAAATTGAACTGAACCAAATTCATATCGGAGAAAAGCAAATCTCAATAGGATCTATTTATAAAAGCGAATTAATGAAAAAGTTGAATTTAAGGTAGGTTAATTTATTTTTTGTTTTATTTTTTCAACGTATCCTCTGGAAACAGGGACTTCAATATCACATTTTTCCAATGCTAAACGCAAACCTTGCGAATTTCCTTTTACATTAATAATTTTACTTGAGTTTACTATAAAAGCTCTATGACACTGCATAACTTCATGTATATTATTGAAGAAGCTCAAAGAGCTTTTAATTGTATTTCTCAAGGTTTTACGTATTTCTTTATCATTTTCTATATAATGAATTTCTATATAATTACCTGATGACTCAATAAATAAAAAATCGCTGATTTCAACTTCAATAAAGTCTTTTAGATTATCTCCATAAATTTTAATTTGCTGATTTATAGAAGATCCAGATTTCTCTTTTTCTAATTTCTTATTTACATCATTGGCAGAAACTGAATATTTCCTTGAAAGATATTTTTGTTTTGAAATAATAAGAATGGTAACTGGAATTACTGCAACTGCCAGTGTTAAAAACTGAAAAACAATAATTAGTTCTATACTGGGTTTTGAATGTTCAAATGTTATAGCTGTATATATAGCATTTCCAAGACCGATGGAGAAAATAACCCAGAGTAGCCAAATAAATTCTTTCCAAATAACCCAATTTCGCTCTCTAAAGAATATTGGAAACAGGCTTTCAATTATGATCAAATCAATAATTAAAACAACAAAAGTTACTATGCCATAGCCTGAAAGGAAAAAAATTTTAGCTGTGGTTTTTTCAATTAAATTTATTCCAAAAGGTTGAAAAACAATTAAGAATAAAGCAACAAACAGGCTAACAAGAATTATTGTTTTCCACTTATTTTCGGAATTCGGGAATGGTTGATTTAAGTATTTTTTCAATTTCATAGCTCTTGTGAATATACTAAATTCCTTTTTTTACAGCAATATTTGATCAACCGATTTATTTTGTTGTTTTTATAATTTGCTGAATAACATGCAATTATTGTTGACATTTCAAAGTGGATTTAATAAATTGTGTGATACTTTCAAAATTTGAAAAATAAATAAGGATTTTTCCTAAAGATGAGAATCTACTTTATTAAACGGAAATCTGTTAAAATAAAAGGATCATAAGAAACTGACAAAAATCGTTAAAGTAAAGCCGAATAATTAAAAAGGCCCATTTGTAAAAAGAACATAACTTCTGAAAAAGTTGGTAAATGTCCGTGCAGGGTATTCCTGACTGAACGAAAAGATTTGATGAAATTGTTACTAAGATCATGCTGAAATAAGTAGATAATATCCTTATTAGGACTCGGTAGCAAGAATAAATTTTATTCTAAAAACAATGAAATATAATTTTAAATTAGTACTAATTTGTATAAGTATCCTGGTATATTTTCATGGATGTGAAGACGACGACTCAGAATCAGGTTCATATGAAAGATATGACCAAGCGGTAAAACTGGACATTCCATTAAGCGGTAGCATACAAAATCCGGCGTTTTCTCCTGACGGCAGGGCAATTGTTTTTACACGCTTCAGAAATGGATATAATATGGAACCGGCCGATATATTTATTTATTATTTAGAAGATGGAAGTGTAGATACTCTCGTTATGGATGGCAGTGCAAATGTAAATCTCCCGGGATCATGCTGGAATTCAACTATCGAGAGTATAGTTTTTTCATCATCGAGAGATCCACATGATGAGATATATCGAATAGATGATAACGGGAATCCCGGTGATGAACTAAAAATTACAAACAGAGATCAATTTATGGCTTACGAACCAAGCTTTTCTCCTGACGGACAATGGATTGTTTTTGAATCTCATCCTTTAGATGTTGAAAATGAAGGAGTAATAATGATACATAAATTAGATAATAGCATTACTTATCAAGGACTAACTGATTCACAAGATGATTGTCGTCAGCCTAATTGGTCTCCTTCCGGGAATTATATTTTATATCAAAAATATGAAAATAACCAATGGGATATTTGGGTAATGAAACCTGATGGATCAGATAAAAAGAAAGTAACTGAAGGAAATGGTGATAAAACAGATGCTTCTTTTACAAATGATGGTGAGTTTATAATATATAGTTGTGATACTGATTTGGATTTTGCAAATATTTTTAAAATCTCAATTAACGATGGAAACTCTATACAGTTAACTGATTATGAAGGATATGATGGCGCTCCTTCTATATCTCCTGATGGTAGTAAACTTTGTTTTGAAAGTTATGGCGGTGATCCCGATGATTCTAAAGGAACGAAGCTATATATCTTAGATATTGGGAAATAGAATCCTGTTTTAATGCTAGGTTAATAAATCTATTATTAATGATATTTAATATAATAGTTAGATAACATATAATTATTATTGATAATCCTAAATAGTTTTACTAATTTGTATATAATCATTAAAATATGAGAAAAATGAGTCAAGAATTATGCCCTAAAATTGAAAAATGTCCTTTATTTACAGGAGTACTGTTAAAAAGAAAAGGATCAGAAGAGTCGTACAAGAATCTTTACTGTAAAGCAGGTGAAGAACAATGGTCTACTTGTAAAAGGTATTTAACGTCTCAGAAAGTAGGGAAATGCCCCGATTGGGTTTTACCTAATTGTTCAAAAAGTTTAGATGAGATTGTATCTAAAATGAAAGAAAAAGGAGAATTAGTCTACTAAATTGAGTTAAGAATGGGATTTAAATTTCATTCTTATGAAATAAACAAAGATATTTTCATCTTTAAATCGGTAAATAAATAAAAAAAGCCACGTTTTTAAAACGTGGCTTTTAAATAGTAATAAAAAACTATAGTTTATATATGTCTTTTTTATCCAACTCTATGATTTTACCGTATTTTTTTAGCTCATCAAGATTTATGCGTTTAGCATCTCCAACAATTGTAATAATATAAGGCTTGTCTTTTATTTGATTCTTGTAAAAATTTGTTATATCGCTAAACTTCATTGTGTTATATTTGTCAATTCTTGTTTTTCTTGGATCATGCTTATAACCTTGTTTATCCCAGTTAGCAACAGTAAAAGTTAAGTCACGGAAGGTAGGTCTTTCTGAGTTTACACTTTGAGTTAAAGAATTCTTTACAATGTCTAATCGTTCTTCTTTTTCAGGCATGTTAAGAATTAGATTACTAAATGCTTCAATGGCTTCCATTGTTTTATCAGATTGGGTACTTACAAATCCTTTTAGGTAACCGGGTTTATCATTTTTTAACGGTGTAAAATAATTTCCCCACGCAGAGTAGCCTAATGATCTGAATTCTCTTATTTCCTGGAATACAATTGAGTTCATATCATCGCCAAAATATTTATTAAAAGCAATAGACATTGTTCTGCTATTTTCATCAATATTTTCTCCGTTAACAATAAAATAAATCTGACTTTGTATTGCTTTGCTGTCATTTACAAGCAGAATAGTGTTTTCATTGCGTTTTACAAGTTCAGGTCTTTCATAAACTTTTGATGATTTCAGATTTTCTTTAAACTGAATTTTCTTTATTATTTTTTCTGCTTCATCAGATTCCAGCTTTCCGCAATAATGCACATCTACTTCGTAATCTTGAATTTCCTGGAAGTTTTTAAGTAAATCAGCAATGTTCATTTTTTTAACTTCTTTTGATGTTTTTCTATAAATGTATGTTGACTTTTCTCCGAACATTGCATAATGACTTAAAGCTCTTCCCATTGAATAAGGATCTTTCTCATCATATCTTTCATTGAATTTTATACTTTGCGCTACTTTATCAACATCATCTTGTGTAGCTTTTGGATTCGTAAGTAAAGTATTTATTAATTCAATACTTTCATCAAAGTTATTTTCTAAACCAGAAAAGTATATGGTGAAATTATCAAAATCGACACTTGCATAAAAGCTTAATCCTAATTTCTGCATCTTTTCTTTGAATTCTTTTGTATTAAGATCTCCTGCACCACAGTAATTTAATAAATAAGATGTTGCTTCACTTGTAGGGTTATTAAATTTACCAATACCATACTGAAGTCTTAGTGAAAATATATCATTTATATTGTTTTTACTGGTATATAAATGAACTTTATCCTGAATTTCTGAAATGTAAACATCTTCGTTAAATTTAATAAAGCTAGGCTCAGTTTGAATCGTTGGCATGTTTTCGATCTTCATTGCAAACTCCGATTTTGCTTCTGTATTTTTTGGTGTTACAGGTTTATATGGTGGTTTTTCTAGCTTATGTTTTTTAGGGAACCCCATTTTTGAGTAAAATACCAGACGGTTATCAGTATAATATTTGTTAGCAATCATTACCACTTCTTCTTTTGTAATACTTTCAACTTTTTCAGGGTATTTTAAATATTCATCCCATGTAATATTATTTAAGAAAGCATCGGTTATAAAGTAACTTCTATAGTCAGTATTTTCTAATGATTCATAATGATTTTTAATCATTGATTGTTTTACTGATGCCAGTAATTCATCGGAAAATTCTCCTTTTTTTAGTTTTTCAATTTCATCATTAATTAATTTCTCAGCATTTTTTAGAGATTGACCAATTATTTTAGGTAAATACAGAACTAAATTTACTCCATTATCAACACTTAATTCATCCATCGCGTATACTTCCATGAGCTTATTCTGAAGTACTAACTGATCCAGTAATCCTGTTGAAGAGTAATTGCTTAATATTCTGTTTGTAGCTATCAAGGCTTCAGCGTCCTGATGGTTTGATTCTACAGCTCTATATGCAATTACACCGACCTTAATAGGAGTTAATCTTTTTGATACTAATTCTCTGCCGTTAAATGCTTCTTCTTTGTATTCTGTCATGGGTGGAACTTCCTTGTATTCCATTTGACCAAAAGTCTTTTTAATTAAATCTAAAGCAACATCTGAATTAAAATCTCCACATAAAATAACTGCCATATTATTAGGAACATAAAATGTATTGTAATAATCTTTCATTTTACTTAATGATGGAGTTTTTAGATGTTCAATAGAGCCTAACACAGTTTGCTGGCCATATGGATGATTACGATAGATATTCTTCATGATATCTTCAAATAGCCTGTTGAATGGATCGTCCATACTCATATTTTTTTCTTCGTAAACCGTTTCCAGTTCCGATTGGAACAATCTAAAAACAGGATTGGCAAATCGATCATAATATACTTCCATCCATTTTTCTAACTGATTGCCAGGGAAAACATTATGATATACGATACTTTCCATATTGGTATAAGCATTAACACCTGTGCCACCCATATTTGCAAGCACTTTGTCAAGTTCATTTGGGATAGCATATTCAGCAGCTTTAATTGATAAATCATTAATATGTAACTGTATCTTTTCTTTTTGATCTTCATCATTACTCTGGGCAAGCTGATCATATAATAATTCTATACTATCGAGATATACTTTTTCTTCTTTGTAATTAATTGTACCCAAATTTTCTGATCCTTTAAACATGATATGCTCAAAATAATGGGCAATTCCTGTTGCATTTTTTGGATCTCGTTTACTTCCTCCACGAATTACAACCAAACCCATTACATTCGGTTGATTGTGGTCTTCGTTTAGATAAACAGTTAATCCATTTTCTAACTTTAGTTCTTTAACTTTTAGTGATTCTGGGATGTCTTTTCCTTGCAGACAAAAAGGGATAATTACTATTAAAAGTAATAGTTTAATCTTTTCTCTCATGACGGTTAATAAATTATTTGTTATTAAATTAACAATAAAACTTTTTATAATAGTTTTTATTGTTCAGGCGAAGATAAAAATAAAAAAAACCGGAATTTAAAATTCCGGCTATGTTTTTTATATTAAAGTATAAATTACTCGTATCTTAAAGAGTTTACAGGATTATCTTTTGCAGCTTTTGCCGATTGATAAGAAACGGTAATTAAACTAAATAATGAAATTATAATTACAGGAATTGTAAAAATCCAGATTGATAGTTCCATTTTATTTGCAAAATTACCCAGCCATTTATTTAGTGCAAAATAGGCAATTGGAATAGCAAAAGTAAACGATATTAAAAGTAATGAAACATAGTTTTTTGATAGCAGAACTAATATTTGATTCATACTTGCGCCCAAAACTTTACGGATACCAATTTCTTTGCGCCTTTGTGCAGCAGAAAAAGCAGATAAACTTAAGATTCCTAAAGATGTAATAAATAAAGCCAGTATCGAGAATGCTCCAAAAACTTTTCCAAATCGTGTTTCTGTTTTATACTGATTTTGATAAAAATCTTCTAAATAAAAATAATCGAATGGATTGCCTGGAAAAAACTCTTTGTACTGTTTCTCAATTTCTTTCTGGATCTTCTGTGCGTTCTTACTATCAGCTAGTTTTACTGAGAAATAGCCGTTATATCTTTGGGCAATTCTAAATATTTGTGGTTCAAAATCCAGTCGTGGCGATTCCTGATGAAAATTTTCAATTACGCCAATAATGGTATTTTCTAATCCGCGAATTAGAATTTTCTCATTGATAGCTTGTGAAGGATCATCAAAACCTAAAAGTTCACAAGCAGCTAAATTTATAATCACATTCGATGCGTTAGAACTATAATCGTCAGAAAATTTATGTCCTGAAATAAACGTATTTGAATATACATTAGTATAATTATGATCCACTTCGGTTACTCTGTAGTTTTTACCTGAAGTTGGATCATCACCAACACGTATAATTCCACCCCGATTAAACATATTATGCATTCCTGGAATTACGGATGAGAAGCTAACATTTTCAATGTATGATAATTTTTGAATTTCTTCTTTAAAGGATTTTCGCTGACTTAATATATTTTGATCTCCTACTCGGGGAGTATTTATAATCAAAATGTTAGTTTTATTTATTCCTGACTCCTGCGATTTTAAATATTGAAGTTGTTTATAAACACTTATTGTTCCAGTAATTAACAATGTAGCCATAAAAAATTGGAAAATAACCAATCCTTTTCTAAGCAAAACAGACTTTTTTGAACCTGTAAATCCACTTCTTAAAGAAGCAACTATTTTTCTAGAAAGTATCCCCCAAATAGGATAAGAACCGGCTAAAAGAGTTCCAATAGCAAATATGACAATCACATTAATTCTAAACCATGATTTATTCCATATAAAATACTTTACAGGGATTCCTGTTAACTGAGAAAAGAAAGGGAAAATAGCTTCTATTAATACAAATGCTAATAGTAGAGCAATGACATTTATTAATAAAGATTCCAATATAAACTGACTGGTTAATTGTGAACGGGTTCCTCCCAGAACTTTTCTAAGGCTTATTTCTGATGATCGTTTTAGTGAACTAATTGTAAGTAAATTAACAAAATTGATCCACGCAATCAGAATAATAAACCAGGCAATTATATTTAGAAAAATAATAGAACTTTTATTTCCATTACTTTTCAGTTCATGCATATAATGAGATGTTAAATGAATGTCTTTTACTGCTTGAAGTTTATATCCAATTTTTAATTTGTAGGTTTCCATAAACTCACCTAATTCCTGATGAATAAAATCTTCAATTTTTTTGTTTAGTTCAGCTATATTGGTATTTGGTTTTACTCTTACATAAGTGTAAAAACCCGAATAAACCCATCCATATAAATTTAAATTATCACCAAGTTGATTTTCCCAGTTGATATATGATAAAAGAATATCTGCGTCAAAATGGGTACTTTCAGGCTGAGATTTAAAAATTCCAATAATCTTGAATGCCTGGTCACCATCTAATTTTAATATCTCTTCTGTAGCATTTACCTTACCGAAGTATTTTAAAGCTGTTTTATCGGAAATGAGCATGGTATTTGGCTCACCCAGTAAGTTTTTGTTCGATTTATAAATAATATCATATGAGAATAGTTCCAGAAAGTTTGGTTCGGCCCAAAGCATGTTATCTTCACGAAAAGAAATATCTCCATATGATAAAACTCCTTCGGTTCTATACGCTCTGGAGAACATAGTTAATTCAGGAAAGTTTTCCTTAATTGCAGGACCAACTGTCGGGCTGGCAGAAGCAAACTGAACTTTTTCACCAGTTTCAGAAACTCTTTCGTAAAGGATACGATATAAATTATCGATACCTTGTATGTGTTGATCATAAGATTTTTCATAATTAACATATAGAGATATTAGCAGGCATGCCGCAATACCTATGGATAAACCAAGTATATTGATAATTGAAAAGACCTTATTTTTAATAATGTTTCGAAATGCTGTTGTAAAATAATTTTTAATCATAACTACACTTTTTTGTCAATTCGATACTGGCTGATCAAAATGTAAGCCATAGTGTATTATGATTTGTGAATCAGTTTGATATGTAATTTTAAAACTCTGTTTAAATGTTCGAAATTGAACATCTGTGTACCTAAATGGGGCATTGAAACGAATCGTTTTTGTAAGTAAAAACAAAAATGTATTTTATAAATAAAAGGACTATTTATTAGAATAGTCCTTCAATATTTATATTGTTATGTTGAGATTTTAATCCCAACCGCCAATGGAATAATCAACACCTGGGCTGCCAACTTCAGGACCGAAAGTGTAATTTTCTATATCCATAATTGTAAGTTCAGATGCAGGAATAGGAAAGTGTAATATGGTTCCATATTGTAACCTGTCTGCTTTACGCATGGTAAAGTATTCTACTCCCATACCGCTGCAAAAAAGTTCTATATTTCGTTCGTGGAAAATGGCATCTTCAATTTCTGCAGGGTCTTGCGAAATAGGAGGTAAACCACCCCGCGTAACTCTGGTTCCTGAGTTTATTATATTGGCAGCTTCAATATATTTTTCGATCATTAAAGCAGCTTCGGCTATCAATAAATCATTTTCAGCTTTGTACATTTCAGGCATAGGACCTACCCAGGTACTTAGATAATCATCATACCTGGAAAATCTGTAACATGAAAAGAAATAACTGCCTCTTCCAGGGTTTAAATCACAATGTGATAAATACTCAAAATCTGTTATAATTCTATTGTCATAAGCATCTGCAGGATCATTTTTAGGTTCGGGTAAATAATCATAGCCATCATTTCCATTTTCTCCAGGCCATCTTGCAGGCATATCCGGATCCATCATGTGTGCGATTCTCATATCTGCCCAACCAAATCCACCATAGTTTGCATAAGTATGATATAATGAATACCATCCTATATCATCAGCTATAGGTGAAAAATCATAATCAATGCCATTGCTTGCATAGGTATATATTCTTTCCCAGTCAAGGTTTTCATTTTCTGTTGCATTTCTTGGAGAATAAGATAAAATTCTGGCTGCATACGAATTTACTAATTGTCCAAAAGCTGTTTCATCGAGCGTTATTTCAAGCGGAATCCAGGATGCAGGAATTGTAAAGCTTTCTACATTGCAAATTGCTATTGCTTTATCTAAACTGATTAAGGCTTGGTTTATTAATTCTTTGTAGCCGGATGTTTCAATATTTCTTGATATATTTGTTGTTTCCGTTATAACAAATCCTTTTTCGTATAGTAGTCCTAAATATCCTAAAGTAATTCCCTGCATAAAATATCCATATGCACTTAACATTTCATTCTGTTTTGTATCTTCATAAACGATATCATTATTAGCTATAGATATTTTAATTAGTTTATTTGATAGATTTAGAATGTTATGAAGTGATTTGTAACAATGATAATATTTTGAGTAATGGGGGCTTTCTTCAGAATTATCAAAAACTATTGCTGGTTCTATTCCTGCGAAATAAGAATAAAGACCTCCCCATGAACTTGTACCAGCATCGGCCATTATCCATAGACCCAATGCTTGTCCATCGTATTGATGAGTTGCTATAAACCAATCGTGGTACAGTTGGCTATACGAATTTGATATTTGAGTAAAATCGGTAGTCATAAAAAGCTGATCTTCCGTAGGGTTGTTGGAGTCTTCGATGCTTAATTCTTCACAACTGTTAAGGAAGAATAATGCAGCAACAATAAATAATAATTTTAGGTTTTTCATGGTATGAAAAATAGGGGGTTATTAAGTTAAAAATAAAAAAGCTTGCCGATTAAAGCAAGCTTTATAACTTATTTTTGATCAACACTTTTATTCTTCCCAACCACCATTTGAGTAATCTTCTCCTGCGGTGCCTGTTGTTCCTCCAAAGGTATAATAGCTCATATTTAAAACATTAAGTTGAGATCCCGGTATTGGGAAATGCAATGGAGTTCCGTATTGTAATTTATCTGCCTTACGCATGGTAAAATATTCAATTCCCATACCAGTGCAGAATAACTCTATATTTCGTTCATGGTAAATTGCATTTGTAATCTCTGTTTCATTATCAGAAATTGAAGCTAAACCACCTCGTGTTACTCTTGTTCCGTTGTTTATTATTGAAACGGCTTCTGATGATCTGCTTGTTTTTAGAGCAGCTTCAGCCAATATTAAATCATTTTCTGCTTTTAACATTTCAGGCATAGGTTCTGTCCATACTCCTATGTACTGATCTCTTCTTGTAAATCTGTAGCAGGAAAAGAAATAATAACCTCTTTCGGGTAAGTAATTACATTCGCTTAAATATTCAAAATCTGTAATTAATCTATTATCATAAACATCTTCTGTATTAACTTTTGGTTCAGGTAACACATTGTATCCATTTTCTCCAGGCCAGCGGCTAGGCATATCAGGATCCAACATATTTACGATACGCATATCTGCTCTGCCATAGTTGGTATAGTTTGCATAGGTATGATACATTGAATACCAGTCAATTTCAGTAGAGCTATCATCTGATGGATCAATGGTACCATAAGGTGAAAAATCAGTATCAATACCATCACTGGCATAGTCATAAACTCTTTGCCAGTCTATTGCTTCATTTTCTGCTGCATTTCTCGGGCTATAAGCTAATATTCTTGCAGCATATGAGCTAATAAGCTGTTTAAAGCTTGTTTGATCCAGAGTAACTCCTCCAAAATAGGATGCAGGAATGTCAAAAGTTTTTTCATCACAAATTTGGATTGCTTTATCCATATCTGATAATGCAGTAGCAATTAGTTCTTCGTATGTTGATGTGGTTGTTACATAACCGGATGTTTCTTTTACAATAAATGCTTTGTCAAAAAGCAATCCAAGATAACCATGAGATAATCCTCTTGAAAAGTAAGCAACCGCATTGATCATATTTGTTATATCTATACCTAGATCACCAGTAATTTTTAAACCATCAACATTTATTGCTTTAATAACTTTATTTGTATAATAATTTATATCATACATTGCCAAATAGAATGATTCCATAATGTCTCTATTGGCGTATACAGATGTATTATTATACACTTCTCTTGGTTCTATACCCATAAAAAAATCATGATCAGTACTGCCATTAGAATTGGTGCCTGCATCTGCTGTTATCCACAAGTTTAAAGCCGGGCCATATTTTGTATGTGCCGATAAAAACCACGCATTGTATAAGGCTTCAGAAATATATATTATTTCTTCTCTTTCAGCTTTTGGATCGTCTTCAACTTCAAAATCATTGCAACTACTATAAA
>CAZPMA010000058.1:0-18576 GCA_964587535.1 uncultured Bacteroidales bacterium
AATGCCTGGATGGTTCAATCTTTAAACCCGGATGGATTTGTTATTCCTAAAGGAATAGTAATTTGTTCAGAAAAGTTAAATGAACCTGAACATTGGAGAGAATAATATACTTAACATATTTTATATTAAAGTCAAGTTATAAAATAGAACAAAATTAAACTAGAAAGCTAATAAAAATGAAATTAGAAGATTTAGGATATACAAATACCCATAAAAAATTCAGATTAGATAATAAACTTTCTGATGTTGATATTGGTAGAGTTATCTCAGAACATAAAGAAAGATATACTGTAAAAACCGAAACAGGAGAATTAGAAGCTGAAATTACAGGTAACCTTCGATTTACAGCAAAAACTCGTGAAGATTTTCCTGCCGTTGGCGATTGGGTTGCACTTATGTCTTACGATTCAGGTTTTGCAATTATTCATAAAGTATTTCCACGGTTCTCAATGATCTCACGACAAGCTGTAGGTCATTTTGGTGAGATTCAGATTATTGCAACAAATATTGATTGTGCATTTTTAGTTCAAGCTGTTGACAGAGATTTTAATATCAACCGATTAGAAAGGTATCTGACTATTTGTTATTCATCTAAAGTGAATCCGGTTATTGTTTTAACAAAAGCTGATTTAATAGATGAACAAAGACTTAATGAAATTACAGATCACATTCAAAAAAGGATAAATGATATTCCTATTGTTGCTATCAGTAATGAAACACTATATGGATTTGAAAAATTGAAATCATTGATCCAAAAAGGAAAAACCTATTGTTTATTGGGTTCTTCAGGTGTTGGTAAATCAACTTTAACAAACAATCTTTTAGGTCAAGAACGAATGAAAACCAATGCGATTAGCACAACAACAAATAAAGGCAAACACGTAACCAGTCACAGAGAATTATTTGTTCTGGAAAGTGGTGGAATTCTTATTGATAATCCAGGCATGCGTGAAGTTGGAATAGCAGACATTTCAATTGGACTAGAATCAACTTTTGATAAAATTTTTATCTATTCTCAAAAATGTAAGTTCAAAGATTGCACACACACTAACGAAACGGGCTGTGCAGTTATTGATGCCGTTAAAAATGGAGAAATTGATAAGGATTCTTACGAAAATTACCTGAAAATGGAAAGAGAAAAAAACCATTTTGATTTAACCCTTGCCGAAAAACGAAAAAAAGATAAAGATTTCGGTAAAATGCTTAAAAATTTCAAAAAAGATATAAAAAAAAGGAAATATTAAACTTAACCATATCTTAGTGCTCAATAACCCGGAATATAGAGATTCATTCCGGGTTTTTTAATTCATGTTTAATTTTTGATTACTTTCGTGAAATATATTCTAAGATATGTCGGAAAAAATAGGAGTTTTAGCGTTTTTAGAGCTTTCAAAAACCATTCCGGTTGTTGATGTTCGTTCTCCGGGAGAATTTGAAACTGGTCATATTCCCGGAGCATATAATATTCCTATTTTTACAAATGAAGAACGAGCAATTGTAGGAACAACTTACAAACAACAAGGAAAAGAACCTGCTGTTTTAAAAGGATTAGAAATTGTTGGAACTAAACTTCGTACATTTGCCGATACTGCCAGAAAACTTTCTGTTGATAATAAAATTCTAGTCCATTGCTGGCGTGGTGGCATGCGTAGTTCAAGTATGGCTTGGTTATTTGAAATAATTGGTTTAAAAACATATATCCTTGATGGTGGATATAAAGCTTTTCGAAAAACAGGAAAGAAAAAAATGGCCGATACTGAAAATTTAATAATATTGGGAGGATTAACAGGAAGCGGAAAAACAGAAACACTTCACGAAATAAAAAGGGCTGACCAACAAGTTGTTGATTTGGAAGGTATTGCGCATCATAAAGGATCTGCCTTTGGGTCACTGGGACAAGCAAAACAACCATCGAATGAACAATTCGAAAATGAATTAATATATGAGTGGTTTTCATTGGATTTAACTAAGCCTGTCTGGCTTGAAGATGAATCTCATTCTATAGGCTCTAACTGGATCCCAAACGAGCTATTTGACATTATGCGTAAAGCTCCTGTAGTTAAAATGGAAATTAATAAAACTCTACGCATTAAACGCCTCATGAAAGAATATGCCGGATTTAACAAAAATGAGCTCGAAAATTGCATCTTAAAGATCGGTAAGAAGCTTGGGGGCCAAAATGTAAAACAAGCCTTAGAATCGCTCGAAAATGGAAATTTAGAGTGTGTTGCAGACATTACTCTTGCTTACTACGATAAAAGTTACAGTTTTGGCTTAGAAAAAAGAGAAAATCAGACGGTATACCCTATTAAACTGGAATCAGATAATCCAAAAGAAAATTCTGCTAAAATCATTGAATTTGCCAGAAAAACTCTTTCATACTAAATTCTTCTTATCATTTATTCGTAACGTAAAGCTTTAACAGGATTTGTTCTGGCAGCTTTCAAGGTGTGAAACGCGATAGTAAATAAGGTAATCAATACAGAACCTATAAATCCAATAATAAATACCCATATACTAATTTCAGTTCTGTAAGCAAAATCCTGAAGAAGTTTTTGACTCAAAAAGCAGGCTGGATAACATGCTAAAACATTAGCTAACATAGCCAGTAAAAGATATTCCTTTGTAATCAATTTGTAAATTGAAAATACCGACGATCCCAATGTTTTTCTTATTCCAAATTCTTTGGTTTTATTTTTTACATTTAAGGCAACCAATCCAAATATTCCCATACAAGCAATAATAACAGCAATTAAAGTAAAAATCCCAAATAGTTGTTCAGCACCTTTCAGTCTACTTAACATCTTTTCATCAAAACTGGTATCTCCATAGTAAAAGAAAGAATAAGGATTATCTGGGAAACGCTCTCTAAGAAGAGTTGCGGCTGAATCCTTAATATCACTTAAATTATGATTATCACATTTAATTGTCATCCATTCATAATCATCATATTCGTTAGCGCTACCACCCAAAATTAGCAACTGTGCCGGAATTTTACTATAAACCGAATACACATGAAAATCTTTATAAACACCTACAATTTCACATACTGTATTCCAAATCTCTATTCTTTCTCCGACCGGGTTTTTTAATTGAAGAGCATCTGCCGCTGTTTTATTTATATAACAAAATACTACATCTTCGCTTTCTTCTTCAAATGTAGATTTACTATTTGATGAAAACTCTCTACCCTGTAAAATCTCTATCCCAAAAGTTTTAAGAAATGATTCTTGTATAATGTTATAATCTAATGAAAGAACATCATCTTGTGCTGCATCTAGTTTTCGAATTGTTGTACTACTATTACCATAAAAAGGCAGTTTGTTTGATAATGCTATGCTTTGTACTCCACTAAATCTGGATATTTCTTGTTTAAAAATCTCTAATTTTGGATCAACATCTTTATTGTCCAGTCTAACATAAGCCGTAATAAGATTTTCAGTATCAAACCCCAAATCTTTATTTTTAATATAGTTAAACTGTTGTGATAAAATTAAAGTAGCAATAATTAAAACAATGGATACCATATATTGAAAAACGATCAATCCTTTGCGCCCAATACCTATTTTACTCAAATTTGTTTTATGTCCGGATAATTCCTTAATCGGTTGAATCCTACTAATTTTTAAAGCAGGAAAAACCCCTGAGATAGCTCCAAGTACAATATTTATTAAAAGCATCTGCAGAATGAAAGTCGGATTTAAAATAATATTAGATGGAATTTGCATTCCAATTATAGCATTAAAATATGGCAATAAACGCTCAGCAAATAAGAAAGCTATGTCAAAAGCAATAAACGACAATAGAATTGATTCGCCTATCTGTTGTAATATCAATGTTGATTTTTTACTTCCAACAATCCTGCAAATACTTATTTCCTTAACTCTGTTTGCAGCATTAGCAATCGATAAATTTATAAAATTGACACATGCAATAACAAGAATAAAAAGAGCAACAATGCCAAAAATCAGCAATATTCTTTTTAGATCATCATCTTCACTCTTTTTTAGATGAAATTTAGATAATGGTGTTATAAACAAATCCCTTTTTACATTATAATCTTTGCTATAAAGAAAATCAACAATTTTGTTATTAAATGCTTTAAGATTAATATTTCCATCTAATAAAAACACGGTTCTAAAGCTATGATTGCCCCATTGTTGTGAATAATCTCTATCTGGATTTATCGCTACCATTGTTTTTAGCGAAACAAAGAAATCATACTTAAAATCAAAGTTATGAGGTAAATCATCAATAACAGCCGTCACTTTTAAGTTATATTTTCCATCAAATAATAATGTTTTCCCAATGGGATTGTCTTCATCGAAATATTTTTTTGCAATTTTTTTTGTTAAAACTATTGTATAGGGTTCCTTTAAAGGATTTTCTTTATCGCCACTTAGAAATTTAACCGTAAAAATCTTAAAAAAAGCATCATCAACATAACAGGCATTATTTTCAAAAAATGAAACTTTATCGTTTCCCAACTGGCTATATAATGGACTAAAACGAACCCCATATTTTACTTCAGGATAATCTGATATTAGATTCTCAACAACAGGATAGGGTAAATTTTCTCCCTGCCCAATACCACTAGGCATATGATAATTGATTCGTGCAATGTATATATTTTTATAATTCTCGTTGAATTTATTGTAACTTAATTCATGCGCTATAAATGAAGCAATAAGAATAAAAGAAGTCAGACCAACCGATAATCCTAATAAACTAATTATAGTATTTAACTTATACTTTTTAATATTTCTAAATGCCAGTTTGAAAAAATATTTAATCATAGTTCTAAAGTAATTAAAATTAATTTTACATTTACACTAAATGCAATGTATTTGCCAAAAATCTTATCGTGTTGATATTGTGATTTTTAATTACATTTACTACATGCTGATTTAATTTGCAACGTCCATATTTTTGACATTATGCGTACATATATTAGACGTTTTAATTTTACCAAATGAAGAAAGAAGACAAAATATTAATTGTTGATGACGATAAACAAGTTTTAAAAACACTGGAATTTCTATTAGAAACAGAATACGATTATATTAAAACTATTGACAATCCTAATCTGTTACCAAGCGAACTAAGATCGGAACAATATGATGTAATTCTGCTCGACATGAACTTTTCTAAAGGGCAAAACACAGGCAACGAAGGCTTTTACTGGCTAAACCGAATTCTTAAAACGGACAAAGATGCCATAGTAATTTTGATAACTGCATATGGCGATGTAGAACTGGCTGTTCGTTCTATTCGCGAAGGAGCTACCGATTTTGTTTTAAAACCTTTTGATAACGACAAACTTCTTGCAACTATAAACACTTCTATTTCTCTTAGAAAATCAAAACTGCAAATCAATAAACTAAAACAAACACGGCAGATAATAACCCGCGATATAGAAAAGAAACATTCCATTATCAAAGGAACATCACAAGTTATGGAACAGATTTATTCTTCTGTAAAAAAGGTTGCTAAAACAGATGCTAATATCTTAATTTTAGGGGAAAATGGAACAGGGAAAGAAGTAATTGCAAGAGAAATTCATCGATTGTCAACACGGTCAGAAGAAACTTTTATTCATATTGATTTAGGAGCTGTTCCAGGGACTTTATTTGAAAGTGAACTTTTCGGACATAAAAAGGGGGCTTTTACTGATGCCAAAGAAGACAGAGTGGGAAGATTCGAAATTGCCAATAATGGAACTCTTTTTCTTGACGAAATTGCGAATATCCCATTACCATTACAAGCTAAATTACTAAGCGCACTGCAGAACAAAGAAGTAATTCCGCTTGGTTCTAACAATCATATTCCTTTTAATGTAAGATTAATATCTGCAACTAATAAATCAATTGAACAGTTAATTTCTGAAGATCTATTCAGAGAAGATTTATATTATCGCATTAATACGATTATAATTGAAATCCCCCCATTACGTGAACGTGGAGAAGATAAGATTATATTGTCAGATCATTTCTTACAGATGTTTTCTGAAAAGTATAATAAACCAAATTTAAAATTTAGCAAGAACTCATACGACCAACTTATAAATTATTGCTGGCCCGGTAATGTTCGCGAGTTACAACACACAATAGAGAAGGCCGTAATAATGTGCGACGCAAACATAATAACACCTAATGATCTAATGCTTAATCAAAGTAAAATAACAAGCTTAAAAACAGAACCAATTAAACTTGAAGAAATTGAAAAGCAAGCTATTTTAAGGGCATTAGACAACAATAACGGTGTGTTAACATTTGCTGCCAAAGAATTAGGCATTGCACGCCAAACAATGTACAATAAAATGAAAAAATATGGTATTCAATAATTTCTCATTAAACATAACTTTAAGAGTAATTTTAGTTGTAATTACAAGTTACCTCTTTGCTAATGAATGCCAAAAACAAGAATATTTAATTACTATTGTAAACCTTGGTATACTACTATTTTTGCAGACATTATTCTTAATTCGATATATCCATAAGAAGAACCTACAAGTAAGTGAATATTTTGATCTAGTAAAGAATAAGGACACATCATCTCGAATAAAAAATGAAGAAAATGATGGTGGTTTTTCAAAAATCCGAAAACAAATAAACGAAACAAGCCAAATAATTCAAGATTTACAGATTGAAAAAGAATCTCAATCTAATTTTTATAATCACCTGGTAAATGATATTAATATCGGCTTATTTTCATTTGATGAAAGTAATAAAATTCAATTTATTAATCCTGAAGCTAAAAGAATATTAGGTATTACACATGCCTTTAAACTTGATGATTTTAATGCAATAAGTTCTGATTTTTTTTCGCTTCTAAAAAACATTCAACCGGGTCAATCTGAAATAGTTGTAATTAAAAAAAATCCTTCGATTCAAAAGCTTTCAATTAATTGTGGACAAATTAATCTGAGAGAAACTAAAATGAAATTGATTTCTTTTCATGATATTGATAAACATTTATACGTAAATGAAATTGAATCATGGAATAAGCTTATTCGAATCCTTAATCATGAAATAATGAATTCAATAACTCCCATAACATCATTAAGTAAAACAATAAAAAAATACTTTGTAGATAAAGATCAGTTAAAAGCCCCAGATAATCTTGAATCAAGAACTATCAGTCGCACGGTTGAAGGACTTGAAATAATTGAAGAAAGGGGTTCGGGATTAATCAGCTTTGTAGATAATTATAGAAAACTCACATCACTTCCAGAACCTAAAATAACAAGGTTTTCTTTTGAATCATTATTTAATCAAATTCTTAATTTATATCAGGAAGATTTTTTAACAAAAAACATTCAGGTTGATATAAATATAACACCGCAAAAACTAAGTTTAAACGCCGATAAAGACCAAATAATTCAAGTAATAATTAATCTTATTAGAAATAGTGTTGAGTCTTTAAATGGCTTTGAAAATGCAAGAATTACCCTTATTGCCTATATTAATGAAAACAATAGCATTTGTATATCCGTTGAAGATAATGGCAAAGGTATTCCTAAAGAAATAATCGATGATATATTTATTCCTTTTTACACAACCAAAGAAACTGGTTCCGGTATTGGTTTAAGTTTATCAAAGCAGGTCATGAAACTACACAATGGTACTATTCAAGTTTCTTCTGTACCATATAGATCAACTGAATTTAGAATGGTCTTTAGTAATTAAGATAATTCATACAAAAAACCCGAAGCTATTTGCTTCGGGTTATATATAATTAGATTTTATTACTTAACGTTTTTTCCGTCATATCCCCACTTCACGTACATGGCACCCCAGGTAAATCCAGCACCAAATGTTGCAAGAATAATGTTATCTCCTTTTTTCAGTTGATCTTCCCACTCCCATAAACATAATGGCAGAGTTGCAGCAGTAGTGTTTCCATATTTCTGGATATTAATCATTACCTGCTCTTTTTTAATTCCCATTCTGTTTGCAGTAGCTTCAATAATACGCATATTTGCCTGGTGTGGCACCAACCAGTTTAAATCATCAGGTTCAATTTCATGACGTTTCATCATTTCAACAGAAACATCAGCCATTTTAGATACAGCCCATTTAAAAACAGGTTGTCCTTCCTGGTAAATAAAATGCTGACGTGCATCAATTGTTTCGTGCGATGCAGGTGCTACAGATCCACCCGCTTTTTGGTGTAAATGAATTCTGCCTACTCCGTCGGATTGTAAAATAGAATCTACAATACCAATTTCGTCTGTAGTTGGTTCCAATAAAACAGCTCCTGCTCCATCTCCAAAAATTGGACATGTAGCTCTATCTTGATAATCAACAATAGAAGACATTTTTTCTGCACCTACAACAACTACTTTTTTGTGCGATCCTGCTTCAACAAATTTTGATGCAGTATTTAATGCATATAAGAATCCTGAACATCCTGCATTTAAATCAAAACTGTGTGCATTTTTAATTCCTACTTTATCAGAAATAATATTTGCTGTAGCAGGAAACTGATGATCAGGTGTTACTGTAGCACAAATTAGCAAATCAATTTCATCAGGAGATGTGCCTGTTTTTTCGAGCAACTGCATTACTGCTTTTGAACCAACGAATGAAGAACCTTCGCCTTCTTCTTTTATTATATGTCTTTCTTTAATGCCGATACGAGTCATAATCCACTCATCAGATGTATCGACCATTTTACTCAACTCTTCATTTGTAAGAATATAATCAGGAACATATCCACCTACTCCTGTAATAGTTGCTCTTAACTTTGTCATTTGAAAGCCTCCTTAATTTTTTCAGAAAGTTTTGCTTCAACCACTTCTTTAGTGTGGAGAATCATATTTTTGATAGCCACATCATTTGATATTCCGTGACCTATAACAATATCTTTGTTAACACCTAAGACTGGAGTTCCTCCATAATTTTCAAAATTAAACTTGTCGAAAAACTCGTCTTTAAGTTTTCTTTTTCTATATAAAGTATAAAAAGCTTCAGCTTGCTTTAATATTACATTCCCAACAAAACCATCACAAACGATTACATCTGCTTTCCCTTCATCAAAAAGCTCATTTGCTTCAATATTACCAATGAAATTAAATTCACTGGTGTCTTTCATCATTTCGTGTGCAGATTTAGTTACCAGGTTTCCCTTTTCTTCTTCAGATCCAATATTTAATAAACCTACCTTTGGATTGTCCAAATTATATACATTCTCAGCATAAATTGATCCTAGAATAGCATATTGATATAATACATCCGGTTTTGTGTCAGGATTTAATCCAACATCTAAAAGAATTGTGTAGTTTCCATTTGGTTTTGGAACGGCAGCAGTAATAACTGGTCGAATAACTCCAGGAATTGAACGAACTGTATACATAGCTCCTACCATCATTGCACCAGTGCTTCCGGCACTGGCAAAACCATCTATTTCACCTTTAGCCAGCAGATAAAACCCTTTAGCAATGCTAGAATCTGGCTTTTTCTGAAATGCCTTTGCCGGATGATCATGCATATCAATAATTTGAGTAGTATGCACTATATCAAAGTTATCAATACTATAGTTCTCACGGTTTAAAATCTCAGTAATTTTATTTAGATCACCAATTAGAACCAATCTATCATCAGAAGACATTTCTTTATGAGCTAAAATTGCCCCTAAAACCGTAGCTTCAGGAGCAAAATCACCACCCATAATATCTATTCCAATTCTCATTCGAGCTTTGAATTATTTTGAATTATGCGTTTACTTCTTTCTCAACAGCTAACTGTCCTTTGTAGTAACCACATTCCGGACAAACTCTGTGATACTGATGTGTAGCACCGCAGTTTGAACATGATGCAACAGTTGGTTCAGTTGCTTTGTAATGTGTTCTTCTCTTGTCTCTTCTCTGTTTCGATGTCTTTCTCTTTGGATGTGCCATTTTTCCTAATTATTATTGTTTGCCATTAATTTACGTAAATCATCCCACCTCGGATCAATAGTATCATCGGTAGGCTCATCTATTTTAAAATTTTTTAGTTTTTTAATCATTTCTGGATTGCAAGTACTTTTCCCATTTTTATCATCCGGATGTACTCGCTTTAGTGGAATACTCAAGTTTATGCTTTCGTATATGTAATGTGAGATATCTAATTCGTAATCTGATTGAGATAAGCAAATAACATCTTCTGCTAAATCACCCTCTGTTTCCGAGAACTTTACAAATAATTTTCCATTATAGTCTATTTCTTGTAAATATTCATCCAGACAACGATCACATACCAGTTCAACATTACCATTTATTTGAAAGTCAAGTTCAAGAAAAGTTGATTTTTTTATTAGCACAACATGTGCGTTTAAACTTCCTTTCTTAATCTCTGAATATTCTAATTTTTCAAAGAACAAGTTATCTACATCAAAATCAAACTCGTGCAGCCCTTCCTTCAATCCCTGATAAACAATTCGATATTTGTGTAAACTTTCCACCTCTATTCCAAAATTTTACATCGTGCAAAAGTATAAATTTATATTTGAATAAAAAAAGAAAAAATATCAAAGCTGCCTCTGTTTTTCATTTAAAGAGTATTTATTGTGTGTTTTTTTCTTAAAACTATCCTCATATTTGTTCCCTTATCTATTTCTGAATGATTTACAAAAATCTTTCCATCGTGATAAATTTCAATTATTCTTTTTGAGAGTGATAATCCTAATCCCCATCCTCTTTGTTTTGTAGTATAGCCGGGTTGAAAAATTGTTTTATATTTTGATTTTGGTATTCCTTTCCCATCATCAATTATATCAATAAATAAATATTGTATTCTGTCATCAATATTAATTGTTATGTTTCCATTTCCTTCCATCGAGTCAATTGCATTCTTGCATAAATTTTCGATTACCCATTCAAATAAAGAAGGGTTAAATGGAACATTAATAATATCATTCTCTGCAAAATTGTATTTAAAATTAACTTTCTTGGACGAACGTGCCTTAATGTAATCAACAGCATTTAGTAAAACAGTGATAATATTTTGTTTTCTAAGTTTTGGTTTTGATCCTATTTTAGAAAAACGTTCCGTGATTATTTCAAGGCGTTTAACGTCCTTTTCAAATTCATTTGTAATTTCAGGATCAACTTTTTTTAACTTCAGCAATTCTAAACTTGCCATTAATGAAGAAGTGGGAGTTCCAAGCTGATGTGCAGTTTCTTTTGACATACCAACCCAAACCTGATTTTGTTCTGCCTTTCGTGAAGTGCTAAAAGCTAAATAAGAAACAAATAGAAATAAGAAAATTACACCAAATTGAATAATTGGAAAATAAAAAAGTCTAATAAGTAAAATTGACTCTTTGTAATAGATATAATTCATATTTCCATCAAGAAGCATTATTTCAATAGGATCTTTATCCTTCTTCATTTTTTCTAGCTGCTTTGCTAAATATTCCTTATTGTTTTCTTTGTGGGGATCTAAGTTTCGTGTTGAAATAATATTACCTTCCTTATCTGTTAATATTACCGGAACAGTTTCGTTGTTTTTTATAACTTCCAGAATAAAGGTATAATCTTTTTCTTCACTGTCCAGGGACGAAAGTTGACGCATTCCCAATGCCCAAAGTTCAACTTTTTTTCGCTCTTCAACAGCTAGTTTTTTTACCAGATTATTCGTTATAACAAATGACGAAATCCCAATAAAGATAGCTATTATTAGCAAAAGCAATTTCCACTTCTGTTTTTTAGAGTAAATATTCAAGATTTCTAATTTTAAAGGTTATGGAATGTAAAAATAATATTCTAATGTATTATTTTATAAATCTTTTACGAATATTTGTTTTTTATCCATTATTGGTTGTGTCATTTTCTTCCCATTCAATTTCAAATTTCTGTTCTTCTGCTTTTTCTTTCTCTTTTTCATTATTAATACGCACATCTTCAAATTCAACCTTAAAGTTTTCCTCTTTTTTTTCTTGAGACTTTATGATTGAGTCATTTTTATACAAGCCAAGTTCCTGGTTAAGCAATTGCTTTAATTCATTTTTCTCGTTATTCATACTCTTTTTACGTTCTGTCTTTGCCTGCTTTCTGTCGTATCTAACTTTAAAATCATCCTCATCTCCTTTTAACAATAAATATAATGTGATTCTCCCTGTATTATCTTCCTCTATATTCTCGTCTTTCTTTTTGCGTTTTGATCGTTTAAATTTTCCAGATAATAAATCTGAAAGTAATAGTTTTAAATGATATTCATAAGTATTATCAAAATTGTGTTCGCCTGAAGCAGTTACATTTATTACTGAAGATTCAATGTTCATTTGAGGAATAATAATCTTCTCATTTTCAATAGTTATTTGATTTCTTAAGGTTGAAAATTTGATGTTTTTAAGTTCATCAACATCTATAAACCTTGACAATGCTTGCATTGGTTCAAAATTATTTAGCTCTCCGTCCGTTAGTGTTATATCACAATCTGTTTTAACCGTGTTTTTATGAACTTTAAGTTTATCAGACCATTCTGAATTAAAATATAAATCTCCAGACAAGTTGCCTTCTAAATTTTCGTTAATTATAAATTTTTGGCCAAAATCATTGAAAGAATAAAATAACTTATTGATATCAATGTTGTTTAATTTGCTTTGAGTTCTCACGGTAAAATCGTTGGTGTATTTCTGAATTATCACCCCACCAGCCTTAATGTTTCCATCCATTGAGTTAAATGATATTTGATGAAGTGAAAACATTTTTGGTTTATAGTTTAAGTTACCACTAATATTACTAGCGCTGAATTTACCAACGTTAAAATCTTTGATGTCAAGCCTTAGTTGTAATGCCAGTTTTTCAGGAAACTTATATGAAGAATTGTTTTCCTGTGTTTTATCTACCTTAAACAGTGGTGCTAATTCGTTTAAATCAATTCTGTTTGATTCAAGCTTTGCGTTTACATTAAATATTTCCTTTTCATTAAAATATTCGAACAGTTTTGATATTCTTCCATTTAGTAAAAAATCATTTTCATTTATTCGAAAATATATGCTGTCAGCATACAATGATTTTTTTAGTTCTACGCTTCCTGATAAGTCTGATATTAAAATAGGATTTTTTACTAATTTCACCTTTCCTTCTTTTATAGAAATATTAAGCTCATATTCTTTAGTAAAAAGATCTTGAAATTTAAACGATCTTAATTCTTGATAACTCCCATTATAAAATACCTTTGCTTTTGCTCTTCCCTGTAATATTTCTAGTGTGTCAATTTTTACAATTGCATGTAACTCATCTAAAATTATATCTGTGTTTAAATCTAATTTTATATTGGGGTCTTTAAGATTATGTATTTTAAAAGATCCATTAACATAAGAATTCTCCAGATTTGCTTCAAATTCCTTAAAAATTAATTTTGAACTTAAAGCACAGTTCTGGTCACCATTAGTAAATTGTCCATTAATGGTAATTTTTTGTAATCTTATATTTCTTTTTTCATCAAATAATTGTGCGTTATTAATTAAATAATCTATTTCAATATGTGGATTATTTTTATTAATGTTTTTACCTTTAACGGTGAAATTTAAGTTTACATTTCCCTTTTGTACAATTATATTCGGGAACTCATCTTTAATCGTATTTGGTAGTGTTTTTATGAAGCTTCTTAGGCTTAAACCACCCCCAGTTATTAATAAGTTTATATCTTTTTTATTATCAGACACATCATACTCTCCACTTAAATTAAATACTAACCCATTCAGTTTTAAATTTCCACTATTAAATATTAATTTCTTGTTAATTATATCTAATTCTATATCTGATATTAATGAATTATCATTTAAATATTTTATTTTATCTATTTCTAAGCTTTTAATAAAAATGTCTGATTTAATTTTCATCAGATAATTCTGATTTGAAAAGTTTCCTTGGAAATTTACTTTCTTCGCATGTGTGCTTACGATAAAACTTGTAGCTTCATTACAAAATAAGACTTCACTGTTTGTAAGTTTAACTTGCTCGAGTTTCAGCGTAAACTCTTCAGACTCATTTTCTGGATTCTGATTCCAAAAAATATAATTTGGGTCTCCAAATCGATCAATAAATAAATTTACACTACCATTATCTAAATGTATACTTTTAATAGTGTAGTTTTTTGTTATGATATCTAGAATATTAAGTTCTATAAATAAACTCTTAGCATTAAATAAAGTGTCTGTTTTAAAACCGCAGATTTCCTTAAAATACCCTTCTTTAGAAAATGCCCTTACGTTTTTAAATTCTAACGATGCTTTAGGAAATTTCTTAATTAAGGAAAAGTTCACTTCTTCAATTTCAACCTCAGATGAAACATACTCGTTAAGCTCTTCGATCAAATATTGACTCACTTCATCTTCATAAATCAAACTTACCGACACAGCAATAGCCAATAAAATAATTATTCCAAGGAATAAGCCTATGAGTATTGATTTAATGTTGTGCATTGTTCTTTGTTTATATAGTCACAAAAGTACAAAAGTTCTTTGGAATCCACTTTAATACTTTTTCATCAAAATATTATTATTTAAAATTAAAAAAACCAACTCTGGTTTGGTTGGCCTTTTTAACAAATTAATTTTTAATTTATTTTTCAATCATCTTTTCTCTATGCACTCTAAATACATTTTTCGAATTTGCAATGCTTTTTCGTATTCTCCTTCTCCAGTATATATTCTTATCACATCTACGACACTGTCATTTATAAAAAAAACGCCTAAAGCGGCATCAAAATTACTATTATCAATGTTGTTTTTTATTTTATGAGTCATTTCGACAAATTCACTCCATATTAATTTTACAGGCACCTCCAAATAAGTTTTTGAACGCTCATAATGATCTTTATAAATGCCTTCTTCTACATTTTCAACTTTAAATGATTTGTTAATAACTATAATACCATCGGTTTTATAGGGCTTTTGTTTTGCAAATTTTATTCCTTCATCCTGATATTGCATCATTAATTCAGGCAAAAAAGTAAAGCTCTTTAAATACTTAATCCTTATACAAGGATATGTGGTTTTCTTCGTATAAATATTTCCTGTAGAAGCATTGAAATTACAATTAAATTTTTGTTTAATTTTTTTAGTTATTCGCAGAATTTCTTCTGAAGAACATTCTTTGTTTACTATTAAAAATAACGAGCTGGGAGCTGATTTCTCAGGCAAATTTTCACCATGATAACCAGGAAATGGATGTAAACTTTCAAACACAAATGTGTTAGGGATAATATTACTTTCAACCGGCGTAAGCTTAACCTGTTTTTCAATGTACCCCATTGTTTCAATAAGAATTCTTTCTTGATCCATAGCATTGAATTTTAGGTTTAATATATTAATTTACAGGGACAAAGTCAAAATTAAAGCTTTATTTGTGGTTATTTAAGTAAAAAATTAAATATTTGGATTTACATTTCAGTTCATATATAAATTTAATTGTGAATAATTTAACTTTGCAAATGTATTATTTAACACAATAGTCGAAAAATGAATTCTATTAAACGGGAAGATATCGAGATAATGGCACCTGTAGGATCATATGAATCCTTAATGGCTGCTATTCAGGGAGGTGCCAATTCAGTTTATTTTGGTATTGAAAAAATGAACATGAGAGCTCATTCTTCGAACAATTTTACATTTGATGATCTCAAAAAGATTGTAGAAATCTGCAATAAAAACAATATTAAGACTTATTTAACTGTAAATACTGTTATTTATGATTCCGAACTTCAATTAATGCGAGAAATAATAAATGCTGCTAAAGAAAATGAAATAACAGCGATAATTGCCTCCGATATTTCAGCAATTAATTATGCTCGATCTGTTGGGGTTGAAGTTCATATTTCCACTCAGCTAAATGTTAGTAATATAGAAAGTCTGATCTTTTTTGCTCAATTCGCAGATGTTGTTGTTTTAGCGCGAGAACTTAACCTTGATCAGGTTTCAGAAATTTCTAAGGCTATTCGAGAAAGAAATATAACCGGGCCTTCTGGAAAACTTTTAAAAATTGAGATGTTTGTGCATGGAGCATTATGTATGGCCATTTCTGGAAAATGTTATTTGAGTTTACATGAAAAGAATTATTCGGCAAATCGTGGTGCATGCCTGCAAACTTGCAGGAAGGCATATACAGTAACAGAAAAAGAATCTGGGAATCAACTTGAAATTGACAATGAATACATCATGTCTCCCAAGGACTTATGCACTATTAATTTTCTCAACAAATTGCTTGATGCAGGAGTTAGTGTTTTAAAAATTGAAGGAAGAGCTCGTCCACCTGAATATGTCAAAACGGTATCAGAAAGTTATAATGAAGCCATTCATGCTTATATTGATGGCACTTATGGACAGGAAAAAATTGATGCTTGGATGAATAAATTATCTACTGTCTTTAATCGCGGTTTTTGGGATGGCTATTATTTAGGCAGAAAACTCGGGGAGTGGAGTCATAAATACGGGTCAAGAGCAACAAAGCGCAAGTTATATATTGGAAAAACAACCAATTATTTTTCTAAGATAAAAGTAGCCGAGTTCTTAATTGAAACGTATGATTTAAAAGTTGGGGATGAAATTTTAATTATAGGACCAACAACCGGCGTAGTACAAACTGTAGTTGAAGAAATACGAGTTGATCTTAAAAATACAAAAATAGCGCAAAAAGGAATTCGATGCTCTGTACCAATCGCAACCTTAATACGCCGTTCTGATAAAGTTTATAAGTTTGTGGACGCAGATAAAGTAAAACAACAATAAAACTTTATACCGCTTCCGCAACATCTTTCCCTTTAAACCATTCTATTGCTTCCTCTTCAGAATTAAACATTTTTAATGGCATCCCAAATTTATTGGATACTTTGATGATCATGTTAATGTAATACTTTTTGAAAACATTACCATCAAATACAACAGCTGCTCTTTTTAATCCACCTTCAATTGCTGCAGGAAGCATTTCGGTTTCAAACCACTTTCTGTTCTCTGGAGAAACTACTCCTTGATTTCGTATGTCAGATAAAAAGTTGTCTGTTGGGTTTTCTTTTGCATACTCCAATAAAACCATAAAAGCATATTGATACTCTTCCGTGCTTGCTTTTCTTTTCCAAACAATTTTTCCCAATTTAAGCTCCCGATCGTAAGAAATCTCTGCATAATCTTTGTCTTGTAAAATTTGTTTCATATTGATGATATTTAGGTTGGTATACAATAATCTAGATATTTATACTATTCGGACTAATAAAAAGTTACAATTCATTTTTCTTTTTTTAATTGTATTAATCTGCTAAATGCAGGTTTAAAGCAAAGTGAAAATAATTTTATTTTTCTTTTTTAAAAAAATAAAAATTTTTTTACCTTGCATTTAACATTATTAAACTATTAATTGTTTCAAATTACTAACTTATTTTATAAAATTCAAGTATTTACAACTTACCAAAAAAACTAATTAGAAATATTTTCAATAAATTTTAAAATGAAATCAAGTAAAAATTTTCAAAAGTCAAAAAAGACAAGAAATTCTGATGGAGATAGTGAACTAAGAACAAAAAAGATGGACTCTTCAAGAAAGAGTAAATATTTCAAGAAAGAAATTGAAAATGAAATTGATGAAGATGAAGAATTTGATCTTTTTGGATTTAAAGATGGTATTGATGAGTCGGAAGAAGATGATTAATAAAAAAAGGGTCTGTTAACAGACCCTTTATGCTTTTAAATTTTTCTATTTATTGGCTAATTTCTTCTATAGATTCAGAAACATTAATTGCAAAATCGCCTATTTTCTCGCATTCACAAACCAGATCGTTATATATAATTCCTGTTTGATAGTTATATTCCTTCTTCTCTACCTTTTTTAAATGTTCTTTTTTCAGCTTTGTTCTAAACCGATTAATTTTTTCCTCAATCTCCTGAGCATGAATAATGTTAATGTTTTTATATCCGTGATCAACATTTTTTTGCATTTCCAATAGCGCTTTTTCTCCTAATTCTAGCATTTGAATAATGTTTTCTCGTAATGGAGTATCGAACCATATTTTTTTGTCACGCTTACGCATTAATGTTTTTGCCAAATTATAACAAGTATCTCCAATGCTTTCTATGTCGGTAATAACATTAAGCATTGCTTTAACTCGTTTAGAACCTAAAATACTTAAGTCGCCTTCCGATATTTTTGTAAGATAATCTGCAATTTCTTCTTCCATTCTATCACAAATACCTTCATATCGTTCTACCTTGTCAAAAAGTTTGTAAAATTTCTTTTCATTACTCTCCATAAACATTTCTTTTACATATCCATACATCTTATGTACCCTTTGAGTATAAACCATTATCTCTCTTTTTGCCTGATGTATTGATAACTCTGATGTAGATAATAATCCTGTATTTATAAATTGTAAACGGAATTCTTCAGTATCTTCTTTTTGAGGCACCATTTTAGTCACAATCATTTGTAGAAATTTCGTAAACCAAATAAACACAAGAACGTTAACAATATTAAATGTTGTGTGAAAAATTGACAATGCTACAGGTATTGCTTGTGGATTTTCATATGGGGATGTTCCTCCTGTCTTAACAATAAACCAGTCAATACCCATTAAAAAATATTTAAATAAAATCGAT
>CAZPMA010000059.1:0-9313 GCA_964587535.1 uncultured Bacteroidales bacterium
ATTACAGCTTCTACAATTAGTTCAAGAGCATTTTGCGATGCTGTTGACAGAGCATACAATGCATATATGGAAGGAGGTAAAAAATGAATCAATGGAAAAACTTTAGCAAAGGATTTTTCAAAGAAAATCCTGTACTTGTTCTTCTATTAGGAATGTGTCCTACATTAGGAGTAACAACATCAGCTATCAATGGTTTAGGTATGGGATTGGCTACAACATTTGTGTTGGTTATGTCGAATCTTGTTGTATCATTAGTTAAATCTCAAATTCCTGATAAAGTACGTATTCCTTCTTTCATTGTTATTATTGCATCGTTTGTAACAATGGTTGAATTATTAATGCAAGCTTATGTACCTTCACTTTTTGAACAGCTGGGATTATTTATTCCTTTAATTGTTGTTAACTGTATCGTATTAGGAAGAGCAGAAGCTTTTGCATCGAAAAACAATATCTTTTCATCTATTATTGATGGTTTAGGTATGGGACTAGGATTTGCAATGGCATTAACTATTTTAGGTGGTATACGAGAAATATTAGGTAGTGGGTCTATTTTCGGATATAAATTTATTGCCGGAGATGGAATGTTAGTGTTTGTTTTAGCACCAGGTGCATTTCTTGTTCTAGGTTACCTGATTGTAATGATAAATAAAATCAATAAGAAAACTGCTTAAATAAAATATTATGGAATATATACTTATTATTATCTCTGCAATATTTGTAAACAATATTGTATTAGCAAAGTTTCTCGGAGTATGTCCATTTATTGGGGTTTCTAGCAAGGTAGAAACTTCTATCGGGATGACCGGGGCAGTTACTTTCGTTATGGTTATTGCTACAATAGTAACTTACTTACTACAAAAATATGTCTTAGATGCTTTTGGTATTGCTTTTATGCAAACAATTACATTTATTCTTGTAATTGCATCTCTTGTTCAGTTAGTAGAAATTATATTAAAGAAAGTTAGTCCTTCATTATATCAGGCACTAGGTATTTTCTTACCTTTAATTACTACAAACTGCGCGGTATTAGGGGTTGCTATATTGGCGGTGCAGAATGATTATAACCTATTGGAAAGTGTTGTTTTTGCAATTGCAAATGCTATTGGTTTTGGCTTGGCATTAATTACATTTGCCGGATTACGTGAGCATTTGGATCTGGTTAACATTCCAAAAGCGATGAAAGGAGTGCCAATAGCTCTAGTGGTGGCAGGTTTATTAGCACTTGCATTTATGGGATTTGCCGGATTAGCATAATCAAATTAATTTATATATGAAAAGAGCAGCCAATTGGTTGCTCTTTTTATTTGATTCAGTTTTGTTTTAGATTTGTTTTTTATATATTGCTTTTGTTTTTACGAAAAGATGAACCTACGCCATTTTATACTATCCATATTACTTATACTGTTTTTCCAATCTACAGTATACTCTGCTAAAGATATAAACATCGTAATTCTTAATTCTTATCATAAAGGATTGCAATGGACAGATGATATTATAAAAGGAATTGAAACTGGACTCTCGGAAAATGATTTCGACGAAGAAATTTATATTGAATTCCTTGACTCAAAGAGATTCTTTGAACCAAATTACTATAAAAAGCAGAGCGAACTTTTATATCAAAAATATAAATCAAAAAAAATTGATCTCATCATACTCTCAGATGATAATGCTTTGGATTTTATGATGCAGTATCGGGATACATTATTTGGGAATATACCAGTTGTCTTTTGTGGAATAAATAATCCACATACATATCCGAAAGGCTATTCCGGAATAATTGAAGAAATTGAATATGAAGATAATATTTCAACAATAAAGAAACTCCATCCTGATTATTCAAAGTTATATGTTATTGTTGATGAAACAAAAACGGGTAAAATAATATATGATAGAGCTTACCGTGCTTTTCTGATGTGCAATGAAGATTGTAATTACGAATTTTTAAGAACATATTCATTTGAAGATTTATTTAAGAAAATTTCATCCCTTGATGATAATTCCGTGATTCTTTTAACAACATTTACTAAAGATAAAAATGATGAATATTGCTCGTATAATGAAATAGTAAAAAATGTAACAACATTTGCAAAGGTACCTGTTTATGGGATCTGGGATTTTTATTTAAATAAAGGGATTGTGGGAGGAAAAATGAACTCTGGATTTAATCAGGGATACTCAGCTTCAAAAATAGCTAACCAAGTTATGCTTGGAAAAGATATTAACGAAATTGACATTCAGATATCTACTCCAATATATATGTTTGATCTAAAAAAAATTAAAAAATTTGGAATAAAAAGATCAAAATTGCCAAATGAATCAGTTTTAATAAATAGCACTTTTTCGTTTATTGAATTACATAAAAAAGAAGCGATTTTTTTTGGAGTAATATTTATTTTACTCATAATTATTATACTAGTGCTGTGGGGGAATATTATTTATAGAAAGCAACAATATAACAAAGAATACAGATACATAAAAGAAATTGAAATAGCCAATCAGAAATTATCTCTGGCTAAAGAAAAAGCAGAAGAATCAAACAGATTAAAAACAGCATTCCTGGCTAATGTTTCCCACGAATTTAGGACACCTATGAATGGTATTATTGGATTTTCTAAATTGTTAATTGATGATAATACCTGGGACATAGAAGTTGTAAGGAAATATATTAATATAATACATAATAGCGGATATATTTTACTTGATTTATTAAATGATATTATTGACCTATCAAAAATTGAAGCCAATAAACTAAAAGTTACCTTATCTGATTTTGAACTGAATAAAGTGTTGGACGAACTCTATAGCTTATTTATATCAGAAAGGGATAGCTTAGAAAAAAATATTGTTATTGAGGTTGAAAAGGAATTTGAAGGAAATGATTTTAAAATATTCTCTGATGAACATAGGATAAGGCAGGTATTATATAATTTACTTAATAATGCTCTTAAGTTTACATTTGAAGGGAAGATAAAATTTGGTTATTATATTGATATTCCAAATATTGTATTTTTTGTTTCAGACACAGGTATAGGTTTAGAAAAAAATGAAAAGGATATTATATTTGAACAATTCAGACAGGTTGAAACTTCTTCTGCAAGAAAATTTGGTGGGCCGGGAATAGGTTTGTCAATATCAAAAGGAATTGTTGAAAATCTTAAAGGTAAAATATGGGTTGATTCTGAAAAGGGTAAGGGATCAACATTTTATTTTACAGTGCCTTATCAGCTTAGTAAACGAAAGATAAACACAGAAAAAAAAGATATTAAAGGAGAATATGTTTGGATGGATAAAACGATACTAATTGTAGAAGATGCGATAGTATCATTTGAATTATTGGTAAAGTTTCTGAAAGAATCTCATGTCAATATTTATTATGCTTCTAATGGTGAACAAGCTGTTGAAATGTGTATCCAAAATAGTAATATTGACCTGGTGCTTATGGATATTCAATTGCCGATTATGGATGGATTAGAAGCTACCTTGCGAATTAAAAAATTCAAACCTGAACTACCAATAATTGCTCAAACTGCAAATACGATGGATGATGATGAAGTGAAAATTAAAAATGCAGGATGTGATGATTATATTTCAAAACCAATTAACAGGTACGACTTAATGCAAAAAATCGATAAATACCTAAACCCAAAAGCCTAAGTATAAACCTGATTTTTATCATTGTTACATAACATCTAAAAATGTTGATATACATGAGATATATCAATTTTTTTGTTTTTATACGATCCTATTTTTGTCCCGGGTTAAATAAAATTTTGGGTTTAAATTTTAGGGTTATTTATATGAATGCATTAAAAAGTATTAAACAATCTGATTTTTTAAGAAATAGACGTTACGAAGCTTTTGTTTTCCTAATATTATTTTTTGGATTTTTTGGCTATTTAGGAAGTGTAATGGGAATTACAAATTTGCTTAATACAATAATGAATACAGCCTGGGATTTATTAATGAACACTGTTTTCTTTATAATGGGAATTACAGTTCTTTCAGGTGCATTAGGAAAATTGATGATTGAATTCGGAGTAGTACGTTTATTAGAAATATTTTTAGCACCCTTAATGCGTCCGGTATTTAAACTTCCCGGGGTAGCATCCTTAGCAGGACTGATGACTTTCTTTTCAGACAATCCTGCAATTATTAGCTTAGCAAATGATAAAAGCTTTAGTAAATATTTTAGAAAGTTTGAGTTAATCTCATTAACAAATTTTGGGACTGCATTTGGAATGGGGTTAATAGTTCTGACTTTTATGTCAAGTTTTGGTTTTTTTGGCCCTGCAATGATTGGATTCTTAGGAGCAATTATAGGGGCCATTGTATCGACCAGATTAATGCAATCAATGATTAAAAAACAATTTCCGAAAGAAGAGCTACCAGAAATTAAAGAAGATTCATCTTCAATTTCATTCAAATCTAAAGGGGGTACCTTTTTACGATTTTTAAATTCAATACTTGATGGAGGTAAATCAGGTGTTGATCTGGGCTTGCAAATTATTCCCGGGGTATTGATAATAAGTACTGTTATTATGATCTTAACTTTTGGTCCAAATGATCCAAGTGTCGGATATCAGGGGTTAGCATATGAAGGAGTGCCGATCTTACCTAAATTTGCAAGTTGGTTAGATTGGTTATTTGATGGTCTATTCGGATTTAAAAAGCCAGAATTAATTGCGTTTCCAATTACTTCATTAGGAGCCGTTGGTGCAGCATTATCAATTGTAAAAACATTTTTTGCACAAGGAATTATTACTGGAAACGAAATTGCAGTATTTACAGCAATGGGTATGTGCTGGAGTGGTTATTTAAGTACACATACAGCAATGCTTGATACTTTAAATTACAGGCATCTTACTTCCAAAGCATTAATATCTCACACTATAGGTGGTATTATTGCAGGTTCTTTTGCACATTATATTTATTTATTGCTAAATATTTGGTTTAATATATAGTTTAGGTTAAGTGTAAATATTTAAGGTTGGCCCCGCAGAAATGTGGGGCTTTTTGTTAGTAAGTTTTTTTAAAGAATATCGATAAAAAAATTAATTTAGTAGTTCTTAAAATTTTTAAAATTATGAACGAAAACCATATTCTAAAAATATCATCAGAATTATCTGTTAAAGACTGGCAGGTAAAAAATACTATACAACTATTCGACGAAGGTGCAACAATACCTTTTATTAGCAGATACAGGAAAGAAGCTACAGGAAGTCTGGATGAAATTCAGATTGCTGCAGTTAAGGAATTGTTAACTAAATTAATTGAAATTGATAACAGAAGAGAGACAATTCTTAAAACTATTGACGAACAAGGAAACTTAACTCCTGAGTTGAAAACAAAAATTGAAAATGCACAAACTTTAACAGAATTAGAAGATATTTATTTGCCATATAAACCTAAGAAGAAAACACGAGCTACAAAAGCAAAAGAGAAAGGCTTAGAGCCTTTGGCAAAAATTATTATGAAACAGCAAGAGTTAAATCTGGATAACAGAGCTCAACAATTTATTAATGATGAAGTTCCTACAATTGAAGATGCTTTGCAAGGAGCACGTGATATAATTGCAGAATGGGTGAACGAGAGTGAAAGAGCAAGAAGCAATATAAGAAGGTTATTTCAATATGAAGCAATAATAGAGTCAAGATCTGTTAAGGGAAAAGAACTTGAAGGAATTAAGTTTAAAGATTATTTTGAATGGAACGAACCTCTAAAAAAATGTCCTTCACACAGATTGTTGGCTATGCGCAGGGGAGAAAATGAAGGATTTTTGAAACTTACTATTACCCCTGATGAAGATAAAGCATTAGAAATTCTTAACGATCAGTTTGTCAAAGGAGTTTATGATGTTTCCCGACAAGTTGAAGAAGCTGTAAAAGATAGTTATAAAAGATTGCTGGCTCCATCAATGGAAACAGAATTTAAGAACTCATCTAAAGAAAAAGCTGATGATGATGCAATTAATGTATTTGCCGAAAATCTACGACAGTTACTTTTATCACCACCTTTAGGACAGAAAAATGTTCTTGCAATCGACCCTGGTTACAGAACTGGTTGTAAAGTTGTATGTTTGGATGCTCAAGGAAATTTGCTGCATAACGAAACAATTTATCCACATCCTCCACAGAACGAACGGGCCATGTCAATGAAAAAAATTGATTCTATGGTTGAAACCTATAAAATTGATGCTATAGCTATTGGAAATGGTACAGCAAGCCGCGAAACAGAGTCATTAATAAAGAACATAAGATTTACAACTGATGTTAAAGTTTTTGTTGTTAGTGAAGATGGAGCTTCAGTGTATTCAGCATCTTCAGTGGCTCGTGAAGAGTTTCCACAATATGATGTTACGGTTCGTGGTGCAGTTTCTATTGGTCGCAGATTAATGGACCCATTAGCCGAATTGGTTAAAATTGACCCAAAATCGATAGGAGTAGGACAATACCAGCACGATGTTGATCAGAACAAACTGAAAGGTAAATTGGATCAGGTTGTGGAAAGCAGTGTAAATATGGTTGGTGTAAGCCTGAATACATCAAGTAAACACTTGTTAACATATATTTCTGGACTAGGGCCACAATTGGCACAAAACATTGTTGATTACCGAAAAGAAAATGGAGCATTTAAATCAAGAAAAGAACTGCAAAATGTAAAACGAATGGGAGATAAAGCTTTTCAGCAGGCTGCAGGATTTCTTCGGATTGATAATGCTGAAAACCCTTTAGATAACAGTGCAGTGCACCCTGAGAGCTATCATATTGTTGAGAAGATGGCTTCTGATTTAAATTGCCAGGTTATTGATTTAATTAAAGATGAAAATCTGCGTAAGCAAATTAAGTTAGATGATTATGTAACTAAAACAGTAGGTTTACCAACTTTAAACGATATCATGAATGAGCTGGCAAAACCGGGGCGTGATCCTAGAAAAGGAATTAAGGTTTTTGAATTTGCTGAGGGGATTCATAAAATTGAAGATTTACATGAAGGAATGGTTTTACCGGGAATTGTAACAAATATTACAAAATTTGGAGCTTTTGTTGATGTTGGTGTTAAACAAGATGGATTAGTTCATATTTCAAATTTAGCAAACAGATTTGTTTCTGATCCTAATCAAGTTGTTAAACTACATCAACATGTTAAAGTAAAGGTTATTGAAGTAGATTTAGCAAGAAAAAGAATTCAACTTTCTATGAAAAATGTAGAATAAGATATTTTTTAAAGCTCTATAAAGCAGCAATTATTTTATTGCTGCTTTTTTATTGCAAATTCAACTGTTTTTTCAGCATGTATTGTAGTTGTATCAAATACAGCAATGCTTACATCTTTTTGCTTAATAAGAAGCGGAATTTCAGTACATCCCAAAATAACTCCTTTGGCTCCTTTTTGTGCTAAGTTTTCAATTATTTGCTGGTATATTTTACGTGATTCATCTTTTATCTCTCCTAATACCAATTCATTGTAAATAATATTATGTACTAATTCAAGATCATTTCCTTCAGGAGTTAAAACTTTAATGCCATGTTTTTCTAGGAGTCGACCTTTGTAAAATTCTTGTTCCATGGTAAATCGAGTTCCTAGCAAAGCAACGGTGCTAATATTATTTTCTTTTATAGCTTCAGCTGTAGCATCTGCAATATGTAAAACAGGAATTGAAATATTATTTTGTATATCATCATACATTTTATGCATTGTATTTGTGCAAATACTTAACATTTCTGCACCACCATTTTCTATTTTTTTTGCTGCTTCAATCATTAATTTAGTTAGTTCATCCCATTTGCCTTCATGTTGCAATTTCATAATAGGATCAAAATCTACCGAGTACATTACACATTCACACGAATGGTGTCCACCCAGTTTTTCTTTAATTTTTTCATTAACAATTTTATAATATACGAGTGATGATTCCCAACTCATACCGCCTAATAATCCAATAGTTTTCATAGAAAGTATTTTTATTTGAAATAAAGAAGAATAACTAATCAGACTAAGTTAAAGAAATTTGGTTTAACCAAAGGGCTTTCTTAAGGTTTAATATAAAACTTTCTCGTAGGTGTTTTTCCTATTTAATGTATCAATGCCAAAAATTTCAATGGATTTAAGTCCTGGAATTATTCCATCTACTGATTCCAGGTACAAGTAACTTAGCTCAGACATTCTATCACCAATTTTTAAGTATGCTTTTGCTCTAAATGGAGCTTCTTGTTTTAAAAATATATCCCTGCTTTTTTCTGCTATTATATTAACTTTATAGTGATAACCTTTTTGATCTAACTTTGAGAATTCAATTCCAAATGCCAGATTCTTTTCTATTTTTCTTAATTCCATTCTTTGCCCACACTCATCGTAGCGAATCCAATATACGTCTATGGGAGATTCTTCGATTAGATTTCCATTTTTATCGAAATTGGCATCATAGACAATAGTATTACTATTTAAACTTCTTTGTATGAAAAACAATCTTTCGTTTGTTTTTTCCGGTACCGGATAATTGTTTCGTGTATTGGTTGTTGCTGATGTTAATATAATAAGCAAAGCAATAAATAAAATGAATCTCATTAGTTATTTATAAAAATTATTTAATGTGGTAAAGACGTTCAAATGCTATAATTGTTACAAAAAAATAAAAACTAATTTTCTACAGATTTTATTAATATTTTTACAAAAATTCTGATTATGAAATAAGTATAAAAAAATAAGCATTGTTTACATTAATAAAAATAATTATTTTTTAAGTGCGCAAATATAGTAATCAATAAACATGTGATCATAATAAATAGTAAAAAAAACACATGAAATTATTAATTGTAGAAGACAATTTTCAATTAGCTGATGATTTATCAAAGTTTTTAATTGAAAACGGATTTATTGTAGAAACAGCTAATACCTTAATGGATGCTACTGATAAAGTGTTGGTATATGATTATGATTTAATAATTTTAGACTTAGGATTGCCTGATGGTTCAGGATTAGACTTAATACACGAGTTAAAACGTTTACAAAGGAATCCTGGAATATTAATTGTAACTGCCAAAAATGCTATTGAAGATAAGGTAATGGGATTGGAACTGGGAGCGGATGACTTTATTACAAAGCCCTTTCATAAAGCTGAATTAAATGCCCGTGTTCGTTCAATAATAAGACGAAAAAAATTTAAAGGCAGCAGTCAGCTTGAGATTAATAAAATCAAAATAGATTTAGATTCCAGAGAAGTTTTTGTTGATTCTGAATTTGTTGAATTAACCAGAAAAGAATATGATCTTCTATTATATTTTATGTATAATAAAGGGAGGGTTTTAACAAAAGA
>CAZPMA010000059.1:9413-18233 GCA_964587535.1 uncultured Bacteroidales bacterium
AAAGATTTCAGAACAACAAAAATTAGTGTTCTTGGAAATATTTCTGATACAATAAAGTTCCCTCAATATAAAGATACTTTAATATATATTGAAGAACTTGAAACATTTGAGCTACATAGAGAAAAATTGGTAGTTATAAAAGGTAAAACAGATTTTTACCTGGTTGAGATGGTTGTTAATATTGATGATTTTACAAATCTCAAACAAGATGTAGCTTCCAGAATTGTTCCTTCATTTATTCTTTTGGCATTATTAATAATTGTATTTAGTGCTTTATTATCAGGATTTTTACTTAAACCTTTTCATAAGATATTGGCCCAGATGAATAAATATAAAGTAGGAAAAGGATCAGAGATAAATACAATTAATTCGAGCACACTGGAATTTAAGAAAATGCAATATCTGTTTAAAAGTATGGTCAACCGTATTGAAGATGATTATCGAAATTTAAAAGAATATACAGAGAATATGGCCCACGAAATACAAACGCCATTAACAATTATCAGGAATAAGACTGAAAGGTTAATATCGGATGAAAAAGTAATGGAAAACCATAACGAAACCATAAAGTCAATATACGACGAAACAAACCATTTATCGAAATTAGGCATCACTTTAAATTTACTAACAAAAATTGAAAATGGTGAGTATACAAACAAACTTGACCTATTTACTGAAGAGATAATTTTAAAGCATGTTGATTCAGTGAGTGAGCTTATCGAGTTAAAATCGTTAAAAATAGAGACTGAACTTAACAAACATCATCAATTAATAATAGATCCATTTTTATTTGATATCATTCTAAAAAACCTTTTAAGAAATGCCATAAGGTATTCAAGTAATGAAGGTCCAATAAAGATAATTACTACAAAAGATTCATTTATGATCTCAAATTATGGTGCAGAATTAAATGTTAGCGAAGAAAAAGTATTTGAACGATTCTTTACTTCAGATAATTCAAATCAATCATTAGGTTTGGGATTAGCCCTGGTTAAGCGTATATGCGATTTAAATCAATTGAAAATATACTATAAATACCTTGATAGTCAACATGTTTTCATGATTTCTTAATTCCTTATTAAAATACAACAGAACTTTTCTTTAACTATTTTGTATTTGAAGTGTAATATTTTTTTAGAAAATGGTTCTAAAAATGAAGGAATACAAATTTCCTACAAAATTCAGATAAGTTTTCTACAAAATTGAGTTATAGTTTTGAAGCAGAAAAAATTGTTAAAAATTTAAATTATGATAAAAAGATTAATATTTGGAGTGTTGTTATTAAGTTTAACAGTAACAACTTATGCAGAAGAAACCAATCCTGTTGAAGCATCAAAGGGTACTTTAAAAGGATTTGTATTTGATACTGATGCAAATCAACCCTTGGAATATGCTACAATATCTATATTTAGCATCAAAGAAAACAAGGTTGTAAACGGTACAATTACAGATCAAACGGGTTTTTTTAAGCTTAAAAATGTAGATTTTGGTATGTACAGAATCGATATTTCATTTATTGGCTATAAGCCAAAAAGTATTGATAAGGTTGCAATTAGACCAAATAGCAGAGAAGTTGATTTAGGAAGAGTTGAATTAGATCCTGCGGTTGAAGCAATTAATGAAGCTGTTGTTGTGGCAGATCGACCAACAATGACATATAAAATCGATAAAAAAGTTATTAATGTAAGTCAGCAACATACTTCGGCATCTGGTACTGCAGTTGAAATATTAGAAACTGTACCATCAATAACTGTTGATATTGAAGGTAATGTTAGTTTAAGGGGCAGCGAAAGTTTTACTGTTTTAATTGATGGTAAACCAACAGTTTTAGAGCCAAGTGATGCATTGAGCCAGATTCCTGCAAGTGCAATTGAAAATATTGAAGTAATAACTAATCCATCAGTTAAATATGACCCGGATGGAACATCAGGTATTATTAATATCATTACTAAGAAAAATAAACTACAAGGATTTAATGGAATAGCAAATCTAAATGTTGGAATGTATGAGCGTTATGGTGGAGATATCCTAATTAACTGGAGAAAAGAAAGAGTTAATTTCTTTGTGGGTGCCGATTTTAATAACAGAAATATGGAAGGTAGCCGCAGTGGTGAAACATGGAATAGAAGAGGAGATACAACCTATCATATATTATCAGAAGGAGATTTCTCAAGGGGTGGACAATCATACAGTGTTCGCGGTGGTATTGATTTAACCTTGAATCCACGGAACTCAATAAATTTGGAAGCAACATATGGAGATCATTCTCGTGGCGGAGATACGTACACAGATTATATTGAATATAAAAGCCCTGACCCTTTGGCAATAAAGAACTATTATGTTAGTGATGAAACATCAGACAGAGGAGGAAGCTATTATAATTTTAATTTGGGGTATACTAAGAATTTTTTTAAAAAAGGACATCAGATATATGCCTTAGCGAATTATAGAGCAAGAGATTTTAGCGAAGAATCAATTAATGAATTAGTGGATATGGCAGGGAACTTAACAAGTGGGCAAATATCTACTGAATCAGGACCAAATACTTCATGGAGATTTCAATTGGATTATACTTTACCTATTAATGAAGAAAATAAATTTGAAGCCGGTTTTAATTCACGTTTAGACAATAGTAATTCGTTGGCAGAAATGGAGCAGTATGATACTACTACAAAAAAATACGTGTATATGGATGATTTTATGCATGATGTGGATCACAAAAGTGTTATACATGCAATCTATACAATGTATTCAGGTTCAATAGGAAAATTTGGTTATCAGTTGGGTTTAAGAGGAGAGTATACATACAGAGACATTACCTTAAAAGAAACCAACGAATCATTTTTAATTGATCGTTTTGATTATTTCCCAACTTTACACTTTTCTTATACTACTGCTAACGAAAACGAATGGATGACAAACTATTCACGCAGAATACAACGGCCGCGCGGATGGTACCTGGAACCCTTTGTAACATGGCGCGATGCATATAATGTTAGTATAGGTAATCCGGATTTATTACCAGAATATATTGATTCTTACGAATTAAGTCATTTGTTAAAATTTGGTAAAAATACATTCTCTGTAGATGCATATTATAGAGTGACAAATAATAAAATCGAGCGAATACAGAGTACTTATGAAGAAGAAGATAATGTAAATCAAACAACTTATCAGAATATTGGAAAGGATTATGCATTAGGTATAGAAATGATGTTAGGAATTGATGTTGTTAAATGGTGGCACATTGATTTAATGGGAAATTTATATGATTATAAAGTTGAAGGTGAATATGAGTATGAAGATCAGGGAATTAATAAAGTGGTTGATTTTTCGGAAAGCAGCTTTAACTGGAATACACGATTTAATAATACATTACGCTTAGGTAAAACCACAAGAGTACAGTTTAATGGAATGTATAATAGTCCTACTGTATCAGCACAAGGTGAGCGCGACGGATTCTTTATGACAAACCTTGCTGTCAGACAAAGTTTTATGAAAAACCAGTTATCAGCAACATTGCAGGTTAGAGACGTGTTTGGTACAATGAGTCATTCGTCAACTTATAAAGGAGAAGATTTTTACAGATGGTCTGATTTCCAGCCAAATACTCCTTTGGTAACATTAACGATTTCGTATAAGATTAATAATTATAAGCCAGATCGAAGAAAAAGATCCAATGATAATATGGATGATATGAGTGAAGATGAAGAAGGTGGTTTTTAATTAACTAGATAAAAAGTTTAAGGTAGTGGCATCAGTTAAAATGATGCCACTTTTTTATTCCTTCTTTTTAACCGGACATGTATTAATTCCCAGCACTGTGTATAAGCCACAAAAGCTGATAAAACTTGTAATTAAGAAAACACCTGCCAACACAAGCAATACAATTCCTAGTGTTCCTGTAATTATTTTCAGATAAAATAAAACAGCAATGACTAAAGCTAAAATGATACGGATAATTTTATCCGCAGTACCCATGTTTTTTTTCATGATATTCTGGTTTTAATGTTTGATATAAAACAATGTAAAAGCCCTTATGTTCAATATCAATGAACGATGGTTATGGTAAGTAAATTTTTCTATTTATCGTAATGATATTTACAAGCGTAAATTCTAATTTCATTATTATCTGCTTGATAAACCAATCTATGTTCTCTGTCAATTCTACGAGACCAGTATCCAGCCAAATCGTATTTTAAAGGTTCTGGTTTGCCATTCCCTTCACATGGATTTCTTTGGATGTCCTTAATTAAGTCATTTATTTTCTTTAACATTTTCTTGTCTTCATGCAACCATGAAGTATAGTCTTCCCAGGAATTCGTAGTAAAAATGATTCTCATTACTCTTCGATTAGCTTTTCATTAATGGTATCTCCTGTTTTCATTTGTCTAATTGATTCATACAATCTATCTGCATTAGATTTTGAACTTAACAAATGAACTGTCTCCATTATTGAATTATACTCATCCAAAGAAATCATGACTGCCCCTTTACCAGAACTTCGCTTTATAATTAAAGTTTCATTATCTGATTCAACAGTATCAAGGAATTTTTTCAGTTTTGTTCTAAACTCTGTATAATTTGCTGCTAACATATCATTACGCTTTTAAGTTATCGTACAAGTACAAATATACGTACATATTTCGTAATTGTCAAATTTTCGCGAGAAGAATTTATGCAGCATAACGGTCCTTGGGTATGAAGCTGTGCGGGAGTTTCGCCGTGTTTCAGTGCCCCCGAAACCGAAAGTTAAAGAGAACTAAAATTGTCAGAATACCACAAAACCACCTCATGGCTTGTGATGACAAGTTATAAGTTGTGCCCTATTCAGCTTTATCAATAAAATTTGATACTTCTTCTTTCAAATTTGGAATATGTTTAGAAATAATTGCCCAAATACTTTCGTCTGAAATATTATCATAAGCATGAATAATCTGGTTTCTCAGTCCAACAATTTGCTTAGCATATTCAATAGAAAATTCAGGATCTCTTTTCAAGATTCTATTTACTGCTTCTCCAATTATTTCTAAGTCTCTTTCAACCGCTCTTTTAAGCAAAATATTTGATTGATAGTATTTGAAGTCTTTTGGATTTTCAATAAAGTAACTCTCAATCTCATTGATTGCTTCTTGTATATCATACAGCCATTTTAGAATCCGCTCGTCCATATATTTTCATTTTGTTTCTATCAATTGAACGCCTAAGTATCGGGTTCTTTAATGTTTGAATTTCTAATAAATCAACTTTTCTTTTAAAAAGACTTTCTAAAGATTCTTTAAATTCCATATAATTATCAAAGTAATTATACAATTCAACATCACCGAACTTCACAAGAAAATCAATGTCGCTTTTTTTATTAAACATGTCAGTCAAAACTGATCCAAAAGCATACAACTCACTTACCTTATATTTCTTGCATAAGGAAATCAATTTACTTCTATGTTGTTTTATCAAATTCATACCTTACGAAGATAATAATTTAATGATATTACATCAAATATTTTGCTGTTTCTTCAATGTTTTGCTGAATGGGCATTACTTATAACAGTCCACGGTTTTGTAGAGTGCGGGAATTCCGCACTGTTTACCTATCACTCGTTACCGAAAGTTAAAGAGAACTAAAATTGTCAGAATACCACAAAACCCCCGCATGGCTTGTGATGGCGTGTTATAGGTTGAGCGATTACAGTTTTTTTATTTTTTCAGGATTCTGTCTACAATCGAAAACAGTTGCAATTTTTATATAATTACCTTCAGTCCAATATATTATTTTGTAGTTTCCTACAATTAAGAAACGATATTCAAACTTTCTGTTAATTAATAATTCTTCTCTTTTACCGATCAAAGGAGAATTTTGAATTTTAAGAGTTGACTTTACCAGGCCTTTCACAAGATTTCTTGCTACTCGTACGGATGCTTTGTATTTATAATATTCAAAAATGTCTTCGAGATTATTCAGTGCTGTCTCTGTCCATAAGACTTTTATTTCCATGTATCAATGTCATTAATAATTTCACCAGCATTGTACATTCTACCATCTTTGGAGTCATTTTCAGCACTATCAATCAAAGAATTAAATTCTTCAATTGTCATTGGACTCATTTCTTTATCAATTACCTTTTTTCGTTCCTGATGAAGAATTTTCTCAAGCTTATCAATTATACTCTCATTCTTAACTCTTAAAATTTCTTGAATGAAATGTATTTTTCGTGTTTGTAAGTCCATATTCTTCTTTTTTTACAAATATAATAAAAATTGCAATTATCCGCTACGCCTGTAGGCGCTTTGCCTATAATGGCCCTGTCATACCGGCCTGTAAGAGAATTTCCCGACTTGCATATCAATCAAGCCTTAAAACCCTTACTAAGGTATGTAAAAGTCACAAAACCACCAAACCCCCGTATGGCTTGTGAAACAATGTTATGCGCTGTTATTTTAAAATTTCAAACCAAACAAAGGTCTTATAAACTTATTTCTATTTATTGCAAACTCATAAAAAACAATTGAACCCATAAAAGTCAAAACAATAATGATAATGTATTTCAGTCCAACATTTAGATTCAATGGGAAAATGAAATAATTTGAAAGATACAGAAATAGCATATGAACTATGTATAATGGGTAAGCTGCTTTACTAAAATATACAATCCATTTGTTTTTGTAATTAAGGTAAGAATAACTCCATCCAAAAATTGCAAATATCCATAACATTGATTCAATAGAAGTCAAATATAGTGGAGCTCTTAAATCAAATAAAAACCATCGAAAAAAGAAAAGGCTTAATGCAATAAATAGGTTTACATATTTCAATTTTTCTACGCTATTCCAAAATTCATTTCCAAGCGCAACAAAATAAAAACCAAAAAAGAATGCTAATAAACCAATCCAAAACCCATGTTGTGTGAATAAATAGAGACTAAATGATTCCGGTTGAATTATAAGAACTTCTATAATAAAAGGCAATAAAAACATATAGATCCCTAAAGGAAATCGTGTTACCTTTCTTGAAAATCTGAATATAATATTATCATAGTTGGTTTTCAGTAAAAAGAATACAGGTGAAAGAATTATTATATAAATAAAGATATTTGCTAAAAACCATAAATGGCTTAATCCAGCAGAATAATTTAAGTTAATATGATAATATTTTTGGAAAATGAAAACATGAATCGGAACTATCAAAAAATATCCAGCGATTAACGGAATTAGTATTCTACGTGTTCTTTCTAACATTAGTGCTTTCCAATTTCTTTTTTTAATTGCAAAACACACCCCCATACCAGAAATAAAAAACAAAATTGGTATTCTCCATACATTTAACCACGACATGGGTATCCAAAGCTTTTCCAAAGAGTCTTCATTTTGTATAAATTGGAAAATGATACCCCAAGGTTGAAAAGTAATAGTAACATGATAAATTATTAATAAGCCTATAGCTATTATTCTTATCCAATCAATATCGTATCTTCTATCGTTTATTTCATTCATAATCAAAGTCGTATCGAAATAATTGCGCATAACTAGTTTTTACCAGTACTAATCTCAATTGTATTTAAAAGAATAAGCTGTATAATTCGTTGCAATTTATTGTAGTTAATTTTATCGGGAGTGTCAGCCGGCGTGTGATAATCCGGATGTAATCCGGTAAAGTAATTTACACAAGACAGATCTCTTTCTAAAAACGAATAATGATCAGATCCATAGGTAAATAGCTCCTTGTGTTCTTTTTCGGGATTGTAATCTATGATAAGTTTAGTATATCGCTTATTTAATTTATCTAAATTATGAATATACTTTTTACCACCATTCCATTTTAATACAAATAAGCGATTACTGTTTTCAGAATCATCATCCTTATCTCGGCCTATCATATCCATATTAAAAACTACATCTATATTGGATAAAGGAATAGCGGGTTTTTCAGAATAATATTTAGAGCCCAGTAATCCCACTTCTTCGCCGCTATAAGTAATAAATATAATATCTTTATTTAGCAGTTTTTTCTGGTTAAGCTTTGATAATGCCTTAGATAGCATCAAAACTGCAGTTGTCCCGGATGCATTATCATCGGCTCCATAATTTATGCTTCCATCCGGATTTTTTCCTACATGATCATAGTGTGCTCCAATCAGAATTGCTCTATCGGTATTATCACTATCAATAAATCCTAAAACATTTTCTGTTTCTATGGTTTTTATTGCAGGATCATAATCTGTTTTCACAGAAAAATGCGCTAGTTCTATTTCTTCCAATAAATTCTCACCTGATTTTAAGTTCTTCTTAGCTAATGCTTTAAACTCATCCAGTGTTTTTTGTTCGTTGTGGAATAATTCTTCGCAAATATCTTCAGGAATAAATAAGATTTTGATTTCTTTATCTGAATTAATTTTCAGATCGGGTACTAAGGTATTGTTCTTTTGAAAATTTTTAAAATCAATTTCATTTCGGTAATCCAGTGCAAAAAAGTAGTAGAAGTAATATAAGTCGTAAAAGGTATTAAAATCGCTAATCGTATTTTCAAATTGTTTATAGTTAATTTCATTACCAAAAGGAATTCCTACCACAAAAACATTTATACTATCCAGTTCTGATATTGTTTTACATTGCTCGATACCATCCTTTACACTTTCAGAGAACAGGAAAATACTTTTGTTTTTAAGTTTACGGTTTAATAAATCGTTTTGCGAACCATAACCACAAAAGTAAATGCTATCGAATATGCTATCTACTATTGCTTCAGTCGAAAAAAATACCGGAGCATTATATTTTAAATCGCGATAAAAAAACGATGAAGTACTTACTTCATAGGTATTTAAA
>CAZPMA010000060.1:0-17916 GCA_964587535.1 uncultured Bacteroidales bacterium
GGACCCCCTGATTATGAGTCAGGTGCTCTAACCAGCTGAGCTATGGGCCCGAAATTAATCTTTCCTTTTTGGCCTTCATCAGTCAGGTGCTCTAATTCCGAAACAATCAAAATCTTTAATTTTGCTCTTGTTTCGTGAATGCTCGAAAAATTACGAAATCGTAGATTTCTAATTTCTTCGGCACCAGCTGAGCTATGGGCCCGATTTGTCTTATCAACAAATTTCGGAGTGCAATATTAACGAAATGTTCTTAATTACGCAATACTTTTTTAAAAAAAACGAATCCTGAGTTAAAACTTTTTAAGTGTTGCCAAAATTAAATCGATCACATTATGCACATTTTGGTTGAATATTTCCAAAACCGCTTCCCAGGTTACCGCTTCTTCATCCGTTTTCCAGCAATCATAATCGGTACTCATGGCTATGGCTGCATATGGAATACCTATTTCATTGGCCAAAATAACTTCAGGTGCCACCGACATATTAATTACATCGGCTCCCCACATGCGAAACATATTCGATTCGGCACGAGTTGAAAATCGGGGACCTTCAATACTTATTACGGTTCCTTTTTTATGATAAGTTAAATTTAACTCTTCGGCCGATTGAATTAACAAGTTTCTAATCTTTTCGTCGAAAGGGTCTGCCATGGGAGTATGCTTCATCACTCCATCTTCAAATTCATCATGAAAGGTTGTTGCGCGGTGTTTCGTAAAATCAATAAACTGATCTATTATCACCAGATGCCCACGATCAATTTCTTCGCGTAAACTTCCACAAGCAGTTGTAGCTAATATACCATCACAACCCAATTCTTTTAATGCCCAAATATTGGCCCGGTTATTAACCTGGGTAGGTGGAATGGTATGTTTTTTCCCATGGCGCGATAAAATAACTACATCCGTTTCTCCAATTATTCCTGTTGTAAATTCTGCTTCACCATAAGGAGTACTTAGGAATTTAGATTTAGGCGATTTTAATATATCAGGATTTTCTAAGCCTGATCCACCAATAATTGCAAGTTTTGACATCTTATATTGTGTTAAAATAATTTAATAGAATTTTTTGAGCTTCAAACAAGGATTTCCCATAAGTAATTATTCCTTCGAAGTGCCCTCCCATTATTATTATACCTGAACTCTTATGTGCTAAGATTTTTATTTCCATGGCCATTTCAGGAGTACCAAATTTAGCTTTCTTCTTTGTGGTTGGTAGTTTTTCAAAATAGCAATTCCACATCTTTTCATGATGAACATGGATTACGGCATTTATTTTCTGATTTGATTCATAAATAATTGCATGACTTAATGATTCTGATGATGCCTTTGAAAGTCCAATGCATGAAACACTGTTTTTATTTATGTCAAAATCCGTTACTAATGCATAATCTTTTTTTGAAAGCATCTTAAAATTTCCTGTAGCTGAGCCTGAAATAATGAAATTGTTTTTTCGAGATCGAATGCTAATGTTCCCAAAGCCAATTCCATCAGGATATGCGCCAATTAAGTTTAGATTAAATAATTTTAATCTATAGGAATTAATTAATTCAAAATCCTGATCAGAAAAGTCAAATTCTTGCTCTTTCCAGTTTAAATTAAATTTTATATATCCTTCGTCGGTTCGGTTCATTATTTTATTGATAACAGACCTGTCAGGTTTTGAAAACCTGACAGGTCTTATTTATTTTAATCCTAAAATATCATTAATATTAGTTTTTGCAATACCTTTCTCAGTAATCAAAGCAGTAACATATTTAGCAGGTGTTACATCAAAACCATAATTTACAGCAGGGCTATTCTCTGGTGTTAATCGAACCTTTGTAATTTGATCATTATACCAGCCTTCAATGTATTTAACTTCTTCATCAGAGCGTTTCTCAATAGGAATCTCATTGATTCCGTCGTTTATTTTAAAATCAATGGTCGATGTGGGTAAAGCAACATAAAAAGGAATATTATTATCATAAGCGGCCAGAGCTTTTAAATAGGTCCCGATTTTATTGGCTACATCCCCATTCCTGCTGGTTCTATCACTTCCTACAATAACCATGTCAACCATTCCTTTTTGCATTAATAAACCACCGGTATTATCAGCAATAACTGTATGTTGAATTCCTTGCTGTTCCAATTCAAATGCGGTTAATCTTGCTCCCTGATTTCGAGGGCGTGTTTCATCAACCCAAACATGAATTTTAATTCCTTTTTTATGTGCATGATAAATGGGGGCAGTTGCTGTTCCATAATCAACGCAAGCTAACCAACCGGCATTGCAATGAGTTAGAATATTTACAGTGTCTCCTTTTTTTGCTTTACTGATTTGTTCAATAAGTGGAAATCCATTCTCCCCTATCAATCGGCAATTTTCTATTTCATCATTTTTTAATTGATTTGCCGTTTCAAAGGCAATTTGTATTTTATCTTCAAGGATATTCGTTTTTGCAATGTTTTCTAAAACCAGATCAATCGCAAATTTTAGGTTTACGGCTGTGGGTCTTGATGATTCCAAATAATCAGCTAAATCCTGAATTTTTAATTGCCAGTTTTTTTTATCTTTTAACGTTAATAATCCAAGATACATTCCATAAGCTGCTGTTACACCAATTAAAGGAGCACCGCGCACCCACATATCTTTTATAGCAATAAAAGTATGTTCCGCAGTTTTTAAATTCTGAATTTTAAATTCAAAAGGCAAAAATCGTTGATCAATGATTTGAATCGTTTTTGGATCCTTTTCTTTTACCCAAATTGTATGATAATGTTTACCATTTATTAGCATGCACATTCATTTTTTATAAAATTAAGAAAAGATCAGTTAATCTTTAAATCTTTTTTACTTTTGCTACATTAAATAACTCATCTCATGCAAAAGGAGCTCATTAAAAACATCATTTTTGATTTAGGAAATGTAATCATAAATATTGACCCTGCAAGAACAGTTTGTGAAATGAAAGGCTTGGGGTTTAAGGATTTTGATAAAAGTTATTCTTTGCTGAATCAGACCCATTTATTTGATTTATTAGAAAAGGGTAAAATTAGACCTGAAGATTTTCATCGTGAGATTAACAATCAATTAGAAAAAGAAGTAAGTGCCGATTTAATTGATATGGCATGGGGAGCAATGTTACTGGATTTTCCAAAAAAACGGATTGAATTATTGCAAAATTTGAAAAAGAATTACAGACTGTTTTTATTAAGCAATACAAACGAAATACATTATCATCAATATAATAATTATTTAATCAATCAATATGGATTTGGCTTAAGCAATTTATTTGAAAAGGCTTATTATTCGCACGAAATAGGTATGCGAAAACCTGATCCAAAAATTTTTAAATATGTACTAAATAATGGCAAGCTTAATCCAACAGAAACACTTTTTATTGATGATCTGTATCAAAATATTGATGTTGCAAGAAAATTGGGATTAGAAACAATCTGGATTGAAGTTGAAAGGGGTGATGATATAACAACTAAATTAAATGGATTTTAAAATCCATACAGATTTTATATCTGTAGTTTGCCTTAGCTTATAAAGTTGTTTTAATGCTTCCGTTTCATTATTAAAAGTAAAGATTGAGATTCTAAAAAGATGATCACCCGAACGAATAATTTCCGGCTTATATCCTTTTGTTTTTAATTCATCCGCAAATTTAGTTGCATTCTCCATCCTGGAAAAACTTCCTGCTATTATCTGGAAGCTTGAATACTTAGGTTTGGTCTCTTCTTTGCTTGTTTCTTTATAAAACAAGGCATCCTTAATATCCGTATTTTCTTCAATAATCAACGCTTTTAAACTGTCTGCTTTGGCTATACTGTCCAGATTTTTCTCTGTATTCATTATTTCATTTATTTCTGTCGATTCTGAAAGCGAACTATTCGAAGCTATGATTGAAAAGTCTGTATACCCTTCTGTCAGATACCAGCTTAATCCAACTAAGACTGAAACCAATAAAATAGTTGATCCGATTAATATCCCTTTTTTAGATGATTTCTTTGGCTTTGGTGTGGTCCTAATTTCGGCCTTGGGGGTTTTAATGCTTTGTAAACCATATGAATCTGACAATAAGTTTGCTTCTTTACTTTGTTTAAAAACAATCGACTTCCCTGACTTATTAATCTCTCCTATTTCAGGAAATTCTATTGTAAGACCTTTGTTTAATTTTAAATTACAATCATTCACAAAATCCTTAATTGCAGATTTTATCTCTTCTTTTGATAATTTTTCTTTTTTAGAGATAAATTCTATTAAAAGATTATCATCGTAATTAAATTCCGATTTAAAAATTATCTTTTTCGAAGGTGGAAGAAATTTATTTTCATTTACATCAAAAGCTGCCGGTTCATATTCAGACACAAAACCACCCATACCAGGAATAATAACTCCCTGATTAGTAATTAGTAATTCTTTTATATATTCCTTTATTTTCAACACTTTCCTTCTTTTGAAGCAAATATATAGAAAATAATTTGGAGCTTTCAAATATCTAATCCACTAATAATAAACAATTCATTAACGTTTTTTAATTATTTATTTAAAAATTATATAATTAAATTAGCAAACGAATGAAATTTAAAGCTGGTAATGAATAGATTAATTTTAGTTACAGGAGGTACCGGATACATTGGTTCACATACGGTAGTTGAGTTGATGAATGAAGGTTATGATGTGATTATTATTGATAATCTTTCAAATTCAGAAAAATCAGTATTAGATGGTATTGCAGAAATAACCGGACGAAGACCATATTTCGAACAATTTGATATTTGCGACAGGAAAAGATTAAGTGAATTTTTCAGGTTATACAGGAAATTAGATGCAATTATCCATTTTGCAGCGTATAAGTCTATTGGTGAGTCTGTTGAAAAACCTTTAGAGTATTATAATAATAACCTGAATACGCTAATAAATCTGTTAGATGAAATGATTAAACATAATGTTTCAAACATCGTGTTTTCATCATCAGCAACGGTATATGGACAACCAGACAATTTACCTGTTACCGAAGATGCTCCTTTTAAAAAAGCAGAAACTCCATATGGAAATACAAAACAAATAGCTGAAGAGATATTGCGTGATACCGTTAAGGTTAATAAAAATCTTAACGCTGTTTCGTTAAGATATTTTAATCCGATAGGAGCACATTCAAGTGCGTTAATTGGTGAACTGCCAAGAGGTATACCAAACAATTTAGTGCCTTTTATTACACAAACAGCAGCAGGGATACGCGATGAGCTAAAAGTTTTTGGTGATGATTATAATACCAAAGACGGATCTGCAATCAGAGATTACATTAATGTGGTTGATTTGGCAAAAGCACATGTAGTTTCAATAAAAAGGATGTTGGAAAATCAGTCTAAAACTAATCTTGAAATATTTAATCTTGGAACGGGTAAAGGATCGTCTGTGTTGGAAGTGGTAAATGCTTTTGAAAAAGCTACGGGAGAAAAATTAAATTATAAAATAGTTGGGCGCAGACCCGGTGATGTTGAATCTGTTTATGCCGATACATCTTATGCTAACAACGAATTAGGATGGAAAGCAGAAGTTGGATTAGAAGAAACATTGCTTTCGGCCTGGAATTGGGAAAAATACATTAGAAAAATAAAATAAGATCAAATGAGTAAATCAATTTTAATTACCGGTGGAGCTGGTTTTATAGGTTCACATGTTATCAGGTTATTTGTAAATAAATATCCTGATTATAAAATTGTAAATCTCGACAAACTAACATATGCCGGAAATCTTGAAAATCTTAAAGATATTGAAAAAGCACCGAACTATGAGTTTGTAAAAGGAGATATTGTTGATGATAAATTTGTACTTGAATTGTTTGAAAAGTATAATTTTGAAGGTATAGTTCATTTAGCAGCAGAATCGCATGTTGATAGATCAATTACAAATCCAAATGAGTTTATAAAAACGAATATCGTTGGTACTATCAATTTGTTAAATGCAGCTCGAAATGCATGGCAAGATAATTTTGAAGGTAAATTATTCTATCATATTTCTACCGACGAAGTTTATGGATCATTAGGGAATGAAGGCTTTTTTCTTGAAAACACTTCATACGACCCAAGAAGCCCTTATTCAGCATCTAAAGCCAGCTCCGATCATTTAGTAAGAGCTTACTTTCACACCTTTAAATTGCCTGTTGTAATTACAAACTGTTCTAATAATTATGGCCCCAATCAGTTTCCGGAAAAATTAATCCCCCTTGCAATCAATAACATTAAAAATAAAAAGCAAATTCCAATTTATGGAAAGGGTGAAAACATTCGCGACTGGTTATTTGTCGAAGATCATGCAAATGCTATTGACCTGGTTTTCCATAAAGGAAAAGTTGGAGAAACATACAATATTGGTGGAAATAACGAATGGAAAAATATAGATCTTATTCGAGTTCTTTGTAAAATTATGGATAAGAAACTAGGAAGAAAAGATGGTGAATCTGCTGAGCTGATAACTTTTGTAAAAGACAGAGCCGGACATGATATGCGTTATGCTATTGATTCTACAAAAATCCAAAAAAACCTAGGCTGGAAACCATCATTGCAGTTTGAAGAAGGAATTGAAAAAACCGTTGATTGGTATTTAGCAAATAAAGAATGGCTTGAAAATATTTTAAGCGGCGACTACGAAAAATATTACACAGAGCAATATCATAAACGTTAACTAACAAAAGAGATAAAGCATGCTTTATCTCTTTTTAGTTCAGAATCAATTAACACCACCACCAGCTCTCTTATTATAAATGGTATATTAATTGCTATATTGTAGCAGGTTCTTTTTTGTTTGTGTTGAATTTTCATTAATTTCAGAGTTTATTAACTTAGCAAATATTTAAAGCCTTTAACAAACACCCATAACGTTAATTTAATTACCAATGAAGAAGTTATTTAAAATATTAATCTATTTCATACTTATCGCTATAGGCTTTGTAATTGTACTTCTTGTAGTAGCTAAACTAACAGAAAATAAAATTACAAATCTTGCATTAAATAAAATCAGTAAAGAAATTAAAGCACCAGTAAAAATAAATGATGTTTCCTTTAACTTATTAAGACGATTCCCTTTAGCAACAATTGAGCTTAATGGTGTCTCGCTGGGATCTTTTATTGATGATAATAAACTGGATTCAATAAGCATCGATACCATTTTAAGTGTAAAAAGTGTTTATGTGTCGGTTAAGACAGCCGAACTTATGAAAGGAAATATTGAAATCGTAAAGATCCATCTAAAAAAAGGAAATATAAATTATTTGGTCGATACCAGCGGAATTACAAATATCGATTTCTTATTGCAAGGAGGAGAAGAAGAGTCTGAACCAGATACAACAGAATCAAAACCATTGAATTTAACTTTAACCGATCTCTCATTAGAAAATATAAAGTGCAATTACAACGATGGTGCGTTAAAAACAAGGGCAATTGTAACCATTCCTAATTTAAAAGTAAAAGCTAAAATCGAAGGTGAAAATACACAAGCATCAGTGCGTGGATTCGTCTCATTATCAGACTGTAGCTTTGAAGAAACCAACTTATGTTTAATGAATAAAACAGAACTTGATTTTGATATCGACTATGATAATGATTCTGTATATTTTAATAATCTGGATATTAGCACCGATGGAGCAAGTCTCAGTTTAATAGGCTCCGTTGTTTTAGGCGATATAATAAAAACAAATATAAATTTAAAAGCAACAGATTTAACATTAGAAGAACTCATAAAGTATGCTCCTGATACTATCATAAGAGATTTTGGCATTAAAAAGATAGCCGGGCTACTTAATATTGAAGCACGGGTGGAAGGAATTTATTCTGAAACAGAAATGCCTAAAGTGGATGCTAAAATAAACCTTCAAAATGGGCATGTTGTAACAAAAGATTATCCCGAACTTAAGAATATAACATTAAACAGTATCATAACAAATGGGGTATTAAGAAATAATCAGTCAACACAGGTAAATGTTCCCGTTTTAAAATTTGAAACTGCCAAAAGTAAATTTGATTTTAACTTTTCTGTCTTAGATATTGATCAAATAAAGTATTCTCTAAAAACAAATCTAGACATTAATATTGGAGAATTTAAAAATTTTATTCCCGACACTTTAGTAAAATCCATCGATGGAAATATGCTTGTTCAAATTTCAACCAAAGGTGAAATTCCTGATTCCATTGGCAATGAATTTATTGATCAGGTAATGGCAAATTCAAGTGCTAAGATTGAATTGAAAAATTTAAATATTATACAAGATTCATTATCAATAAAAGATTTTTCAGGGATATTTTCGTATAAGCCAAATAATTTTCAGATTAAAAACCTTTGTTTATCTGTTCCAGAATATAATGTAGACTTATCCAACACATCTTTTAATGCTGATTTTTGGGGAAGCATTAATAATGCATCTGCATTAAGAGTTAACCTGAAATCATATCATATTGAGACAAAAGGCGTAAGCGTTTCAGGACGGGCAAAACTTAAAGATCTCGATAATCCAGATTACGAATTTGAAAGTAAAATCATATCAAACCTTAACGAAGCAATGGTTATGCTTCCGGATTCGCTGGCAAAAGATTTACAAGGAAATGTTGAGATTAACTTAAAGTCAAAGGCTAAAATAAAAATGGACTCCATTGAAAATCAAGTAATGGACATTATATTCAACAAAAGTTCTTTTGATCTGAAAGCAAATAATATTTATGCCGAGCTGTATGATATGCCATCATATAAAATTGAAGATTTTTCGGGTCATGTTAAAATGGCTCAAGACACCATAGAAATTTATGGGATGAAAGGAACGGCTGCAGGTATCAATTTTGCAATTGATTCAACCGAAATCTGGAATGTTTATCCTGTAATTATTCTGGAAAACAAAACAAACTTTTTAACTGTTCAAACCAAAATAAATATTAATGAGATTAATAACACTATTTTAGCGCCATTCCTAACAACTGATAGTACTGAAATAACAGAAAATAATATTGAAGCTGATGCAACAGCAAATAAAGAAGAAGTTACAGATTCTGTTCCGGCGAGTTTATTGCCAAACCTGGCTGAGCTCGGAGTACCGCATTTCCTGGTTCGCGGAAGTCTTGCTATCAACAAAGTAGAATACGAAAAAAATATTATTGATGATATTTCTTTATTGTTCCGATTCTCTGATAGCTTGTATGTTGTCGATCAGTTTAAACTAAAAACCTGTGGTGGTGAATTAAATACATCATTAAAATTAGATGCAAGAAAAGATTGGAACAAACCTATTGTAGATATTAAAAATTCAATTACAACACTTAATGTTAAAGAGTTATTAAAACGCAATGACAATTTTGGTGACACATCCATAACTTATGATAAGATTAATGGTATTCTTACAAGCGAAATGGATGTTAAGGCATTTTATGTTAATGGAGAATGGCCTACTGAGAAAATTCAAGTAATTGGGCATTTCAATTTAGAAAAAGGAAAAATCTATGGATATGAACCATTGGTGGAGTTATCAAAGAATAAATTAATCGGTGGATTAAAAGAATTAGACAAACTAAAATTCAACACTTTAAAAACAAGTATTTTTATGTTTAAAGACAAAATATTTATTCCAAAAACAGATGTACAAACATCGTCAATGGATTTTACTGCCTTTGCAATGAATGATTTAAAAGGTGATTATGAATACCATGTGGAAGTATATTTAGGAGATATGTTTTCCGGTAAATCTAATGAGTTGATGAAGAAACAGGCAAAACATTTAAAAGTTGAAGGAGAAACATATGAACGATCAGGAGGGTTAAAACTCTTTTCATCCAAGTATGGAGATAAAAAGAAAAATGGTTTTGACTCCCCTAAAAAAGAAAAAGCATTTCTTGACAATTTAAATAAACAAAAAGTTTGGCTTAGAATGTTTTTTAAACCATCCCTTGTAAATTTCAGTACTGAACTAGATAGATCTATTAAAGAAAAAGAAATAATAGAAAAATACAATAAAGAAAAAGATTAGTTTTAATGAGAAATAAATATTTAATATTTAGCATATTGTTAATTGTAGTATTGTTTACTACTTTAATTTTATTGCGTAATTATAATCACAAATTTCAATCCAAAACAAAAAAATTTATCATAGAAAACGAATTAGATATTGTTTATGGATCTAAAAATGCACCATTAACTGTATATATGTTTTCAAGTTACAATTGTGCTTTTTGCCGAAAATTTTTTAATGAAGTATTTCCATTATTAAAAAAAGAATATATTGACACAGAAAGACTTAGGTTCGTTGTTAAGTTAGTTGATTTCACACAAAATGAAACAATTGAGACATCATTAGAATTTGCAGTTTGTGTCAATAAATATGGAGATTTTACAAAACTTAACAAATTACTTTTAACAGAACCAAAGGTTATATTTACCGATGAGTTTGGCAAGGTAATTGATGAATTAACATTAAAAGATGATTTTTTAGCTGAATGCATGTTTGGAGGTGAAGCAAAAGAATATATAAAACAAAATTATAAAATATTTAAAATTAATGGTTTAACAGGCACTCCAACATTTATAATAAATAACAAAGTTTACAAAGGAAACAAAAAGTATAGTCGTTTCGTTGAAATAATTGAAAAAGAACTATAAATCCTTTACAATAGATGTATTATTGATTAATTTGCAACATTAAAGAGAAACAAATATTTTGATAAAGATGAAAACAAAAAAGTATTTAATTTGGATGATGATGATTCTATCCGTTTTGGTTATCGCTTGTGATAAAGATGATGATCCTACAGAATCATGCGATGGTGAAGATATTGAAGAAAACACAGCTCTTAGTTGTCCTATTGGTGTTGAGACTATTGCTACTTTCTGTAGTGATGGAGAAAATAAATCATACTTTACCTATGAAGGAGTTGATTATTATTGTGATGACGTTAGCGAATCAACATGTGATGATGCTATAGATGAAATTATTGCAATATTATTAGACTCAGATTGTACTACTGCCAAAAAATCTGGAAGCATGGAAGATGTTAAAATAGAACTTACAGAAATGGCTAAAAATTTACTAGAGGAAGTAAGAACTGAATCTTTCTGTAAATAATTAACGATAAGATTTAAAAGAAAAGGTAGAAACAATGTTTCTACCTTTTTTATTATTTCTTTGTTGGTCGGTTATGTAAACCACACTCTCTTTTTTCGGGCTGCTCCCACCACCAGCGTCCGGCACGAATATCTTCTCCTGGTTTTATTGCCCTTGTACATGGCTGGCAACCAATACTTGGAAATCCTTTATCATGCAATTCATTGTATGGAACATTGTTCTTTTTAATATAATCCCAAACCTGATCTTCGCTCCAGTCAATTAATGGATTAATTTTAAATAAACCATGTTGTTCGTCCCACTCAACCAGTTTATTATTAAAACGAGTAATCGACTGATCTCTTCGTAAACCGCAAATCCAGGCATCTAAACCTTCAAAAGCACGTTTTAATGGTTCCTTTTTTCTCAAGTAACAGCAACGTTCGCGATTTTCAACACTTTTATAAAAATGATTAATCCCTAATTCTTCAACCATCTGCTCAACTTTCCTGTGGTCAGGAAAATATACTTTAACTTTTATTCCATAATGGTCGCTTGTTTTAGCAATCAGGTTATAGGTTTCAGGAAAAAGTCTTCCTGTATCCAAAGTGAAAATATTTACATTTTTATCAATATTACAAATCATGTCAGTTAATACCTGATCTTCAGCACCCAAACTTGAAGCAAAACCCACTCTATTTTCGCACTTTTCAATAAAATAACTAAGCACTTCTTCAGGTGATTTACCTATTAGTAGTTCTGTTAATTCCTTTGCTCTTTCCTTATTTTCCATATTCCCAATTTTACCCCATTTTCAAAAAAGTAATAAGATGCCAAAATTAAAAAAATATTTCGCAGTAACTTAAATTAATTGATGGATTATATTTTATATAACGTATAATATTATCTTTTGTTTGATTCTATTGTATGAGTAATATTTGAAAATACGCGTTAATTTTTATAAGTTTACTTTCTGGCTTTTTTAAAAAATTAGGCAATATGATACCCGAAAATTTTATTAAATACATCGAAACCAGTTTAAAAGAAAACTGGAATCTTCCAGCACTATCTGACTATCAGGGAGTATGCTACAAATACGGTGATGTTGCAAGAAGAATTGCGAAAATTCATATTATGCTCGAAGAGTGTGAAGTGAAAAAAGGAGATAAAATTTCCCTTATTGGTAAAAACTCGTCAAATTGGGCAATAACTTATCTATCCATTATATCATATGGAGCTGTAGTTGTTCCAATATTGCCAGATTTTCATCCAAACGATGTGCACCATATCGTTAATCATTCCGATTCGGTTGTATTAATGGTAGGTGATCCTATTTGGGAAAATCTTGATGAGAGTTCAATGCCTAATTTAAGAGCAATCTTTTCATTAACAGACTTTAGGCTTTTAGTTGAAGGAAAAGATGAAAAGATTAAAGAGATTTATGAAAAACTGGATGTTTTATACGAAGAAACTTATGCAAGTGGGATAAGCGCTGAAAAACTTAACTTTGATGATATATCTAACGAAGAAGTTGGTGTATTAAATTACACTTCAGGTACAACTGGTTTTTCGAAAGGTGTGGTTTTACCATTAAATAGTTTAGCTGCAAATATTCGTTATGCACATAGAAATCTTCCCATTAATCCGGGTGATAATGTTGTTTCTATTTTACCATTAGCGCATACTTTTGGATGCGCATTTGAATTTCTATGGCCATTTACAAAAGGATGTCATATTAATTTCTTAACTCGCACGCCATCACCCAAAGTTATGATTCAAGCTTTCCAGGAAATAAAGCCAACTGTTGTTTTAAGTGTTCCGTTAATTCTTGAAAAAATTTATAAAAAACAAATTTTGCCCTTATTAGATAAAACTTCTATGAAAGTTTTATTAAGTGTTCCTATAATTGATAAAGCTATTTATGCAAAAGTTAATAAGAAACTGACTGATGTTTTTGGTGGCAATTTTAAGGAAATTATTATTGGTGGGGCAGCACTTAATAAAGATGTTGAATTATTTTTAAAGAAAATAGGATTCAACTTTACAATTGGTTATGGAATGACAGAGTGTGGCCCACTAATTAGTTATGCTAACTGGGATAAAACAAAAATTGGATCTGCAGGAAAATTAGTTGACACTTTAGAAATTAAAATTGATTCTAAAGATCCATACAATGAAGTAGGTGAAATAATGGTTCGTGGAGAAAATGTAATGTATGGATATTATAAAAATGTTGAAGCTACAGAAAAAACAATTGATAAAGACGGATGGTTGCACACTGGCGATCTAGGTATTATTGATGAAGAAGAGTTCATTTTTATTAAAGGAAGAAACAAAAGTATGATATTAGGTCCTTCAGGAGAAAATATTTATCCTGAAGAGATTGAAGCAAGGCTTAATAATATGAATTATGTGCAGGAATCTGTTGTCATTGAAAAAAACAACAAACTAATTGCACTAGTATATCCTGATCTTGAACAGGTTGATAGCGATAAGATTGATGAAATTCGATTAATTGAAATAATGGAAGAAAATAGAAAAGAAGTAAATCAAAGTATAGCCAAATACATGCAAATTTCAAAGATTAAGATATATCCTGAAGAGTTTGAAAAAACTCCCAAGAGAAGTATTAAAAGATTTCTTTATACTGCCGCAGATTTATAAATAAAAATTATCGTGAAAAGATACGCAGTTATAGTTGCAGGTGGTTCTGGTCAAAGAATGGAGATTGAAACTCCAAAACAATTTCTTACACTTAATCAGGATATAATATTAATGAAAAGCATTCGGTGCTTTTATAACTTTGATCCCACCATTCAAATAATTGTTGCTCTTCCTGAATCTCAAATCAACTATTGGAAAAATCTTTGTAACGAATTTAATTTTACTATTAAACATAAAATTGTTAAGGGAGGAAAAACACGATATCATTCTGTTAAAAATGCATTAAGCGAAGTTGGAAAGGATGGAATTGTAGCAATCCATGATGGAGTTCGCCCTCTTGTTAATCAAACAACAATAAATACTGTTTTTGAAATTGCATCTATAAACGGGAATGCAATTCCTTATATAGATGCTGTTGACTCAATTCGCAAAATAGAAAACAATCTAAATTTTCCTGTCGACAGAAATAAATATAAGTTAATACAAACCCCACAAGCTTTTGATTGCAGGTTAATTCATAAAGCATATCAACAAGAATGGGAAGAAAATTTTACTGACGATGCCAGTGTTGTTGAAAAATTAAATGTAAAAATCAACCTGGTTCCCGGTAATTGTGAAAATATAAAAATTACCACACAGGTTGATTTAATTATTGCCCGATCCCTTTCAGGTTACTTATCGGAGTGAAATACTAAGAAAGGAATGTTTGTGTGAAACAGCACTTTTCTCGCCACACTTGGATTTAACAATTTAGATATTAAGTTCCTTTTATGTGTAACTAAAGATATTATATCTATTCCCTTTTCGCGTATCAGTTCCTGAATTGCTTTTAAAAAATCTTCATCTTCAATATTTAAACATTGTATTTCATAATCTTTATACTGATTATGTAGTTTCTCTTTTAAATTATCCATTTTCACTTTGTCCCAAACATTTGAATTTATGGTACCAATATGAACACAATATAACCTAATATCAAAGGGAGACATTATATTCATTAATTTTTGCAAAGCAATATAATCCGACTCATCAAAATTAGTTGCATACAAAACATTTATGGTTGCAATACCCTGATAAATTGAATCTTCAGGAATAACGAGTACGGGAACCTTTGTATCTTCTATAATTTTAGCCGTTACGCTACCAATCAAATCATTCTCCTTTTCACCCTGTCCCCTGGTACCAATAATAATTACATCAGGTTTATACTCTTCACTTTTTGCAATAATCTCTTCACTTGCAATCCCTCTTTCCAAAGCATAATCAATTTTAACACCTTCTATTCCATCAAGTTCTATCTTTTCCTTTAAATCTCTATAGAACTCCTCCATATTTGTTTTTGCTTTAATCTCAATCTCTCGAATAACCTCATCCATATTAACCTGATAATAATAAGTATCAGTAAGTGGCATTGAATTAACCACCGGGTTGTAATAAACATGCATCAACTTTATCTCAGCATTTAGCTTTTCGGCCAGACCGATAGCATAACGGCATGCATTTACTGAATAATCGCTAAAATCTATTGGAACTAATATACGCTGAACACCTCTGGTAGATATGTTTAATTCATCCAAATATTCGTCTCGGAAATGTTCACTAACTTTCTCAACAATTCTTAGAGCTTTTTCAAGATCTTTTGAATTTACCCTTACTTTAACGCCTCCAGAAATTGCAGAGTGAATTAAATTAATATTTTTTAAATAACACTCAATTCCTTCAGATTCGAGTTTTGTTCTTAAAATCTCTGCCCGGGCATAATTATGTATTGCGATTGTTATCAATTTTTCTTCCATAACTCAATATTTTTAAGTTATAATAAAGGAAATCAATAACCAGTCAATGAATTAAATATACTCTCTTGCTCCTATTTTATCATAAAATCTATTAGAAAACTCATCAAGTCCTTCGGGTAAATTTTCTAATAATTTTTCAAAATTAGGTTCCGTTTTTCTGTTAAAACCTAAATTTTTAATATCATCTGGTGGTGCTGGCTCCGAGCACTTCCCAACAAAAGGCAACATTTGCCAACTTTCAGGAATATCCTTAAACATAGGCAGCAATTCGTAAGCAATAATCATTAATTTTCCACGATTAATCTTATCATTCTTTTTTAACTTATTAACCTGGTATTGTACCCATTCATTTGCAACCTGATATTTTACAATATCAACTTTGCTAAAGGCTGCACTTAAGAGATTACTTTTGTAGGAATCAAAATTATACCAATAGTCTGTGAGCTCTTCGTTTGGAGGACTATCTTCCCATTTATGACCTAAAAAATCTAATGAATATAAAGCAGAAATGTGACAAAGCATTTCGATAAACCAACTATTAATCCGAGGATCACAATAGATCCTGCATAATTCTTGTGAAAACTGAAATGCTATTTGATTATAATTTAAATCTGCAACATTTAATCCAATCTTATAAAAATCATGATTTAAAGGTCTGTAAATTGTCGGACCTGAAACTATATCGTTAACAATTTCTATAGTTTTATACCCTAATGGTGGGCCAGCAGGAATAAGTCTCTCAAACTCATCAACAATATCCTGTAAAACAATCAGGGCTTTATTGTTTTGCTCTATGCTATCGAAAATATTACTGTTGATGATCCATTTTTCCATAATTACTTAATTTTACCGGGTTAGGAATTAATTTAATATTACTCTTCTATTAACGAAATAATAGAATTTGGTAAGATTCAATTTTTTATAATATACAAAATTATTAGCATAAAATCAAGAGAATTCAACCCAAAAATGATATATAAAACCGCGAATATGTATGTTATCGCAGGAAAAATATTATTTTTGTGCTTATAAATTTTAATACAATTATGGAACTAAGAAGAAGCTTTATCAAAAATTTACTTCAATCAAAAGATGTGAACATTGAAGTAAATGCAAAAGGTTGGGTAAGAACCAAAAGAGGAAATAAACAAGTAGCTTTTGTTGCTTTAAATGATGGATCAACAATACATAATATTCAGCTTGTTATTGATTTAGCTAATTTTAATGAAGACTTAATTAAAAATATAACAACCGGGGCGAGCATAAGTGTAAATGGAATTCTGGTTGAATCTCAGGGTCAAGGACAATCTGTTGAAATTCAGGCAAAAGAAATTGAATTATATGGAACAGCCGATGCGGAAACATATCCTTTACAGAAAAAAGGTCACACATTAGAGTTTCTTAGAGAAATTGCTCATTTAAGATTTAGAACAAATGTTTTTGGGGCAGTTTTTAGAATTCGCCATGCAATGGCTTTCGCTATTCATAAATATTTTAACGATAACAATTTTTATTATTTACATACTCCTATTATTACAGGTTCTGATGCTGAGGGTGCCGGTGAAATGTTCAGAGTGTCAATATTTGAACCTGGCAATGAACCAAAAACTGAAGATGGTAAAATAGATTATACTGAAGATTTCTTTGGGAAAGAAACTAACTTAACTGTTTCTGGCCAGTTGGAAGCTGAACTGGGTGCTACTGCTTTATCAAATGTATATACTTTTGGCCCCACATTTAGGGCGGAAAATTCAAACACTCCACGCCACCTGGCTGAATTCTGGATGATAGAGCCTGAAATGGCATTTTACGACATTAACGACAATATGGATCTTGCCGAAGACATGTTAAAATATCTTGTAAAATATGCATTGGATAATTGTAAAGATGATTTGGAGTTTTTACAAAACAGACTTGCACAGGAAGAAAAAAATAAACCAGAAGATCAGCGTTCAATGCCATTAATTGAAAAACTAGAGTTTGTCTTAAACAATAATTTTGAAAGGCTTACCTATACGCAAGCGATAGAGATACTAATAAATTCAAAGCCCGCTAAAAAAGGTAAGTTTCAGTTTCCTGTTGAATGGGGAATTGATTTACAATCGGAACATGAGCGTTACCTGGTTGAGAAACATTTTAAAACACCAGTTATATTGATAGATTATCCAAAAGATATTAAGGCGTTTTACATGAAACAAAACGATGATGGAAAAACGGTTCGGGCAATGGACATTCTATTCCCTGGAATTGGTGAAATTATTGGTGGTTCGCAAAGAGAAGAAAATTACGATAAACTGGCAGCTAGAATTAAGGAAATGGGAATTCCTGAAAAAGATATGTGGTGGTATCTGGAAACCAGAAAATTTGGAACTGTTCCACATAGTGGTTATG
>CAZPMA010000061.1:0-17910 GCA_964587535.1 uncultured Bacteroidales bacterium
CAAAATCATGTATGCCTTTTTCTTCAATGGTTAAATCATTATTATCTTTTTTTTGAGAAGAAGTACAATGACTCAGTAAAAAAGCTAATAGAATTAAGCCGATAAATATAATTTTCTTTTGCATAATCTAGAGATTTGGGTTTATAATCAAAAATATTATTTAAAAGAGAGTGGGAGAATTATTCAATTAAATATACGAATAAATCACATTACTGTCAACCCAAAGCTAATTAACCATGCACAAAACTTTCTGTATCACAGATTATTACTAAAGGAAATCGAATTTAATTAAAATAAATATTTAATAAATTCATTGATTGGAACATCGCTAATAATTCCGGACTTAAAATGGTCATCTAAAGCTTTTAACAACTCTTTTTCACGATGAAAATTACCTTCTAAGATTCTACTTAAAACTATGGCTTCTTCTGAATTTGAATCATCTACCATAACTTTAGCATTTACAATCTTTCCTTTTTCTACGTTTAATTGTACTTCAAAATAATTATCATTTAAGTTAAATGATTTTTCAAAAACATATTTGGGCGAATAACCAAAATTCCACTCCCATGTTTTATATTTCTTTTTCACTAAATTGTTTATTTGATAAATATCTTCATCAGTAAATTCATAATAAGTTGCATTCGAGTTGTTTTGAAAAATATGGTTGTAAATACTTTCTTGAAAGCCTAACAGGTCAATCTTACTTTTCAGATAATCTGATATATTAGCTACTCTGCTGCGTACTGATTTTACGCCCTTGTCGGAATAAATTAGTGGATTAACTTTTAATGCTTGAGATAAATTTTTTATCTCAGAATTAAATAATAATGTCCCATGGTGTAGTACTCTTTTTTTAAAAACATGCTCTGCATTACCTGATATTTTTTTGCCATCTACCATAATATCATTTCGCCCCTCATGTTTTGCATCCACTCCTAAGGATTTAAGTATTTCAATGATTGGATTAATGTATTTTTTAAAATCTACAAGGTTTTCTTCATCAACGACATTCTTAATAAATGTAAAGTTTAAATTTCCCAGATCATGAAAAACAGTACCACCGCCTGATAATCTGCGAATAACATCAATCTTATTTTTTTTAACAAAATCATAATTTATTTCTGCTAAGGTATTCTGATGTTTACCAACCACAATTGAAGGTGTACTCTGCCAGAGCATAAAGCAATCTTCTTTAAAGTTTTTTAAGATATACTCTTCGGCAGCAAGATTAAAATATGGATTTGTTTTTGAATTTTTAATACAAAACATTTCGATATCTTTTAATAAATAAAGATAACAGATTTTTATCTAAAATGTTTTGATAATTTTCGTTGCGAAAATTGATGCAGAATAAACAATCCCCAACCAATAATGCTTCCTAATATTGCACCACCCATAACATCAAAAGGAAAATGTACACCTAAATAAATTCTGCTATAAGAAACAAGTACCGCCCATATAAAAATAAATATGGAGAAATTTCTGTGATTAAAAAGTTTAACTAAGAAAAATGCCACTGCGAAAGTATTTGCTGCATGTGATGATACAAAACCATACTTACCGCCACATTTATTTTTTACTAGATGAACCAGATTTTCTAGTTCAGGATTATGACAAGGTCGCAATCTTTCAAAAACATTTTTAAATGCTTTTACTGATATTTGATCTGCTAGTGTTACAACTAGCGCTATAAATAATAATGTTATAACTGCTTTCCATTTATACTTATATATAATATAAGCAACAATAAGCAGGTACATCGGAATCCAAAATCCGGAACTTGAGAATGCCCACATAATTTTATCCCAAAATGGTGAATGAATTCCATTTAAGAATAAAAATAATTTAGTATCCAGATTAATTAAAAATTCAAGCATTTATTTCAATTCTTTCCAGATCATATCTTTTAATTCCTGAATTCCCTTTTGAGCGACTGAAGATATAAAAATATAAGGTATATCAGGTAAATCCTTCTCCATCTCTTCTTTTAATTCATCATCAATCATATCTGATTTTGTGATAGCTAAGATTCTATTTTTATCGAGGAGTTCGGGATTATATTTTTCCAGTTCGTTCAATAATGTGTTATATTCCTTGTGAATATCGTCGGCATCGCAAGGAACCATAAACAAAAGCATTGAATTACGTTCAATATGACGTAAAAACCTTAGTCCAAGTCCTTTACCTTCATGCGCACCTTCAATAATGCCTGGAATATCGGCCATAACAAAGGATTGCATATCGCGATATTGCACAAAGCCTAAATTAGGTACTAATGTAGTAAATGGGTAATCGGCAATTTCTGGTTTTGCTGCTGAAACTACAGAAAGCAATGTTGATTTTCCGGCATTAGGAAATCCAACTAATCCAACATCCGCTAGTATTTTCAACTCAAGTATAAACCAACCTTCTTTTCCTTCTTCTCCTGGTTGAGCATACCGAGGAGTTTGATTTGTAGGCGATTTAAAATGACAGTTTCCTAAACCACCCTGACCGCCAGCAATTAATATCTGTTCTTGCCCATCTTCAGTAAGTTCAAACAGAAACTCGTTTGTTTCAGCATCTTTTGCAACAGTTCCTAGAGGAACTTCAACAATAATATCCTGTCCGTTTGCTCCTGTACTTTCTTGTCGTCCACCTGCTTCGCCACTAGTTGCAAAGATGTGTTTCTTATATCTTAAGTGCAACAATGTCCATAGCTGGGCGTTACCTTTTAAAATAATATGGCCTCCACGACCGCCATCACCCCCATCGGGTCCACCTTTTGCAACAAATTTTTCTCTACGTAAATGTGGTGATCCTGCTCCCCCTTTACCTGATCTGAAAAAAATCTTAACGTAATCAACAAAATTCGATCCAGCCATTTTTAATGATTATATTTTCTTTTCAATTGATTTACAAATATTTTCAAAGATAACATCTATTTTATCATTTCCATCAATTGATTTGTATTTTCCTATTGATTTGTAATAATCTGCCACGACAGCAGTCTTTTTATTATATATCTCTATCCTTTTCTTAATAATATCTTCAGCTCTATCATCAGGCCTTCCGGAGTCATTCGCTCTATTGATTAATCGTTTAATCAACTCTTCTTCTGCAACATCTAGTGCTATCATTAGATTTATATCACCCCCAAATTCCGATAAAATTTCAGAGAATTGTTCCGCCTGGTATCTTGTTCGAGGAAACCCATCAAAAATAAAGCCATTGGAGTCTTTATGCTTTTGCAATTCTTCTTTTATGATTCCAATTGCTATATTATCTGGCACATAATTCCCATCATCAATATAACTTGCTGCCAGAACACCTAAAGATGTTTTTTCTTCAATAGCTTTACGTAAAACTTCTCCGGTTGAGATATGAACTAAATTATATTTATCACTTATTTTTTCAGATTGCGTACCTTTTCCTGCTCCCGGAGGGCCAAACAAAACCAGATTCAACATGTTTAATCGAAAAAAATTAGCTAATTAGTGTATAAATATCGGCAAGGTTTCTTCCTAAACCATCATAATCCAAACCATAACCAACAATGAAATCATTTGGAATTTCCATTCCAATGTAATCAATATGTAAATCTTTCTGGTAAGCTGCTGGTTTGAAAAGTAAGGTAGCAACTCTAACACTTGCCGGTTCAAAGCTTTTTAACTGACCCAATATTTGTTCAAGTGTAATTCCGGTGTCAACTATATCTTCAAGAACAATAACATCGCGTCCTTCAATTGATTCGTTTACGCCAATTAACTGGCGCACAGCACCTGTAGATGCCGTTCCTCTGTAAGAAGTTAATTTTAAGAAGGTTACTTCGCAAGTAAAATCAATATGTTTAAATAAATCGGCAGTAAACATAAATGAGCCATTTAAAATACTGATAAATAATGGAGGGGTATCTTTCCCTTTATAATCATTATTAATTTTCACAGCCATTTTTTCAATTGCTTCCTGTATTCTTTCACTGGGGATTGACACTCTAAATTCCTTATCGTGTAATTTTACTTCCTTCTCCATAACAATCTTTGTTTTTATAAATAAACAATCTGTTTACTTTCGTGTTTTCCGATTTATAATATTTATAAAATATTACCTTTGTAAAAAGAAAAACATATTTAAAAAATATTGTGCGAAAATACAAATTAATGATTGAAATATAGTTCATAATCAAATAAAAAAGTAAAATTCAAGATGAAAGCAAAAGTTAGTATTATCATGGGCAGTACATCAGACTTGCCGGTAATGGAAAAAGCAGCAAAAATACTTGACGAATTTCAAATTCCTTTTGAAATGAACGCTCTATCGGCTCACAGAACTCCTGAAGAAGTTGAAAAGTTTGCAAAAGGAGCTAAAGATAATGGAATAGAAGTTATTATTGCAGGAGCAGGAATGGCTGCTCATTTGCCAGGTGTTATTGCGGCAATGACAAGCTTACCTGTTATTGGTGTGCCAATCAATGCATCATTAGATGGCATGGATTCTCTTTTAGCAATCGTTCAAATGCCTCCGGGAATTCCTGTTGCTACGGTTGGCATTAACGGAGCACAGAATGCAGGGATTTTAGCAGCACAAATACTTGCTGCCGGTGATGAAAACCTAAAACAAACACTAATTGATTATAAAGAAAACCTAAAATCGAAAATTGTGAAAGCAAATAAAGATTTAGCAGATGTAAAATATAAGTTTAAAACAAATTGATGTTTTTTTAAAACCTGTTAAAAAGCATAATTTTTGAATTATGCTTTTTTTTATATTTACACTTCTTAAAAATTTATTAACCCAAAATCCTATTTTAAAGATGAAAAATTTAACAATTACACTCCTATTTATGCTATTTTCTTTTTTTAGTTTTTCACAGAAATATACACAAGGCTATATTTTAACAAACAGTGGAGATACACTTAAAGGAGAACTTTTAGTTCAAAACGAAGTGAGTGCTAGTAAAAATTGTATTGTCAGATTTCAAGGCGAAGAAGAAAAAAAAATGTACCTACCATTTGAAATAATTGAGTATAAATATAATGATGGTAGTTTATTTGTATCAAAAGAAATATTTATAGACAGTGTAAAGGCCAAAGTATTTTTAAGAGCCCTGTTTAAAGGAGCTGCTGAATTATATTATTATCCCAGTAATAAAAAATCGAAGGATGTTTATTATATTGAAAAAAATGGAGAAATACTGGAATTAGTTAACAATGAAAAAGATATATATATAAATGGTGTATTACAAAAAAAATATGATTATAAATACATTGGAACTTTAAAGCACATGTTTAATGATGCCACTGAAATATATAATGATATTGACAAAACAAATTTCTCAACCAGTTCCTTAGTAGATATTACGTTAGATTATCATCATGTTACCTGCCCTGATCAACATTGTGAAATCTTTAAAGGTAAAGGAAGGAGCTTATATGTTGGTTTAAACCCCTCGTTCAAATACCTGTTTTCAGAATTATCAATAAATGAAACTAATACTTATACTGAATATATAGATGCTTTTCATTATACTATTCATCGAAGAAACTACTCAGGTGTTTATACATCTAAAGAAAGTTATGTCTATGGACTTGGAATCTTCCTTTTAACACCATCAAAAAATTTTAAATTTGAATACTCTATAAACAAGCAAACAAGCACATTTACAAACACCTTTAATGTTGGATTTCTTCCTGTTGACTATGATAATCCAGACAAAACAAAACACGAATTGAAAATTGAAGAGTTAAAACATCAAATTCTTTTAACTTATATATATCCTTATCTGAGAATTAAACCATATTTAGGCGCAGGGATCAGTTTAAATCAGATTAAGGCTTATAAAGATGGTGAAGAATCATTGTTCCCAGAATCAAGTTTAGGTATAGTATTAAATGGAGGTGTTTGTTATGATATTAATACATGGATAACAATTGAACTAGGTTGCTTTGGAGAGTATACAAAATATGCACATAAGTGGTGGAATACAGATATAAAAAGGATAGAAATAATTCATAAGCAAGTAGGTGTTTACTTAAGTGCTAATTTCATGATATTTGGTGCTAGATAATGTATTAATTACATTAAAACTCTAATGATTCTTATTAATTCTAAAAAGATATTTTTAGCTTTAATCTTATTGCTAATTGTGACGAATCTTTTTGCTATTCAAGATACCCGCTATAATGCGGGCGAGTCTGCAGCAATGGCAAACACTTCAGTAACTAACTCTGGCTTATGGTCGATATACACCAATCAAGCTGGTTTAGGCTATCTTGAAACAATGAAAATTGGGGCATATCATCAGGCCGGATACGTTACAGAACAGAATTTACAAGGTGTCGCTTTTGCTTTACCCACAAAAACAGGAACTATAGGAACATCCTATTCATACTATGGTTTTTCTCAATATAACGAATCGCAATTTGGTTTAGCTTTTGGGAGAAATTTTTCAAAGTACTTTTCAGTAGGACTTCAGTTGAATTATTTGCACACTCATATAGCAGGCGACTATGGCAATGCCAGTTCAGTAAATTTTGAAATAGGAATACTTTCCGAGCCCATTGAAAACCTTTTAATTGCTGCACATGTTTATAATCCGTCTCACAATAAAATGAAAGATGAAAACATACCAACAATTTTAAAACTTGGCACAAGCTATTTGTTTTCAGAAAAACTCCTGCTTGCTATAGAAACAGAGAGTGACTTAGTAAATAAAACCATTTTTAAAACAGGAATAAATTACCAGTTAATTAATGCAGTATCAATACAAGCAGGTGTTTCAACCAATCCAGGAATTTATTCGTTCGGAGTTGGTTTTCACTTAAAGAAAACTATTACACATGTTGGCTTCCAGAAACATCAAATATTAGGTTTTACTCCTTCATTTACATTAAGCTATGATTTTTAGGACCTTCTATTTATCAATAATTATAATTGTATGTGGAGTATTTATTACTAAATCCTATGCTCAGCAAGATTTTTCCCTTGAAGATTTAATTGAAGATATTGCCAGCAGCACAGATGCAGAACTAGATTATACCAGTCTTTATGAAGATCTTAATTACTTTTTAACTAACCCAATCAATTTAAATACAGCTAAAAAAGCTGATCTTGAAAAACTACAGTTTCTAAACGATTTTCAAATAAAAAGTCTTTTAGATTATATGAAACAAAATGGAGAAATGCTCTCAATCTATGAAATACAAATGGTTTTCGGTTTTTCGATGGATGATATTAACAGATTATTGCCTTTTGTTACTATAAGTGATATTCCGCCTGAGGAAAGTTTCAAAGTAAAAAATGCCCTTAAATATGGCAATCACCAGTTATTTATTCGTACACAGAAAATCCTTGAAGAACAATTAGGTTATAGCTCTATTTCTGAATCTGAATTACGAGAAAATCCGAATTCAAGATATCTTGGCAATCAGTATAAATTATACACCAAATACAAATACAATTACAAAGATAAAATTTACTGGGGAATTACTGCCGAGAAAGATCCGGGTGAAGAATTCTTTGCCGGAAGTAATAAAAATGGATTTGATTTCTATTCTGCTCATCTTCAATTAAATAACTTTGGAATCTTTAAAACCGTAACTTTAGGTGATTTTGAAGCTAAATTTGGTCAAGGCCTAGTTCTGTGGTCGGATATGAGTTTAGGTAAAACTCCTTTTGTAATGAATATCAGAAAAAAAACACAAGGCTTAAAAAAATACGCTTCAACCAACGAAAACATATTTATGCGTGGGGCTGGTACAACTATTTCTCTAAAGAATTTTAATGTTTCTATATTTTATTCAACTAAAAAGATAGATGCTAATATTACGGATAGCATTGACAATGAAATTTCCAGCGTTTCATCATTTCAAAACACCGGCTATCACACAATTCCATCAGAGTTAATTGATAAAGATGCAATTAATGAGCAAATAACAGGTGGCAATATTTCATTGAACCATTCGCATTTTAAGATTGGTTTTACTGCTGTTAATTATCATTATAGTGCCGATCTGAAAAAAGATATTACTCCTGAAAATCAATTTAAATTCCAGGGAAATAGTAATTCTAACTTTAGTTTCGATTATCAATTCAGTTTAGATAATTTTAGCTTTTTTGGTGAAGAAGCATTAAGTGTAAATGGCGGTAAGGCTTTTCTCAATGGGATGTTAGTAGGTTTAGTACCGCAAGTGTCATTGTCAGCGATACACCGTTATTACGGAAAAGAATACCAGGCAAATTATGCCAATGCTTTTGTCGAATCCTCTGGTGTTAATAATGAATCGGGCTTGTATCTGGGTATTGAAATTCACCCTATAAAAAAATGGAAAATATCAGCTTTCTATGATTCATATATATTTCCGTGGCTTAAAACCGGTGTCGATGCTCCTTCATATGGCGATGAATGGTTTGTGCAAACAGATTATACTCCTTCGGGAAATATAAGTATGTATATTAGAATAAGAAATGAGAAAAAACTCATAAATAAAAATACTGAGGCAGGTATTGATCAGCAATCGACACAAAATAATTTAAAATTCCGGTATCATATTAATTATAGCATTAACGAACAATTATCATTAAAAAACAGAATTGAAACAGTAAAGCATCAGAATTACGTTGGTTCCGATTATGGCTATTTGATTTATCAGGATTTATTTTACGACTTTGAAAGGCTACCATTATCTTTTAACTTAAGATATTCAATTTTCAATACTGATTCGTACAATTCCAGGATTTACACTTATGAGAGCGATGTGTTATATGCTTTCTCTATTCCTGCTTTTTACTTAAAAGGTAGTCGGTTTTATTTTAACATTAAATATTCATTTAAAGAATTTATGGATTTATGGATTAAGTATTCGCAAACCTATTATTCACACCTGGATATTATTTCTTCCGGCTTAAATCAAATAAATGGAAACACAAAGTCTGAAATACGCATTCAGTTAAGATTCAGATTATAAAAAAACCTGACAAGAATGATTCCTATCAGGTTATCGTATTTTAAGTGTAGTTATTATTTTTCAAACTCAACTATACTATTTACTTTAATATCTTTTATGTTCAACTGTAGATTCGATATTCCCCTAAAGCTGTTCTCTTCTACAGAATAGCAAATGTCAAAGAAATCTCCGGAGTGTATGTAATCATAAAGATTTGCCTGTTGAAATGCAATGGCAGGGAAATTTCTGAATGGGTCTGTTTCTTGTACCAATGAAAGTTTCAGATGTTCTTTATTTGCACCAACTATTCTTCCTTCGCCATTATCAGCAACATTTTTTGTTACAAATACCGGAGCCATATTTTCAGGGCCAAAAGGTTGAAACTGTTTTAGAATCCTATAGAATTTCTTATCAATTCTACTTAACTCCAACTCAGCATCTATTTCAACCTGTGGAATTAATTGATTATCTTCAATATGTTCCCCTACATAATCTTCGAATCGTTTTATAAATTCAGGGATTTTATCAATCTGTAAAGTTAAACCTGCAGCATACATATGACCGCCAAAGTTCTCAAGTAAATCACTACAATGTTCAATGGCCTGATAAATATCGAACCCAACAACAGAGCGCGCCGAACCGGTCGCCAGCCCATTTGATGCAGTTAATATAACCGTAGGTCGGTAATATGTTTCTATTAATCGAGATGCAACAATACCAACCACCCCTTTATGCCATTTTGAATTGTACAAAACTGTTGTTTTCTTTTCCCCTAGCTCTTGTTCCAGAGCTAACATTCGAAGAGCATCCTGTGTTATTGTTCTATCAATATTTTTTCGAGCATCGTTAAAATAGTTCACACTATTTGCAGCTACTTTTGCCTGTCGGGCATTATTTGATAAAAGTAATTCAACAGCTTTATCGGCTGATTCCATTCTTCCTGCAGCATTAATCCTTGGTCCAATCTTAAACACAATATCGTCCACAGCAATATTTTTATTATTTAGCCCTGATAAATTAATAATTGACTTTAAACCCTGTCGTGGATTTTTGTTTAACTCTATCAATCCGAAATGAGCCAATACTCTGTTTTCATCAATTATCGGAACAATGTCTGATGCAATACTTACAACTACCAGATCCAAATAAGGAATTAGTTTCTCAAAAGGAATGTCATTGGTTTTTGCATAGGCTTGAATTAATTTAAAACCCACACCACAACCTGACAAATCAGAAAAGGGATAATCACAATCTTGCCTTTTAGGATCAAGTACAGCTACAGCATTTGGCAGTTCGTCACCGGGAAAGTGGTGATCACAGATAATAAAATCAATGCCATTTCTTTTAGCGTAATCAATTTTCTCGTTTGCTTTTATACCACAATCCAGGGCAATAACCAAAGATACTTCGTTATCCTGAGCATGCTGAACACCTTGTAATGATATACCATAACCTTCACTATATCTATCGGGGACATAGTAAACTACATTATCGTAAAATTCTTTTAAAAAGGAATAAACCAAAGCAACAGATGTTGTTCCATCCACATCATAATCGCCATAAATCAGAATACGTTCATTCCCTTGAATTGCTTTCTCGATGCGCTCAACTGCAAGATTCATATCTTTCATCAAGAATGGATCGTACAAATCATCGAGCGTTGGACGGAAAAATGCTTTTGCCTGATCAAACGTTTTAATCCCTCTTTGAACTAAGAGATTAGCCAGTACAGTTTCAATATTTAATTCGTTTGCCAGTTTTTCATTGTCTTCTTTTCCTCCTTGCTTCTTTAGCACCCATCTTTTTTCCATATATAGTTTCCATATTTTTTTCTATTTTATCCTGACGTATTTATAAATATTAAATTATCAATATTTATAAATAGTACAGGGTAACCTTAACAAGAAATAATAAATGCACTAGAAATTAATCTATTTATTATTTCTTCGTTAAAAGATTAATTCATTTTACAAAATGAATTAATCAGGTTAAATTCATCCCGAATACTTCTTCAAATTTTCCTTTTAAAACATCTTTTACCTTTTCATAGTCTATCTTTTCCCCCAGTTCCTTCTCCATCGATGTTACCCCCTTGTCGACAAAACCACAAGGGTTGATATGATTAAAGTATTCGAGATTGGTGTTAACGTTAAATGCAAAACCATGCATGGTTATGAATCTACTTGCTTTAACACCAATTGCACAAATTTTTCTTGCTCTGTTTGAGTTTGTTTCTAACCACACTCCTGTTGCTCCATCCAACCTTTCCGATTCAATTCCAAACTCTTTTAATGTCAAAATAATTGACTCTTCTAAATTAGCAATATATTGTTTCACCTGCAAGTTAAATCGCTCAAGATCGATAATCGGATAGCCAACTATCTGACCCGGACCATGATAAGTAATATCCCCTCCGCGATTTGTTTTGAAATACGTTGCATTTATTTTCTTTAAAAACTCATCACTAATTAATAAATTGTTTTGCTCACCACTTTTCCCTAAAGTATAAACATGAGGGTGCTCACAAAAAAGCATATTTCCTTCAATCTCGACCTGTTCATTTTCAGGCAAATCTCTATTCTTTGCTTTTATCTGAAGGTACTCTGCAAATAATTTTTCCTGGTAATCCCAGGCATTTTTATACTCAATGATTCCTAAATCTTCAAACTTTACTTTTTTCATCATTAAAACTTTCTAATGTGAACAAACATGATTTTCTGCCCTGTAAGATGATCTTACCAACGGGCTGCTTTCTACAAATTCAAAACCTTTTTGTAGGCCAATTATTTTGTACTCTTCAAATTTTTCAGGAGTTATATACTCTACAACTTGTATGTGATCTTTCGAAGGCGCTAAATACTGACCTATGGTCATTACTTTACATCCAACTGCTAACAGATCATCCATTGTTTGAAGAATCTCTTCTTCTTTTTCGCCTAAACCAAGCATAATACCCGATTTAGCAACAAGGCCTGCATCAGCAATTTGTTTTAAAACCTGCAAGCTTCTGCGGTATTGGGCTCTTGACCTGATTTGTGGAGTTAACCTTTCAACCGTTTCCAGATTATGAGAAATTACTTCAGGCTTTGATTCTATTACTTTTTGAATATCTTTCTCAACAGCATCAAAATCCGGAATTAAAGTTTCAATGGTTGTTTCAGGATTTACTTCTTTAATCTTTTTAACCGTTTCTGCCCAAAAAGCAGCACCACCATCTTCCAGATCATCACGATCGACCGATGTAATTACACAGTGCTTTACATTCATTAACTTAACCGATTCAGCAATACGATTTGGCTCATCCCAATCCACAGGAAGTGGTTTGCCGGTTTTTACACCACAAAACTTACATGATCGTGTACAAATCTCACCTAAAATCATAAAAGTAGCTGTACCGCGATTCCAGCAATCGCCAATATTCGGGCAATTACCACTGGTACAAATTGTATGTAAATTATATTTTTGAACAGTATTTTTTACTTTAGAATATGACTCACCTTTAGGCATTTGCATTTTCATCCAACGAGGCAGTCTGCGTATATTTTTTTTGCCTGAATCCATAACACCCTTCCTTAAAAATTCAATAAATGTATCTGCAAAATTAAATTATTCTAAATAAAAACAACCAGGATTATCTATAATTAAACAATTTATCATTTGTTTAATTTGATTATCAATATCATAATTATACAAATTTGATTTTCTTGTTCAAATACTAATATAATTTCTTTGTTAAAATTTATAAAAGGTTATTTTTGTATTCCGTAAGAGTTACACTCTAAATAGTTATTAACTTTATTAATCTTATTTTTTATGAAAAGAAAAATTGGCTTAGGCATATTAAGACTTGTATTAATTATTAGTTTTTTTACAATTATTTCATGCGAAGAAGATAAAGAACAAGTAAATCCTTATGCTAAAAGTTTTGAAATTGTTAGTGGGAATTACCAGTCGGCAATTTTAGGTACTGAACTTCCTGAGCCGATTGTAATTATTGTCAAAGATCAGAATGGTGATTCTTTTAAAGGTGCAAATGTTACTTTTGAAATTACTGAAGGATCATTATCTTTTTTAGAAAGTCTTTCAGGTAAAGATGGGAAAGTATCAGTAAATTGGACTCTTGGAGCAACAGAAGGAACTCAAACAATAGATGTTACTATTGAAGATTCTGAAGGAAATTTAATTGAAGGTACTCCTTTTTCAATAACAGCAACAGCAACTTCTTTACCAGAAGCTACAAGTGTAGAACTTTATACAGGTGGAAACCAAAATGGATATGCAGGTTACCAACTTTCAAACCCAATAAAAGTTAGGGTAAAGGATCAATATGGAATTCCATTTACAGGATCAACGGTAAATTTTTCTGTTACAGAAGGATCAGTATCATCTGAAAGTGTTATAACAGACTCATATGGTTTAGCAACAGTCACATGGACAACAGGAGCAACTATTGGAACACAAACTTTAACAGTAACAGCTTTTAAAGAAGATGAAACAACAGCATTAACGGGTTCTCCATTAACTATAAATTGTATTTGCACAGAAGCTTTGGTTGCAACAGAACTACATGTTTGGGAAGGACAACAGGGACAAATAGGTTTCCCAAATCAAGCTCTAGTAAATCCTATCATGGTACATATTTTGGATCAAAATGGTGTAGCATTAACAAGCAAATCAACAAAAGTTTATTATACTCCTCAACAGGGTAGTGTTCCTCATGACTATTTAGAAACAAATGATGCTTTTGTAACACAGTCCTGGACATTAGGTTCAGAAATGGGTTTACAAACTCTTACTATTTCTGCTTTTAAAGAAGATGGTGTTACACATTTAAAAGGCTCGCCTTTTATAATCCATGCACATGCTTGCGGCACTGTAACTGACATTGATGGAAATGTTTATAAAACTGTAATTATAAATGGCAAAGAATGGATGGCCGAAAACTTAAGAGTAACTAAATTTACAGATGGGACAGAAATCTCATTAGTTACAGAAAATACAGAGTGGAATACAACTGTTGACCCGGCATACTGTTGGTATGAAAACGATGAAACAAAAAAACAATATGGCGCTTTATATAATGCTTATAGTGTATATAATTACGATCTAAACGAATCGAGAGATTTATGCCCTGAAGGATGGCAAATAGGAACATACTATGAATATAACAATTTAAGAAATTATACTGAAGAAACATATCCTGGATTAAGCACAAAAGTATTATCAATGCCTGAATGGAATTGGTCAAGTATTATTGGATCAACAGGAAATGATACCAGCAATGTTAATCTTATTAATAAAACCGGATTTTCAGCTATGCCTTATGGCAGTAGACATTATGAAGGGGGATTTGGATGGAAAGGACATCATGCATGTTGGTGGTCTTCAGACACTTATCTAATTAGAATAAGAAGTGATGCAACAACGATTGAAACCTATACACCAGGTATATATCGTACTTATGGATATTATGTACGATGTTTTAAAACTGGAAAATAAATATTCAAAAACATAACAATTAATTAAAAACTATTCTAATAAAAAAATGAAAACAATTTTACAAAATTTAAGTAAGACCATTATACTGGGTTTATTACTAATATGTACAACTACACTATTAGCTCAAAACACTTACGTGCCTGACGATAATTTTGAATGGGTATTAATTTATTTAGGTTATGATTCCGGTGAATTAGACGATTATGTGCCAACAGCTAATATAAGTGAAATCACATCTTTGAATGTTGAAAATTGGGAAATTAATAATCTAACAGGTATTGAAGATTTTTCTGCTTTAACTGAATTGAATTGTCGTTATAATAATCTAACAAGTTTGGATGTATCAAATAATAACGAATTAAAAAGATTATATTGCAATGATAATCAACTAGAAAATCTAGATATATCAGCAAATCCATTACTAACGACACTTTTTTGTCAATATAATCAACTAGAAAATCTAGATTTATCAGCAAATGCTGCATTATATTCTCTAGTATGTCATAATAATAAACTAACAAACTTAGATGTATCTGCAAATACGGCTTTACTTGACATTACGTGCTCAAATAATCAGTTATCTAGTCTTGATGTATCTGCAAATACAGTTTTAGCACAATTATCTTGTGATAAAAATCAATTATCAAGTATAGATGTATCTGCAAATACTGCTTTAAGAGATCTTCTTTGTTATGATAATCAAATAACCAGTTTAGATGTATCGGCAAATACTGCCTTAAAGAAACTGATCTGTAAAAACAATCAATTAACAAATCTGGATGTATCGGCAAATACTGCTTTAACTACTTTGGGCTGCTCAACAAATCAACTATCAAGTTTAGATGTATCGGCAAATACTGCTTTGACTTATTTAGAATTTAATTCTAATCAGCTAATAAGTTTGGATGTAAGAAACGGAAACAATTTAAATTTCACTTATTTTAATGCTTCGGGCAATACTGATTTAACTTGTATTTATGTGGATGATAAAGATGCAACTTACCTTTCTGGTTGGACAAAGGATGCAACATCTAATTTTGTAAATAACGAGACTGAATGTTTTGATTTAACAATGACCTATGTTCCCGACGATAATTTTGAACAAGCACTTATAGATTTGGGATATGATTCCGGTGAATTAGACGATTATGTTCCTACTGCAAATATTAATGGAATTACCAATTTAGATGTTAGTTCTAAAAACATTAGCGACTTAACGGGTATTGAAGATTTTGTTGCCTTAAAATATTTAAATTGTTGGGGTAATAACTTAACAAATATAGATGTATCTGCAAATATCGCTTTAATTGAATTGTATTGTCATTTTAATCTACTTTTAAGTTTGGACATATCTGCAAATACGGCTTTAACTTATTTGATGTGCAATGATAATTCATTAACAAGTCTGGATGTATCAGCAAATACGGCTTTAAATGCATTGGTTTGCTATGACAATCAATTAACAAGTCTGGATGTATCAGCAAATACGGCTTTAACTATATTGTCTTGTGGTAGTAATCTACTTACAAGTTTGGATGTCTCAGCTAATAATGCTTTAACTGAACTATATTGCGACTATAATCAAATAGCAAGTTTAAATCTTCCAACAAATTCTATTTTAACAAGACTGTATTGTAATAATAATCAACTTTCTAATTTGGATATTTCATCAATTACGGGTTTGGATAGATTGTATTGCTATGACAATCAACTTACAAGCCTAGATATTACAGCTAATACAGCTTTAGATCGAGTGTATTGCTATAGTAATCAACTTTCAAGCTTAGATTTATCAACAAATACAGCGTTAACATCATTAGCTTGTAATTCTAATCAACTTTCAAGCTTGAATGTTTCAGCAAATGCGGATTTAAAGGGATTGAATTGTAGTTCTAATCAACTTTCAAGCTTGGATGTTTCTGAAAATATAGCTTTAACTTTCTTAAAATGTAATAATAACCAACTTTCAAATTTGGATGTAAGAAATGGGAATAATTTAAAAGTAACAACCTTTGATGCTTCTGGGAATAATAATTTAACTTGTATTTATGTTGATGATAAAACAGGTGATTATCTTTCCGGTTGGACAAAAGATGCTACAGCAGATTTTGTTAATAACGAATCAGAATGTAGTTCTTTAACCTATGTGCCTGACGATAATTTCGAACAAGCATTAATTGATTTAGGTTATGATTCTGGTGAATTAGACGATTATGTTCCTACTGCAAATATCACTGGAGTTACGTCTTTAAAGCTTGAAAATAAAGAAATTAGCAACCTAACAGGAATTGAAGATTTTGTTGGATTAACAAATTTAGAGTGTCACATGAACCAGATTTCAAGCTTAGATGTATCTGCAAATACAGCATTAGAATATCTTTATTGTGAAAAAAATGGAATGACCAGTTTAAAAGTACCTCATTCATTAACCTTATTACGTGCCTTTTCTAATCAAATTGCTAATCTGGATATATCCGCATGCACAAATATAAGATACTTAGATTGTGCCGGAAATAAACTTACCAGTTTGGATGTATCAAATAATACAGAATTAACTACACTTTTATGTAATAGTAATCTACTTACCAATATAGATGTTTCTGCAAATAGCAATTTAAGTTGGTTACGTTGTAATCTAAATCAGATTACAAGCTTGGATATTTCTGCTAACTCTTCTCTTATGAATCTTAAATGTGACAATAATCTACTAACAAGTTTAGATGTTAGAAATGGAAATAATGCCAATGTAACATCTTTTGACGCTTCTGGAAATACTAGTTTAACTTGTATTTATGTGGATGATAAGGATGCTGCTTATCTTTCTGATTGGACAAAAGATGCAACATCTAATTTTGTAAATAACGAAACGGAATGCAGCGCAATTACATCCGTAGAAGATTTTATTGCTGAAGAAAATTTTTCAATTTATCCAAACCCGGTATATGATAAATTAACTATTAAAAACAAAGGGGATATCACAAAAATTATTATACTTGACATTACAGGACGTATTTTAATAGAAAAAACAGATGTTTCAGAATCAGATTTTATTAACATGACAGGATTAAAATCTGGAATATATTTAATTAGTATTTACAATAACAAAGAAGTTTTTACAAGTAGAATAATCAAAAAATAATTAAACTTCTATAAAATAGAAACCGACAAAATTTTGTCGGTTTTTTTTATTTGTTTCCAGAATCTAAAATAATATCAGCACTGTAAAATTACGAATATATGCTTTGCTAAAACCATTTTAAATTAAATACATATTATACCGTTTAAAAACCCATAAGTACCATTCATTTTATTATTGACACCATTCACAAACTCAGGGCCATGCATTTTAATTTATTCATTTTTAACCACATATAAAACTCTATCTTTGAGCCAAAATTGCTTCTTGAGAAGTGATCCTATATACTCGAAACACACTATTTAGCTAATTATTAACACAATAATAAACATATGAAAACAATTTTAC
>CAZPMA010000062.1:0-17776 GCA_964587535.1 uncultured Bacteroidales bacterium
GAGGATAAATCCGAAAAATATCAGAATTGAAGAATATACTTACAATCTTCCTGAAAATAGAATTGCCAAATATCCTTTATCAGAAAGAGATCAGTCACAGTTATTAGTATACAATAAAGGAGAATTAAGCAAAAATCAATTTACCAATATTAATGAATATATTGATTGTGATACAACACTTGTTTTTAATAATACCAAAGTAATTCAGGCCAGGTTAAAGTTTTATAAAGAAACAGGTGCTGGAATAGAAATCTTTTGTCTGGAACCAGTTGAACCATCAGATTATGTGCTGGCGTTCGAGCAAACCGAAAAAATTACCTGGAAATGTATTGTTGGAAATTTAAAAAAATGGAAATCAGGTGCTTTGATTCATAAAGTTATTATTGAAGGATCAGAGATTGAATTAAAAGCGAATATATTAAAGCCCGAAGGAAATTCTCAGATTATTGAATTTACCTGGAATAACAAAGAAGTTACTTTTAGTGAGATTCTTGAGAATATTGGGAATACACCTATCCCACCTTATTTAAATAGAGATTCTGAAAGTATTGATAAAGATCGTTATCAAACCATATATTCAAAGCAAAAAGGTTCTGTTGCCGCACCAACGGCAGGATTGCATTTTACAGAACAGGTTCTTGACAAACTAAAGGTTAAAAACATCAAAGTTGAAGAAGTAACCTTACATGTTGGTGCTGGTACATTTAGACCTGTAAAATCAGAAACAATTGATGATCATGAAATGCATACCGAGCATTTTGTTGTTGAGAAACAAACCTTAATCAATTTATTAAATTCTAATCATATAACAACCGTTGGAACAACATCGGTAAGAACCATTGAAAGTTTGTACTGGCTGGGAGTAAAATTATTAACTCATGGTTTTTTAGATGCTCATATTTCACAATGGGAAGCTTATGAGTTAAATGAAACTATAAGTAAATCTGAATCATTAAAAGCATTAATTAATTACCTTGACGAAAAGAAAATAAATCATTTACATGCATCAACACAGATAATGATATTTCCCGGATATAAATTTAAACTTGTAGATCGATTAATTACAAATTTTCACCAACCTAAGAGCACTTTACTTTTATTAATTGCAGCTTTTATTGGTGATGACTGGAAAAAGGTTTATGATTTTGCTTTAAATAATGATTTTCGCTTTTTAAGTTATGGTGATAGCTCTATTCTTATCCCCAAAAAGTAATTTACGAATATAATTAAGCTAAATGCTTTATTATACAATTCTCAAGTAACATTGAAACTTAAAATAATTAGTATTCAAGCTTTTTATCATACCTTTGTTTACGTAAAAAATGATAAAAAATAAAAACATATATAATCCGGATAATTGGTTACCGACAACTAAAAAAGAAGTTGCATCACGCGGTTGGGATGAGCTTGATGTAATTCTTTTTAGTGGTGATGCTTATGTGGATCATCCTTCTTTTGGACCGGCAGTAATTGGAAGAGTATTAGAATCTTTAGGTCTAACAGTTGCCATCATTCCACAACCCAACTGGCAGGATGATTTACGTGATTTTAAGAAGCTTGGTAAACCACGCTTATTCTTCGCAGTTACTTCAGGTTGTATGGACTCAATGGTTAATCATTATACAGCTAATAAACGATTACGATCAAATGATGCCTATACACCCGGTGGAAAAGCAGGATTCAGGCCAGATTACGCAACAATTGTTTATTCCAACATATTAAAGAAACTTTTTCCTGATAGCCCTGTTTTAATTGGTGGTGTTGAAGCTTCTTTACGAAGGTTAACTCATTACGATTATTGGTCGGATAAATTGAAACCAGGGATTTTAGAGGAAAGCAAGGCCGACTTATTAATTTACGGAATGGGGGAAAAACCTTTAAAGCAATTAATTGAATTACTTCTTAAAGGAGTCCCATTTGAAAGCATTAAAAATATAAATCAGACAGCATATATTTCAAAAAATATAGAAAATAGAGCTCTAAACTGGGAAGATTTTGAACTATATAGTCATCATGAATGTATCATAGATAAAGTTAAGTATGCTAAAAACTTCAAAATAATTGAGCAAGAATCAAATACTTATCAAAGCAATAAAAGGTTAATTCAACAAATTAATGATAAGTATATTATAATAAATCCACCTTTTGAAATATTATCGGAAAAGGAAATGGATGAAATATACAATTTACCTTTTACACGATTGCCACACCCAAAATACGCTAAAAAAGAGCCGATTCCAGCCTATGAAATGATACGACATTCAATCACATTGCACCGGGGTTGTTTTGGAGCTTGTTCATTTTGCACAATTTCAGCTCATCAGGGAAAATTTATTAGTAGCAGATCAGAAAAATCTATATACAACGAAATTGATTCTGTTACCAATATGCCTGATTTTAAAGGCTATATATCTGATCTAGGTGGGCCTTCAGCAAACATGTACAAAATGCAAGGAATTGATTTAGAGATGTGCAAAAATTGTAAACGTGCATCATGTATTCATCCTAATGTATGTAAGAATTTAAATACATATCCTAAAGCCTTAACAGATATTTATAAACTAGCAAATAAACATCCTAAAGTTAAAAAAGCCTTTGTTGGAAGTGGAATAAGATACGATTTATTCATGCATAAATTAAATGATCCTGATTATTATCAGTATGTAGATGAATTAATTAAAAATCATGTTTCAGGTCGTTTAAAAGTGGCACCTGAACATACATCAGGCGATGTGTTAAAAATAATGCGCAAACCTGACTTTTCAATGTTTAAGGAGTTTAAAAAAGTATTTGATAAGATTAATCAAAAGTATAAATTGAATCAGCAAATCATACCATATTTTATTTCTTCTCATCCTGGATGTACAAATATTCATATGGCTGAACTTGCTGTGGAAACAAAAATAATGGATTTTAATCTTGAACAAGTTCAGGATTTCACTCCTACACCCATGACTTTAGCAACAGTTATGTATTATTCAGGTATAAACCCTTACACGCTTGAAAAAGTAAAAGTCGCTAGAAATAAGCAAGATAAATTATCTCAACGAAAGTTCTTTTTCTGGTATAAAAATGAATATAAAAATGAAATCACTAAAGAACTTACACGAGAGAAACGCTATGATTTGGTTGCTTCACTTTTTGGAAGAAACGATCAAGGCAAATATAAGAAGAACAAAAAAAGAATAAAATAAGTCACATACAATTAGTGTTGTTTTTTTTCATTATTGATATAATTCGCAAGTGACTTATCCATTCTAATTAGCTACTAATCTTTAAAAATAACTACTCCCATCCCAACAATGAGTGCAAAGTTTTTCTTTTGGCAGACCAATATCTTCAATTAAATCATTTAGTTTTTGAAATTTTAATGTAGTTAATCCTAAATCCTTTCTTATTTGTTCAACCATGGCTTTGTATTTTTCGCTGTTACAGTCAGAATATTCTTTCATATCCACATTTTCTTTACCTTCAATTTTCTGTACTGCTTTATGTGTGGCCAAGTCCATATTGGATCTGGATCTACTAAAATTTAAAAATTCGCATGGATAGGTTAAAGGCGGGCATGCTATTCTCATATGCACTTCATCAATACCTGCAGCATGTAAATCTTTTACATTATCTTTTAATTGAGTACCACGAACAATAGAGTCATCAAGAAAAACCCCTTTTTTATTTTTAATAAGTGCTTTATTTGGTATCAATTTCATTCTGGCTACTAAATCTCTGGTTACCTGGCTCTGTGGCATAAAGCTTCGTGGCCAGGTTGGAGTATATTTAGAATAAGGACGTTTTAGTGGTATTTTCTTTTCATTACTATAGCCCATAGCATGTCCTACTCCTGAATCGGGTATTCCAGCCGCAAAATCAGCATCAAAATCATCTCTTTTGGCTAAAGAAGCCCCACATTTATATCTTACTTCATCCACATTAATATTTTCATAAAACGAAGGTGGATATCCATAATACACCCATAAAAATGAGCATATTTGCATTTTTTCTTCAGCCGGCTTTAATTGTTTATATCCCTTAGCGTTTAATTCGACAATTTCTCCAGGACCAACAAATTTTTCTATATCATAACCTAAGTTTGGGAAAGCACAAGTTTCGAAAGTAGCTGCAAATGCATTTTCTTTTTTGCCAATTACAATTGGTGTTCTTCCTAATCTATCTCTGGCAACTATTATACTATCTTCGGTTAAAACTAACATGGAACACGATCCCTTAACTAACTTATATACATTCTGTATTCCGCTAAGAAAATCGTCTCCTTCAGCAATAAGCATAGCTATAACTTCTGTAGCATTTACATCTCCCTGGCTATTTTCTGAAAATGTGCGATGCTGTTTCATATATCTTTCTTCAAGCTCATCAATATTAACAATTTTGCTTACTGTTGCAACGGCAAATTTTCCTAAATGAGATGTTACTACAATTGGTTGAGCTTCTGTATCACTAATTACGCCTATCCCATGTTTACCTGAAAATTTTACAAGACTACTTTCAAATTTGTTACGAAAATACCCATCTTCTAAACTGTGAATAGATCGTTGGAAGCCTTTTTCAGGTTCGTAAAAAACCATACCAGCCCGTTTAGTTCCTAAATGAGAATGATAATCAGTCCCATAAAATACATCGGTAACACAATCTGAATTTGAAATACTTCCAAAAAAACCACTCATATTATATTTTTTTTAATAATTAGGTGTTAAAAGTATTTGTTTTTATAAACGACAGGAAATTTTGTTAATAAATGCGTGTGTTTTGTTTATATTTTCTATTTATTTGGTAATTAAATGCATTTTTTCTGCAAAAAAATGCGAAAGAAAATATCCTTCGCACTTTTTTAAGAATTAAACTATTACTAATTCTCATTAATATATTCCATTGCAGCTAATGCAGCAATAGTTCCATCTGAGACTGCTGTTGTAACTTGTCTGTATGGTTTCTCCAGACAATCTCCTGCAGCAAAAACACCGGGAATATTTGTCTGTAGCTTCTTATTAGTAATTATTTCACCATATTGATTCATTTCTACCAAACCTTCAATTTTTTGAGTATTTGGAACATAACCAATAAATATAAAGGTACCATCGATATTACGTTCTGTAATTTCTCCTGTTTTAAGATTCTTTATTGAAACTTTCTCTAGTTTTTGCTCACCATGAAATTCTGCTATGGTGGATTCCATGACAAAATCTATTTTAGGATTATTTTTAGCAGTTTGTATAGCATGCTCAAAAGCCTGAAAATGATCGAACTGATGAACTATTGTTACATTTGATGCATATTTGGTTAAGGAATCCGCTTCTTCAAGAGCAGAATTACCTCCCCCCACAACAATGATTTCTTTATTCTGGAAAAAATCGCCATCGCAAGTAGCACAGTATGATATTCCCTTACCTTTTAGTTCAATTTCACCGGGAACATTTAACATTCTGGATTTTCCACCCACTGCCAAAATTACCGCTTTTGATTTATAAGTTTCTTTTTCGTTAACAGTTATTTCTTTTATTTTATTGTTTAGCCGAATTTTTGTGGTTTTTGCATTTGATTTTATCGTACATCCAAATTTCTCAGCTTGTTGCTTCATGGTAAATCCTAACTGGTAACCACTCATTTCTCCAACACCCGGATAATTAGCAATCTCATGAGTTAGGATTAATTGTCCGCCTGGTATGCCTTCATCCAGAATTAAAACACTTGATTTTGCTCGAGCAGCATAAATACCGGCAGTTAAACCAGCAGGCCCTCCACCAAGTATTATAATATCATAAATATCTTTTTGTTCCATGATATTTGAAATAAAAGATAAACCCTACAATTATAGTGTAAGGCTTATCTTATGAATAAAATTATTAAAACTCTTGATCTAAGATTGATTTTATCTGATCCTTACTTTGAATGCTACTTGTAGCTTTTACAATTTTACCATTTTTATAATAAACTGTAAATGGTAAACCCATAAATCCTGCACATTCAGGAGCATTTCTAATTACGTGAGCATCTGGGCTATCAAATTCCATATCTGCAAATTTTATATTTTCATACTCACCTTCTAATTCTTCCATTGAAGCATACATAGGAACACACATTGGGCCCATACGACCACAACATATCATAACATTTTCATTTTCTTCAATAAACTTTTTGTGCTCTTCTGCACTTTCAATGTGTTTAAGATTTGTCATTAACATGATATCAAAATTTTAATTAAATTATATATTTACATATTTATATTAGTAAATTTCAAATTATATGCCAATTAGAATTCTTTCATAACATGTTCAAACAGTTTTATTTTATATATTGATTTATAAACACTTAGACTTTGGTAGATCATCTGTCAATTAGTCACACTACTACAAAAAAAAAAAGCACATACTCGTTGTAAGTGCCTTTCTATCTTAAAATTATGTATTCTATAATTTAGATTTAATCAACTCAACAAACTTATGAATATCTTCTTCCTGCGTATCAAAGGAGCACATCCACCGCACTTCATTCCTTGATTCATCCCAATCGTAAAAGAAATACTCCTTGGTTAAATCTTCAATGAGTTCTCTATTGGGTAAAATAGCAAAAACCCCATTCGCTTCGACCTTTTGAGTTATTTTAATTTGTGGAATATCTTTCACCTTAGATTCAAGTAATTTGGCCATTTTATTAGAATGCGCTGCATTATTGTACCATAAGTTATTATTTAAATAGCACTCAAACTGAGCCGAAATAAACCGCATTTTAGAAGCCAGTTGCATACCTTGCTTGCGCACATATTTAAAATCCTGACCTAATTGTTTATTAAAGAATACAATAGCTTCGCCATACATCATTCCATTTTTAGTACCACCAAATGACAAGATGTCAACACCTGCATCTTTTGTAAATTCTTTAAAATTTAATTCTAAACTTACTGCAGCATTTGCAATTCTGGCACCATCCATATGCAAATACATATTATTTTTATGAGCATATTCAGCCAATGTTTTTATTTCATTAACAGTATAAACTGTTCCCATTTCAGTAGCTTGTGTAATAGAGATTATTTTTGGCTGTGAATGATGTTCAAAACCAAATCCGTGCATATGCTTCTTAATCAGATCAACAGTAAGCTTTCCATCAGGGGTTCCAACTGTTAATAATTTAAAACCGTTATATTTTTCTGGAGCTCCGCATTCATCAACATTTATATGGGCAGTTTCAGCACAAATTACTGCATTCCAAGAACGGGTAGCAGCATGCAATCCCAAAACGTTTGCTGCTGTACCAATAAATACGAAATAGACATCTATATCATTGCCAAAAATCTCATAAAATTTCGTTTTTGCTTTTTCTGTATATGGATCGTCTCCATAGGCTATCGTATGTCCATGATTCGCATCATTTATGGCTTTCATTATTTCAGGATGTACTCCTGAGTTATTATCACTTGCAAAACCGCGTTTATTTTTCATTAGATATTAGATTTGAGATAATAGATTTGAGACTAAGTATAATCTTAAATCTTAATGTCTTGATTCTTGATTCTATATAAATTTAAAACTTCTCATCATATTTTGTCCAAAGGAAATCGCCTAATTTCCATGCTTCATCAACCACTTTTATTCCCCAATCGTTGCTATATTTAGTTAAAAATTCAATTGTTTTTTGTGGTTTCTTTTTATTGTAAAGCTTCATAGCTTCGTCTTCAATATTTTTCTGATTTTCGAACAGTTCTTTTTGCATAGGATTCCATACCGCATCCACATCATGGCGCATATCTCCCCAACGTTGAGCAGTTAATGTTCCCATACGGTTAAAAGCCCACCATGCTGATTCACGGGTAAATCCATTTGGTCTGCCCGGAGTTTCATAAGAACTCGGTAAATCTGTTACACTACAGTAAACAGGAATATAAATCGATGTAGCAACATTGTCCTGAGCTAACCAAACAACACCACCAATTTCATCAGGTAACCAATTGCGACATTGAATAATTGTTGCATACATGGTATACCAGCGTGCTATGGTTCTTTCACCCAGAAAATCAATTTTACCTGTTTCATGATCAATACTGTACCATCCACCGCTCACATTTGATATATCTAACTGATCATAAGGCATAAATGGATTTGCTAAAGGCGAAATAATTGTTTTACCATCTTTATCAGTAGCTTTAATATTGCGTGTCATATCGTAAGGAGTACCTTCGTAGTAATCTTTAAAAACCATTACAAGATCATCTAAAGTAACCTTTTTATCAGGTTTAACTGAAAAAGGATAATCCTGTGCATTAGGATCTAAATGTAAAGATGGAGCCAGTAAATCAAAAACCCTCCACTCTCTTCTGCGAGAACCAATAGCATCTCTGCTTTCAGGAGCATAAGCATAACAAAATTTGAAAGTTTCACCTTCATTCCACCAACCATTTGCTTTGGCAACAGTATAAATATTTTCGGAAGCCATAAAATAATCAGGCTGATTTAAATCTATTTCTTTAATTGTACTTGCGTTTACATTTACTGCTATATGATCATCAGGAACGCGTTGTGCAACCCATACAGCGCCTGTTTTTCCTTTACCCGGACCTACAATTTCAAAATGCCATACTTCGTTTGGATCAGCAATTGTTAAACACTCTCCATAATCGTTCCAACCATATTTTTTTGTTAATTCATCTGCCATTTTAATTGCTTCGCGCGCTGTTGTGCAACGTTCAACCATTAATTGACATAAACGTTGGCAATCTATAAGTCCTTCATCAGATTGTAATTCTTCTCTCCCTCCAAATGTTGATTCTCCAACACCTAACTGTTTTTCGTTCATACATGGATAAGCAGTATTTATAAACTGATAGGTATGATCAACTTGTGGTATTTCGCCAATTACTTCATGCTTATAAGCTGGCATCGCTTTTGAATTATCGGCAGTTCTTTTATACATTGGTGCGGTATCACCTGGTTTATAATCTTTAGCAGACTGAATATCCATCCAGGAACGAGTTCTATGACTATCATCAGTATGCGATGTAATTACGGATCCATCCATTGAAGCTGATTTTCCTACGGTAATCGATGTACATCCTTCAGGAACTCCACCTTTCCAATCGCTTTTATCTTGTGAAACTAATTGATAATTAAAAACTAATGTTAATAGAAGTGTTAACGAAAGAATTGTTATTTTTTTCATGCCATTTATTTTTTATTTGATCTGCCAATTTACTAAAAATGTTATTGATCTTAGAATAATTTTATAATTTTAATTTTTGACTAAAAATACTTGCCGTTGTTTAATTGTTGATAAATTTTATTAATCTATATTTGATTTTTCATATACGATTTAGGAATTTTGTATAATTGAGTTAATCTTCTTTTTATTTTATGGATAAATTAGTTCAAAAAAAGAAAATTGTTGAATTCTGTGTTCAATCTTTAGAAAACAGTGCACAGAGTATACGTAATGCAATTGATGAAATTATTCAGATAGCTGCTGATTATGAAGGTGATCATGATATGTTTGATCCTTTTAAAGATGATATGATGAAAAAGAAGGATATTCAGGTAGAAAAACTATATAAATTCCAGGAAGATATTAAACTTATGCATAAAGTCGATCCTAAAAGACTATGTGAACAAGTTGAATTTGGTGCTGTTGTTATTACAGATAAACAAAAAATGTTTATTTCTGTAGCAATGGGTAAAGTAACAATTGAAAATGAAACTTACTATGTAATTTCCACACAAGTTCCTGTATATAAGGCAATGCAGGGATTAAAAAAAGGGGAAACCTTTACAATTAACAACAATCAGTTTAAAATAATTGATTTATTCTAATTAATTCTTGAAAAAAGAAACCGCATCTTTTAAAATATTTGCACTTTCTAACAGCTTATCTGCACTTGCAGCCATTTCTTCTGCTGAAGCTGCATTTTGTTGTGATACTTCAGATAAAGTATCTACTGAATTAGCAATTTCGGATAATCCTGTTGTCTGTTCTATCATAGCTGCTGATAACTCATCAATTAATCGTGATGTTTTTTCAATTTCAGGTAATATTTCCTTTGTATTTTCTCTAGCTTTTTCAGACAATTTTACACCATTAGAACTAATTGTAAGAATTTCATCCGCTGAAATTTTACTTTTATCAGCAAGTTTTTTAACTTCTCCAGCAACAACCGCAAATCCTTTCCCAAAGTTTCCTGCCCTTGCCGCTTCAACAGCAGCATTTAATGCAAGAATATTGGTTTGAAAAGCAATTTCGCTAATTATACTTATTTTATCACCTATCTGCTTAATTGAATCTAATGAATGAAATATATTCTCACTGCCTTCATTTAATAGTTTTAATGATGATTGGGATATTTCTTGTGTATCTTTAAGATTCTTGCTGCTAGCTTGAGTACTTGAATTTAATTCTTCTATTGTAGCAGATAATTCTTCGGCTGATGATGCCTGTTTGCTGGCTCCCTGAGCAACATCATTTGAAACAGAACTTATTTGCCCACTTTCTGTAGATAATTGATTTACAGACTCTAAAACCAAAGAAATTACTTGATTAAGCTGTGCAACAGTTTCGTTAAATGCTGAAGATATTTTCCCAATTTCATCTTCTCTCTTTACATCAATAGATATATTCAACTTCCCTTTTGCAAGATTGCCTAAACAATAAACAATTTTTTTTATAGGATCTAGTATATTTTTAATAACAAAAGTGAATAGAATTATTGTTACTATTAGCAGAATAACAGTAGTTATTAAAATATTTTTCATAACAGCTTTTATTCTATCTCCAATAATGATTTCTTTAAAAGCTGTTGAACAAATAATCCAACCTGTTGCTTCATTGTATTCAAACAGGGTAATTTTCATGGTCCCTGTTTTTGGCGATATGTACTTTAACATACCATTCTTCTCTTTAAATATTTGTTCAAAATCCTTATTTTCAAGGGTTAAATTTTTCCCTTCATACACAGGATGTACTAATAGATTACCAGTATTATCCATAATGAAAGTAAAACCTTTTCCATCTAATTTCATCTTATAATTAGCTTGTCTAAGGCTATTCAATAACTCATCTTTATCATGGCATACTTTACTAAACACTTCAACATATTGTGTAGTGATATTTATATTTTCAGTAAGGTTTTTAACAATAATTTCTTCAAACTTATTATTTAAAGTTCTCCATGTTGCCAATCCACAAACAGCAGAAAATAAGACTATTATTGCTACTACCAATCCTATAATCTTATTTTTTATTGAATTCTTAAATATTCTTCTCATATAAATTAAGTTTTAATACTTTTCATAAGAAAATTACAACTTAATTTCAAGTTTATCAAATATATAAGATGTGTTTAAAAACTTAATTTAGGGCATTATATAAAATCTCTACCGGGTGTAAAGCTTGTTTTCCTGTGCCATCTTTAATTTGATGACGACAACTTGTTCCGGGAGCAGAAATTATAACATCTTCTTCAGCTTCCCTTACGGCAGGAAACAAAACCATTTCACCAATTTTCATCGACACATCATAATGTTCTTTTTCATACCCGAATGAACCTGCCATTCCACAGCATCCTGAAGGGATTTCTTCAACGGTATAATTTTCAGGAAATGATAATAAATATTTAGTAGGATCGGTTGATGCTACAGCTTTTTGTTGGCAATGACCATGTAATTTAATATGCTGCTTAGTCTTGGTAAATTGTTCTTTTTTAATATTTCCAGCATCAATTTCTTTTTTCAAAAATTCATCAATCATTAATGCTTTTTTACCTAATTCAATTGCCGTTAACTTAAGCTTATCTCCTACTAAATCGGGGTATTCATCACGGAAAGTTAATATTGCAGAAGGTTCTATTCCTATTAAAGGTGATTTCTCAGAGATAATATCCTTTAGCAGATTAACATTCGTAATAGCAATTTTCCGGGCTTTACGCAATAATCCTTTCGAAAGAAAAGTTCGTCCACTATCGATATGTTTTGGAATAATTACTTGGTAACCTAAACGATTAAGCAGCTGAACAACTTTAATACCAATATCTGTATCATTAAAATTGGTAAACTCATCGTTAAACAAATACACTTTCCTTTTACCAGAAACATTATTTTTTAAATCAGCAACATAATTACTCATCCATTTTTTCATTGTTTTCTTAGCCAGTAAAGGCATGCTACGTTGTGGAGCAAAACCAATCAAACGCATTGCAAAGGACGAAAATGCTTTATTTCCCATAAAAAAGTTAAAAATTCCAGGAACCAAGGAACCTAACTTGTTAATCTCAGTAATATATGCAATTAACCTTGATCGTAAAGGAATGCCATGTTCATCGTAGTAATGTTGAAGGAATTCGGCTTTTAATTTTGCTACATCAACACTCGAAGGACATTCCGATTTACATGCCTTACACGACAAACACAAATCCATTACTTCTTTAATTTCTTTATGATCGAAAGGATTTTTTTTTGTTGAGTTTGTTAAAAATTCACGTAAAATATTGGCTCTGGCACGAGTCACATCATCTTCGTTTCGTGTTGCCATATAACTTGGACACATGGTTCCACCCGACTTTTCAGTTTTACGACAATCTCCACTCCCATTGCATTTTTCAGTTGCTCGAACAATACCACCAACATTCGAAAAATCAAATATTGTTTCAATTTCAGGTTCCTTTCTGCCTGGATCATATCTGAGGTTATTTGTCATTGAAGGAACATCAACAATCTTACCTGGGTTAAATATCTTATTAGGATCCCAAACAGCTTTTAATTCCTGTAATAATTTATAGTTCTTTTCACCAATAACAATAGGAATAAATTCTCCGCGCACACGACCATCACCATGTTCACCACTCATTGATCCTTTGTATTTTTTTACCAGATGTGCTATTTCTTCGCCAATGATTCGAAACATTTCAACATCTTTTGGATCTTTAAGATTCAAAATTGGACGTAAATGCAATTCTCCAGAACCAATATGCGCATGATAAACACATTCTAGTTTATGTTTAAGCAGAATTTTCTGAAAATCATCCATATAATCAGGTAAAACATCAACACTAACAGCTGTATCTTCAATAACAGATACAGGCTTAGCATCTCCTTCCATATTGGATAATACACCTAATCCTGCTTTTCGCAATGCCCACACTTTTTTAGTATCATTGCCATAAATTATGGGGAAATGATAGCCATATCCAGATTTTTTAAAATCATCAATAAGCTTACTGCAACTATCATTAATTTCATTAATGGTATGTCGGGCAAATTCGATAATTAAAATAGCTCCGGGGTCTCCTTCAACAAAATACCTGTTTTTTGCCTGTTCCCTGTTACCTTTTGTTAGATCAAGAATAGTGTTATCCATCATTTCAACTGCTCCAGGCTTATGCTTTAAAGCAATTAGATTTGCTCTGAATGCTTCTTCTTTCGTTTTAAAATGAGCAGCAACAACGGCAATTTCTTTTGGTGGAATATCCACTAAATTCAGCTTAATCTCTGTAATTAGTCCAAGTGTTCCTTCTGATCCACAGATCAAATTTGTAAGATTAAATGCTTTTTGCCCTCCAAAAGGCTCTGTGTCTAACAACAAATCTAGTGCATATCCTGTATTTCTCCGATAGATGGATTTATCAGGATATTCTTTGTTTATTTCTTCCTGATTTTCTTTATTGGATAGAATTTTATTTAAATATCTATAAATTTCATTCTCAAGGGAATGTTCCCTTAATTTTTCATTATATTCTTCTGTAGATAAAGCTTTAAATTCTACTTCATTTCCATCACTTAAAATTACTTTTGTAGCTAAAGTATGATCACGTGTTGTTCCATAAATTATTGAATGTGATCCGCACGCGTTATTTCCAACCATTCCACCAATCATACAACGACTTGATGTAGAAGTTTCAGGTCCGAAAAACAAACCAAAAGGTTTTAAAAACATATTCAACTCATCCAGAATGACTCCTGGTTGGACTCTTACCCATCGTTCCTTTTCATTTAATTCTAATATTTGTGTAAAATATTTAGAAATATCAACAACAATACCACTACCTACAACTTGCCCTGCTAAAGATGTTCCTGCTGTTCTTGGTATTAATGAAATATTGTGTTGATTGGCAAAATTTACCAGTTTAACTAAGTCTTCCTTATTTTTAGGACGAACCACTGCCAATGGGATTTCCCTGTAAGCAGAAGCATCTGTAGCATATAATATTCTGTTTTTTTTGTCGGTAAATAAGTCACCGTGTATATTATGAGCTAACTCTTTTAATTTATTTAGCATTTAATTTTTAATTTAATAAAGTGTAAATTTAATAACATAAAAAGAAAACAGTTGTTTTAGAACCTACAAATTTTATTTTTATAAAATTCCTTTTTTTGTTTCATACAAAATAATGTATTTTTGGTAATCAAAATCTTTAAGAATTAAAATATCATGAGTGTACTCGTAAATAAAAATTCAAAAATTATTGTTCAGGGTTTTACCGGTAGCGAAGGTACTTTTCACGCGCAACAAATGATTGATTATGGAACAAATGTGGTTGGTGGTGTAACTCCTGGTAAAGGAGGACAAACTCATTTAGATAAACCTGTTTTTAACACTGTTGAAGATGCGGTAAAAAAAACCGGAGCTGATGTTTCTGTAATTTTTGTTCCACCTGCATTTTGTGCTGATGCAATTTTAGAAGCTGCAGATGCTGGAATTAAAGTTATAATTACAATTACAGAAGGGATTCCTACTTCTGATATGGTTAAAGTTAAAGAATTTCTTAAGGATAAAGACTGCAGAATGATTGGTCCTAACTGTCCAGGTATTATTACAGCTGATGAAGCAAAAGTAGGAATTATGCCGGGATTTATCTTCAAAAAAGGATCTGTGGGAGTTATTTCTCGTTCGGGGACATTAACATATGAAGCTGTTGATCAATTAACAAAAGTAGGATTAGGACAAACTACAGCAATTGGAATTGGTGGAGATCCAATTATTGGAACAACAACCAAAGAAGCTGTTCAACTTTTAATGGAAGATCCAGAAACTAAGGGCATTGTAATGATTGGAGAAATTGGTGGCAGTATGGAAGCTGATGCAGCATACTGGATTAAGGAACATGGAACGAAACCTGTTGTTGGATTTATTGCTGGAAAAACAGCTCCTAAAGGTCGTAGAATGGGACATGCCGGTGCAATTATTGGTGGTAAAGATGATACTGCAGCTGCAAAAATGAAAATTATGACCGACTGTGGAATCCACGTTGTGGAATCGCCTGCAGAGATTGGTAAAAAAATGTTTGAAGTTTTAAATCAATAATTACATACTTTTTTATACTTTTACAAGCGGAACAATTCCGCTTTTTTATTTTAATTAATACAGTAGAATACTATTATGCTTAAAAACTGGGAAGAAAAAGTTGTTGTTATTGCTGAAGATGAACAAATTAACTTTTTGTTTTTAAAAGCAGTTCTTAAATCTACAAAAGCAAGTATTATTTGGACCAAAACCGGAAGAGAAACAATTGATGTATGTCTTTCAAATAAAGTAGATATCGTTTTAATGGATATTAAAATGCCAGACTTAAACGGTCTTGAAGCAACAATTGAAATAAAAAAGAAAAAACCAAACTTACCTATTATAGCTCAAACCGCTTATGCTATGGAAGAAGATGAAGAATCAAGCATGAAAGCCGGTTGTAATGATTATATTTCAAAACCTATCAGACCAGAAAATTTGCTTAAAATAATGTCAAAATATTTGCCTTAAAGAGCAAATGAAAAACCTATTTTTATTTGTGGATAGGTATAAGGATTATCATCAGATTGTGTGAGATTCCAAAGAATGATTATGTAAGTATTTACCTTTCTTCCCATATTATGATTATATCCACCACCTACTAATACATTTTGCAACCAATATCTGCTTCTATTCGTATCGTCATTTTCAAAATACAAATAATTATATTCGGTATTTAACAACTCATACTCAGCATGTGCAATAAGTCCTCCATGTGACTTAACCGGTAAAATATCACTAAAATCATTTATTACAGCAAATTGAGTAAAAACACTACCTCCATAAACACTTGTTTGAAAATTACCAACAATTGATCTTTTATCATTATAATACTGATATTTTCCTGATAAACCTACATTCCATCTCTTTGTGAGTTGCGAACCGACAATATAGTTAATATCAAAAAAAGTATATGAACCAAATCCAAACCAAAGAGAACCTCCCATAAAAATATAAGGTTCTTTCGTTTCTTTTTTTGCATCTTTTTTATTATCGTAATTAAAATTATTATGTGCATAAACGAAATCTGCATTAATTATTATAATACACATAATTAGAATTGTTTTTATCTTTTTTTTCATTCTTTCATTTTTTTATCTTTAACAAAAATATAAAATCAAAGTTTAAAATCTTAATATAATCAAATAATGAATATAATAATTACAGGGGCAAGTAAAGGTATTGGTTATGAATTAACTAAACTATTTAGCAGAAATAATGATAATCAGGTTATTGCAATAGCACGATCAAAAGAGTTATTAAAAGAAATTGAAAGTAAATGCCCAAATAATAATGTCATTACAATTAATTTTGATCTAGAAAATTTAACAGGTATTCAATCTGAGCTTTGTAATAAAATTAAAAATCATATTAGCTCTGTTGATATTTTAATTAATAATGCAGGTTTTTTACTAAATAAACCTTTTACTGACATTAGTATTGATGAAATAACTAAAACATTTAATATTAATTTCATAGGTCCTTCTGTCCTAACTCAGCAGTTATTGCCTTTATTTAAAGAAAGTTCAATTAAACATATTGTTAATATTTCAAGCATGGGTGGTTTTCAGGGGAGCGCAAAGTTTCCAGGTTTAAGCTATTACAGTGCCAGTAAAGCTGCCTTGGCAAATATGACTGAATGCTTAGCCGAAGAACTAAAGGATTCTGATATTAAAGTTAATTGTTTGGCTTTGGGTGCAGTTAATACCAAAATGTTGCAAGAAGCTTTCCCTGGATATGAAGCGCCGGTAAATCCTTCAGAAATGGCTCAGTTTATTTATGATTTTGCAATAAATGCTTATAAATTTTTAAATGGAAAGATAATACCCCTTAGTCTTTCCACACCATAAAAAAAGGCATCCTAAGATGCCTTTTTAACTGTATATAAATGTATATTATTTGTAAACCTTAGGTACTACTTCACCTTTCATTACCATATATCCGTTCATTGCCAGTGCTTCCATTTCATCTTCACCAGGATATACAACAACAGGTGCGATAAAGCTAACCATTTCTTTTATGTAATTAATTAGTCCCTTATCATATGCCATGCCACCAGTAAATAAAATTGCATCTACTTCACCTTTAAGCACAGCAGCTAAAGAACCAACTTCTCTACCTAACTGATATGCAATTGCATCATGTACTTTTTTTGCTTCAGGATCACCATCTTTAACACGCATTTCAACTTCATAAGCATCATTTGTTCCAAGGTAAGCCACAAAACCACCTTCACCTTTAATCATTTTTTTAACCTGATCGTGAGTATATTCACCACTAAAACACAAAGCAGCTACTTGTCCTGCTGGCAATGTTCCTGTTCTTTCAGGCGAAAAAGGTCCATCACCATCTAATGCATTATTCACATCAATTACTCTCCCTTTTAAGTGAGCTCCAACAGAAATACCACCACCTAAATGAGCAACAATTAAATTAAGATCTTCGTAAGGCTTATCAACAGACTTAGCATATTTTCTTGCTGTTGCTTTTTGATTTAAAGCATGAA
>CAZPMA010000063.1:0-17255 GCA_964587535.1 uncultured Bacteroidales bacterium
CATTTGATCAATTTCATGATCTCTTGGACCATTGTGACGTTGAATAAAATTATCTAGTGCCATTTTATATGTTATTTAATGTATAAATATTTAATAATTGTTCAATTTTTCGAATCCAAAGTTAAAAATACTCTTAATGTTTTAACATAAAAAATATCATGTTAAAAACTATTTAAGTATGTTATAAAACAATAAATTATACTCAATGTTCAAGCATTAAATCCAGTTATTCAAAAAAAGGATTTGACTCTTTTTCTTTCCAAATTGTTGTACTTTGGCCGTGTCCCGGATAAACAACAACATCTCCATCAAGGGTAAATAATTTATTTTTAATTCCTGATATTAAGTTATCATAATTACCACCAGGCAAATCAGTTCGACCTATTCCACCATCAAATAAAACATCCCCTACAATTATATATTTTTCCTTTTCGTTATATAAAACAATGCTTCCAGGCGAATGACCAGGTATATGTATTACTTTTAATTCTGTATTTCCAAAATTGATACTTTCTCCTTCTTCAACAAATTTGTGAGGAATGGGTGGCTCTTGAATATTAAAACCGAATGCCATTGCCATATCATTTGATCTTTCAAGCAATGGAATATCCTCTTTGTGAGCAATAGAATCAACATTGTATTTATTTACCAGATATGCATTCCCCATAATATGATCGATATGACAATGTGTATTAATGATATATTTTAAGTTAAGATTGTTTTCTTCAATAAATTTATCAATCTCCTTAAACTCATATTCTTCATTACAACCAGCGTCGATTATTACACATTCCTTTGTTTCATCATATACTATGAACGTATTTTCTTGAAAAGGATTAAAAACAAATATTTTTATTTTAGTCATAATTACGATTATATTATTGTCTTCCTTTTAGCATGGGCACAAAAGCGAAGTAACCATGTTCAGTTTTTTTAAATTCATCATCATTAACTTTATCAACAACAACCATTACCTGCCCAGAAGCTCCCCCAATGGGCACAACCATACGCCCACCCACTCTAAGTTGCTTTAATAATTCTTCTGGAATATCAGGAGCTCCGGCAGTAATTAAAATTTTATCGAAAGGAGCCTTTGTTGGCTGACCCTTATAACCATCTCCATAGAAAAAGTAAGGTTTGTAACCCATTTCGTGTAACAAAGCCCTCGATTTTAAAAAGAGTTCTCTTTGTCTCTCGATAGTATAAACTTTAGCTCCTAATTCTAAAAGGATTGCACATTGATATCCAGAACCAGTACCGATCTCAAGCACCTTGTCGTGCTTTTGTATATCCAGAAGTTCTGTTTGAAATGCAACCGTATATGGTTGTGAAATTGTTTGCCCTGCTCCAATGGGAAATGCCTGGTCGCGATATGCAAATTCGATAAATCCACTATCCATAAAAAAATGACGGGGTACCTTTCCTATGGCTTCAATAATACGGTTATCTTGAATCCCTTTTTCTTTAACTGATCTGGCAAGTTTTTCCCTTAATCCTTTATGCCTGTATGAATCTATCATTTATTAACCTGAAAGATTAAAAATATCCGCAAATATAATGGAACAATTAGCAATAATCAAAAATAAACGATTTTAGATTTAACTATAAATCTTAATATAATTAATTGATAAAAAAGCCTTCTCTTAATTACTAAATTGGTTATTAACATAAATTAGTTAATAAATTGCCTAAACTAAAATCCACGAATTCACATTAATGCCTTAAGTTTGTATAAACAATACTGCTAATTATGAAGATAGGACTAATTGGAATAAATTCGATTAAGGATGAAAATCATTTTCTTTTAATAAAAGAAGCCTTAAAAAATAATCTTAAAGCTATTTATGCACCAAATATAAGTGATGTAATTCCAATTATCAAAAATCATTCATTAGAAGCAATAAGTTCAACGAGTCAACTATTTTCACAGGTTGATATGGTGTATTTTGCAAAATCATTGAAAACCAATTATGATTTTGCTCTGAATGCTTTAAAAAGCTCTTGTCATATCTTTATCGAAGACATATCTGAACTTAGCCTAATTGAAATTAAACAACTTTATAAATTAGCATTTGAAGCAAGATCAAAAGTTCAGATCAAATTAAGTAAAATATTTACCCCCGCATATATTAATATCAAGGACAGCATTATTGACGCTCAAGTAATTGAAATAGTTAACAATCGACCTACATTCCTACGAAAAAAAGATTTTTACTATGAAATTCTTGACAGTTTGAATTTTGCTAAATCTAAAATTAATGCATCAGTAAAGAAAATAAATACAAAACTTATTCCTTTTGATTTTAATCATAATAGCTTAATACACATTTACATTCTATTCGACAATGGGTCTGTGGTTAATTTGAAACTTAACAACATTTCAGATGATGAAGAAAATTATGCCTTTTTTTATGAGTCGGACAAAAACACAAAAATTGATTTTATTAATAATTATTCAGTACAACTTCAAATTAAAAATGGCAATATAACCAGACTTGAATCTCCAACAAAAAAAGAAACCACATTTAATATTGAGATGCTTAACTTTATCAATGAGTGTAAAAACATTGACGATCAGAGCATTTCAGAATCTCCTGCTGAATTGAAAGTTATACAAGCTACGGAGGAAATAATGCAAGAACTATCGCAGAAACATAAACCTTACTAAACTAAACAAGAAATTAGAAATAACTTTTTTATTAATAAGATTTTTATTTCTTTTACGTTATTACTAGATACCTAACTATTTAGTTTACAATTAACACTCGATGAATAAAGGTTTACACACATTAAAATATGTTATTTTTGATTTTTCAACATCAATTATAAGTTGGACACTATTCTTTATTTACAGAAAAACGTTTATTGAACCCTTAAAGTTCGGGTATAATCCTCCCATTGAATTTACATCTAAATATTATATTGGAATTATTATAATTCCTTTGTTTTGGATCTTTATTTACTTTTTAAGTGGGTACTATAAAGACATTTATAGAAAATCAAGATTAAAAGAATTAGCGCAAACTTTTTTTACCGTTTTAATTGGCTCTACAATTATCTTTTTTACATCTTTACTTGATGATGAAGTAATACATTATAAACATTACTACAAACTTTTTTTAACACTATTTACTTTACAATTTTTCATCACCTATATTCCTAGATTAATAATTACATCGCTAACAAATAAACGAATCCATAATCGTAAAATTGGATTTAATACGCTTATCATTGGTGGAAACAGAAAAGCTCTAAGCATTTATCAAAAAATAGAAGAGCAACCACGCTCTGTTGGAAATGTATTTATCGGTTTCATTTCAATCTTAGATAAAGAAAAATATTTGCTTGAAAAACACTTAAACAGGCTTGGAAATCTAAAAGATGTTAAGAATATTATTGACAAATACAAAATTGAAGAAGTCATCATAGCACTTGAATCAACAGAACATAAAGAAATTGAGCGAATCATTAATTATCTGGATGATAAAAATATAGTAATAAAAGTAATTGCAAGTATGTATGATATTTTAACGGGAAAAGTTAATATGACTCATATATATAGTACTCCGTTAATTCAAATTTCGCATAGTTTAATGCCAACATGGCAAGAACAAATTAAGCAAATAATCGACATTACAGTTTCTTTAGTAGCATTAATATTATCTCTTCCTTTAATTATTTTTTTAGCAATTGGAATAAAACTTACATCTAAAGGACCCATCTTTTATTGTCATGAACGAATTGGAAAATTTGGCAAACCATTTATTCTTTATAAGTTTCGATCAATGTATACTGATGCAGAAAAGCATGGCCCTGCCCTTTCTTCCAAACATGATAATAGAATCACTCCATTTGGAAAATTTATGCGAAAAGCCAAATTGGATGAAATACCGAATTTCTGGAATGTTTTAAAAGGAGATATGAGTCTGGTAGGACCCCGACCAGAACGTAAATATTTTATTGATCAAATTGTTGAAAAAGCACCACATTATTTGCACCTGCAAAAAGTAAAACCTGGAATTACTTCATGGGGACAAGTAAAATATGGATATGCAGAAAACGTAAACCAAATGATCGAACGCTTAAAATATGACATTCTTTATATAGAAAATATGTCGCTATATGTTGATCTTAAGATTATTATATACACTATTTTAATTATTCTAAAAGGTAGGAATATCTAGATTTATACCAATTGATTTTCTTGTATTACTTTATATATTGGGCCCTTTTGTGTTAATTGACTTTCATAAAAAAACACTTTATCCACTTTTATAAAATCAAACTCATAATCCTTATATCTCTCTATTATTTCCTTTAATCTTGCTTTATCTTTAATATATTTTATCCTACCAATGGTTAAGTGTGGTTTAAAAATATTGTTATCAAAATTAAAACCTAAATCGTTTAATGCATTATCGATTATGTTTTTTATATCTTGAAGATAATCAGATCTATCTATACCAATCCATATCACTTTTGGATTGTTTAAAGGTCCAAAAATTCCCAATGTATGTATCTTTATATCAAATTTTCTAATCGATTGCAAATTCTCATTTAACTTAACTATAGTTTCTTCAATTTTGTTTTCTTCAGTTTCGCCTAAAAACTTAATTGTTAGGTGTAAATTCCATGATTCTACCCACTTTATTTTTTCGTCTTTTAATTCAGTTTTGATTTGCTGAATTTCCTCTAATGTTTGCTTTTTAAATGGGATTTTTATAGCAATAAATGTCCTTTTCATAAGCACTTAATCTTGAATTCAATCTAAAATAAAGTTATATTTACAAGAATCAAATTAGTAAATTTAAAACTACTATGAAAAAAATTGCTGTTATATTATCAGGAAGCGGAGTATTTGATGGAGCTGAGATACATGAAGCTACCTTAACACTATACTCAATTGCAAAACACAATGCAACATACGAAATTTTTGCTCCTAATGTTGATCAACACCATGTTATTAATCACATTACTGGAGAGGAAATGCCAGAAAAAAGAAATGTTTTAATTGAATCTGCACGCATAGCACGTGGAAAAATTTCAGATCTGTCAGGTTTTAATGCTAAAAATTTTGATGCATTAATCCTTCCTGGTGGATTTGGAGTTGCAAAAAACCTAAGCACATTTGCATTTGATGGGGTAGACTGTAAGATTAACATGGATGTTGAAAAAGCAATAAGGAGTATGATTGAGCAAAACAAACCTGTAGGTGCCTTATGTATTGCCCCTGTGGTTATTGCCAAAATTATTGGAGATGTAAATATTACTATTGGTCAAGATAAAGGAACTGCAGATGCTGTTAAAAACATGGGAGCTACTCATAAAGAAACTACTCATGGAGAAGTAGTTATTGATGAAAAATATAAAATAGTAACAACTCCCTGTTATATGCTAGATGCAACGATAGCTCAAATTGGCGAAGGAGCAAACAATGTTGTTAACACAATACTTGAGTTAGCTTAGTGCTTCTTAAAAAAAGGTTTTTCCCTTTGAAATTGTGGAGTAATGTTTAATCTCTCCCATACTTTAGGGTGTATTCTTACTTGACCGGCTTCAATCATTTGCACAACCCTTTCAATAAGAACATCTTCGCCATAAGGATCGTACTGTGATTTTAAATCTGAACCAAATAATCGAGCAATAGTTTGCCAGAATACGGCTGAAACACCTCCTCTTAACTCTTTTAAAAGCTCGTAAGAAGTATCTCCTGTTTCTCTGTCTAATAATTTAAGTAATATCCTACCTTGTGTTATTGTTAATTTCTTTAACTCAGAACCAAATTCACTCATCAATTCCTTTTCAACTTCTTTTACATATTTTTTTCTTTCTTTTTCGGTTTTAAGTTGTATAAAATCCGCCTCCATTTCATCCAGTCTGATTTTGGCATATATTGCATAAGGATAAGCACGAGCCACATCCCTAACAAGTTTTTTATATTTTTTAGATTGTCGTTTATTTTTAAAAACAAGTTTTGGAAAAATAACAACTTCTTTCAAAGTAACATTAGGAATAGTATCTCCATCAACAATTACTGTTTGTGTAACATAAAAGGTATCCTCTTTTGTATTATCCTGCCCTAAAACGTTATAAATGAATACTAAAAAAATAATATGTATTAAAAATAATCTCCTTTTCATAAAATTTAATTATTCAACAATATTACGAATGATAATTTAATTTGTTGTATTAAAAACTGACTATTTACAATGTAAAATCTTTTATGTTAAGCAATTGTTAATAAAAAAAAATTAATATATTAGCAATCTCCATTTTACATTTTTACATTGTAAAACTTTTATAACTAGCCATACTTAGTATGATGAAGAAATATACCAAGGGTTCTAAAGAAGAAATTGAATCAGTTAAGTTCGACTATAAATTAGCAGTTAAAATATCGCAAGACTTATCTCAAGAAATTTTCAAAGAAAATTTATTTGCTAAAATACTAAATACCTGTACAGATCTTTTTAATGCAGCAAAGGTTATTCTATTATTAGACGAGAGTAACTCTATGCGAATTAAAGGCATTAAAAATAAACTTATTAATGAGCCAATAATTGTTGACTCAATGCCTTTTGAAAATTCAAAAGATTTATCTCATGAAAATATAAAAAAGGTAATAGCTAATCAGAAGATCCTGGTTTCAAATAAAGATTTATGTCCTGAATATTTCAAGAAAAACTCATACATTATAAATAATGATATTAAATCAATATTAAGTTGTCCCATAATTTATAAAAATAATCTTTTAGGGATATTATATATTGAACATAGTATTAATGACTCATTTTTTACTGAAGATAAAATAAAAATCATAGAGCTTATTCTTAATCAGGTTGCTATTTCTGTCAAAAATTCAATGCTTTATTCAGAAATGGAAAAAAGTTTAATTGACCGAAATCATGAAATTGAACAACAAATTGAAGAGAATGTAGTTCAAACTGAGCATCTAAAAATAATCAACAGAGATCTTGAAGAGAAAAATGCAAAAATAAATCATCAGAAAAAAGAAATTGAAGAACAAGCCCGACAACTCGAAATAAAAAACAAAGAATTAGAAAAACTCTATATTGCAGCGCAAAAAACAGATAATTCGATTGTAATTGCAGACGTAAATGGTGAAATTGAGTGGGCAAATGAAGGTTTTACAAGAATTTATGGATACTCAATCCATGAGTTTATATTAGAAAAAGGACTTACACTTATTTCAGCAAGCAATTATACGAATATTGAATCTGCCCTTCAAGATGTAGCAAAAACAAAGAAACCAGTTAGTTATAATTCTAAAGCAAACACCAAAGAAAATAAGACTAAATGGATGCAAACCACAATTACTCCAATAATTGGCGAAGATGGAGAAATTTATAAGTTAGTAGCTATTGATTCCGATATAACCAAAATAATTGAAGCTGAAGAAGAAATTCTAAAACAAAAAGAAGAGATTGAAGCGCAAAGAGATTTAGAAAACGAACAAAAAAAACAAATACAAAAACAAAACGAAGAACTTGAGAATCATAGAAACGAACTGGAAATAATTGTTGAACAAAGAACTGCCCAGTTAAAATTAGCCAAAGAAAGAGCTGAAGAATCAGACAGGTTAAAATCATCGTTTCTGGCAAACATGTCGCATGAAATCCGAACCCCAATGAATGCGATCATTGGCTTTTCAGAACTAATATCCGATCCGGAAATTGAATTTGATCAAAGAAGAGAACTTGTTAGTCATTTAAATAGTAATTGTAATTCACTGCTGCACCTGATTGATGATATCATTGATATTGCAAGGATTGAAGCTGGTCAGCTAAGAATATTTAAACAAGATTGTTTTATTAATCAAAGTATTATTGAATTATATGAAGCATTCAACGAAACTCACATAAAAAACAATCCGAACGTAGAACTATTAACAGACATTGAAACAACTGATCAGAATTTATCAATCTATACAGATCCTTATCGATTTAAGCAAATAATGAATAATTTGATAGGAAATGCAATAAAATTTACTGATCAAGGATACATTAAATTCGGTTATCATATTGAACCTACTGGGAACAATGGCTTTATAAGATTTTATGTTCAGGATACCGGAATAGGTTTGAGTACTAAAGAGCAAAGTGAAGTTTTTGAACAATTCAGAAAATTAGACTCAAAAGAAAACGACAAACTTTATAGAGGTGCAGGATTAGGTCTAGCCATATCTAAAAATCTTGTGAAGGAATTAGGGGGAAAAATCTGGATTGAATCAGAACAGGGATTAGGATCTACGTTCTATTTTACGCTGCCTTATGAAAAGACAAATTCGGAATTTAAACAAACTGAAAATTTCAGTTTAAACTATGATTGGAAAAATAAAACTATTTTAATTGCAGAAGATGAAGAGAGTAACATCATGATGATTAATTTAGTTTTAAAGAAAACAAACATCAACATCATACAAGTCAAAAACGGCAATGATGTAATCAGGAAATGTCAGGAAAATAGTATAGATCTGGTTCTTCTGGATATTAAAATGCCTAAGTTAAATGGCCTTGATGCAACTCGCGAAATACGAAAATTCAACACTAAACTGCCAATAATTGCTTTTACAGCCTATGCAATGCCGGCAGATCAGGAAAAAGCAAGCGATGCTGGATGTACTGATTTTATAGCAAAACCTATAAGAACAGATAAGCTTCTTCAAAAACTTGATCATTATTTAAAAAACAGCTAACTATTTTTTAGACATTTAATAAGAATAGTTTCTATTTTTGCAAAAACATTGTCAAATGGAAAAAAACGATAGAGATTATTCAAACGGTGAAATAACAGTACATTGGAGACCTTCAGCTTGTATTCATTCAACTATTTGTTACAGCAAGCTGCGAGAAGTATTTAATCCGGCTAAACGGCCGTGGGTAAACATGAAAGGTGCAAGTACTGAAGAGATTATCGATATTGTTAATCAGTGCCCTACTGACGCATTAACTTTTTCCTGGGACAAAGAAGATAAATCAATTAAAAAGGAGAACTTAAAAGAAAACCGTGAATATCTTACCAATGTCAGCATAATCGAAAACGGGCCTGCAATCCTTTCAGGAAACTTTGAAATTACTGATATTAAAGGCAATAAATTAGCAAAAGCCGATACGATTTCTCTTTGTAGGTGCGGAAATTCATCAAAAATGCCCTTTTGCGACGGAACACACAATCATGTTGGATTTAAAGAAAAGAGAGATTAAGTGAACAAGTTAGCCAAACACCCTGAGAAAAAAATCACAAAATATATTTTAGCATCAATTGGTCTATTTTCGTTAGGCTTAGGAATTTTAGGAATATTTTTACCTTTATTGCCCACTACACCATTTTTACTCTTGTCGGCTGCTCTTTTTATGAAAAGCTCTAAAAGGCTTTATAATTGGTTAATGAATCATAAATATTTAGGTAAACATTTAAAGAATTATATTGAGCATAAAACCATTTCGCTTAGATCAAAAATTTCTTCAATATCATTGCTTTGGATTACAATATTACTTACTGCTATTTATGTAGTTGAAAATATTATCGTAAAAATTGTACTTTTGATTATTGCATCAGCAGTTACATTTCATATTTTATCATTTAAATCCAGATAAGACAAATGTTAACAGTGTTAGTTTTAATGACATTAGGTGTCGGAATAGGTTGGTTTCTTCATAAAAAAGATAAGCTTATCAAGTTAACAGAAAAACTTACGAACTGGGCTATCTATCTATTATTATTTCTATTAGGATTATCTGTTGGAACCAATGAAAAGATTCTACAAAATTTCCATCAAATTGGTTTCCAGGCTATTCTGATTACAGTCTTTGCTGTTGCTGGAAGCATTTTTGTTTCATGGCTTTTGTACATTTTAGTATTCAAAAAAGATGAAAGGTAGCATTATCATATTATCATTTTTTGTTACGGGACTGCTTGCTGGCATATTTGACCTGCTACCCGACTTTTTAATCGAAACGGATTACAGTATATATGCATTATACATATTAATGTTTTTAGTAGGTATTGGAATTGGAAGCAATAAAAAATCCTTGCAAGTAATAAAGTCTGTTAACTTTAAGATTGTATTGGTCCCAATATCTGTAATGCTTGGAACTTATATTGGAGTTTCATTATTTTCCTTAATTCAAAATAAATTAAGTTTCATAGACTCAATTGCTGTAGGATCGGGATTTGGATATTACAGTTTGTCAAGTGTTTTGATTACAGAATTATCAGGCGACCAGCTAGGTGTTATTGCATTACTTTCTAATATTTTTAGAGAAATTATTACTTTATTATTTACTCCGGTTTTTGCTCGTTATTTCGGCAAACTGGCTCCAATATCATCAGGAGGAGCAACATCAATGGACACCACTTTACCTATAATTACAAAATACATTGGTGCCGATTATGCTATTATTTCTGTTTTTAGCGGAATAGTTCTTACCATTTTAATTCCCTTTATTATTGGTATAATCCTTTAATGCTTAAAAGCATTAAATTAATTATTAACTTAGATTTATTTAATAAATTGAATAAGTTATTATAATTTTACACACTCGAAATTAGCAATATACTGTTTAACAAAATATTACACGTTTTATGGCTGGAAAAATGAATATAAATGTTCGTTCAGAAATAGGCGAATTAGAAGGAGTAATTCTGCACACTCCAGGTAGTGAAGTAGAAAACATGACGCCAAAAAATGCAGAAAGAGCACTTTACAGTGATATTCTAAATCTTGCCGTTGCAAAAAAAGAATATTCACAATTAAGTGGCGTTTTAGACAAAATAACCAAGACTTTTCAGGTCAAAGATCTGTTAGCTGATGTTCTTAAAAACGAAAAAGTAAAATATGAATTATTAAGCAAGATTTGTAAATACGAACAAAAATGCAACCTACAAAAACACCTAAATGATCTTGATTCTACTGAACTTGCACGCCAATTAATTGAAGGAGTTATTGAGGGAAAAGATACCCTAACCAAATATCTTAACAAAGAACGATATTCATTAAGGCCACTACATAATTTCTTTTTTACTCGTGATGCATCTATGGCTGTTCTCGATGATGTTTTAATTGGTAGAATGGCAAATACTGTTCGCGAACGAGAATCGATGATCATGGAAGCAATTTTTGATTACCATGAGCAATTTTCCACAAAAACTGTAAATCCATTAAATAGTGCAAATTTTACACAACAAACATCAATCGAAGGTGGTGACGTATTAATTGCACGCGATGACATTTTATGTATTGGAACCGGATTAAGAACAACATCACAAGGTATTGATTTTATACTAGAAAGATTACTAGCTCAAAAAGAAAAAAACAGACATATCCTTATTCAAGAGTTACCTTATAAACCAGAATCGTTTATTCATTTAGATATGGTTTTTACTTTCTTAGATGTGGACAAATGTATGGTTTATGAACCACTAATATTACAGACAAATAAATATCAAACTATCCATATACAAATTGAAAACGGAAAAGTTAGCTCAATAAAAGAAGAACAAAACCTTGTTCAATCTTTAAAAGAACTTGGAATGGATTTAGAACCTGTATTTTGCGGTGGGAAAAAAGACCCATGGGTTCAGGAAAGAGAGCAATGGCATAGTGGAGCAAACTTTTTTGCAGTTGGACCAGGAAAAGTTATTGGATATGGAAGAAACGAATACACTATGGAAGAAATGAATAAAAACGGCTTTGATATATTAAAAGCAAAAGATATTATAAAAGGTACTATTGATCCTAAAAACTATAAGAAATACGTAATTGCTTTGGATGGATCAGAACTACCACGGGGTGGTGGTGGTGCCCGTTGTATGACAATGCCAATAAAAAGAAAACCAATAAAATGGTAATAAAAATAAAAACCTGATTAGATATCTAATCAGGTTTTTTATTGAGGTCGGTAGCGGAGTCGAACCGCTGTACACGGTTTTGCAGACCGCTGCCTAGCCACTCGGCCAACCGACCGTTTATTCGGACAGCAAAAATAGAAAATTTTTCCTAAATACTCTAAACTTTATGATAAAAATAAGCAACATGCAATATTTATCTGCATATTGTCACACTTACCCGCTCCATTTTGCCCCCCATTGGTGGATTCATCTTTGAAACTTTTACTGTTGCTTTTTTAATTGTATGAAAATGATGATATAATGAATCTAGTATTCTACCTGCAATATGTTCCAATAGGTGGGATTTTATCTGCATTTCTTCTTTTACAAGATTATATGCAACCTGGTAATTTAATGCATCTTTTAAATCATCAGACTTTGCAGGCACTTGCATATCAGTTTCAATCTCTAAATCAACCAGGAATCGATTTCCAACAATTTGTTCTTCTTCAAAATGCCCATGATAAGCATAAAATTCCATGTTTTCTATTTTAATCAAACCCATTTTTCAATAAATATTTTTTTTCAAATTTAATGTATTATCTATCAAATGTATATTTTTAGTAACATTTTATACAGCATTGAATAAAAAACCGTTAATTTTGTAAAATTCTAAAATGATGTATTTATAAAGTTATAAATTAATCAGGCTAGAAATAAAGACTGAATTTAAAATTGATTTTTAAAGATGAACATTGAGAACAAAGAAACTCCTGCCCGTTCGGCAGACAGGGAAGAAAAAAAATCTTTAAACTTCATTGAGAGCATCATTGAAGAAGATTTAAAAAACAACAAAAATAATGGCATTGTTTATACTCGTTTTCCACCTGAACCAAATGGATATTTACACATTGGCCACGCTAAATCAATCTGTTTAAATTTCGGTCTTGCCCAGAGATACAATGGTAAAACAAACTTACGTTTCGATGATACAAATCCGGCTAAAGAAGATGTTGAATATGTAGACTCAATAAAAGAAGATGTTAACTGGTTGGGTTTTCAGTGGGAAGGCGAACCCCATTTTGCATCCGATTATTTTGATCAATTATACGAATGGGCGGTTAAAATTATCAAACAAGGAAATGCATATGTCGATGATCAGCCATCGGATGTTATAAGCAGTCAAAAAGGCACTCCCACACAACCGGGAATTGAAAGTCCTTATAGAAATCGTCCAATAGAAGAAAACCTGGATCTTTTTGAACGAATGAGAAATGGTGAGTTTAAAGAAGGTGAAAAAGTATTAAGGGCAAAAATTGACATGTCATCTCCAAACATGCATATGCGCGATCCGATTATGTATAGGATTTTACATAAAGAACATCATCGCACAGCTGATAAATGGTGTATTTATCCAATGTATGATTTTGCTCATGGTCAGTCTGATTATATTGAAGGAATATCTCATTCGGTTTGTACATTAGAATTTGAAATTCACAGACCACTCTATGAATGGTTTTTAGATCACGTATATACAGAAGGAGATGTAAAACCAAGACAGATTGAATTTGCGCGATTAAATCTTAGTTATACTGTAATGAGTAAGCGTAAACTTCTGGAATTAGTGCAATCAAAAATAGTTGCAGGTTGGGACGATCCGCGTATGCCAACAATTACAGGTTTACGTCGTCGTGGTTTTACTCCTGAATCTATCAGAAAGTTTGCCGACACTATTGGTGTTGCAAAAAGAGATAATGTGATTGATGTTGCTTTACTAGAACATAGCTTACGGGATGATTTAAATAAAAAAGCACCACGTGTTATGGCTGTTTTAAATCCATTAAAGCTAGTCATTACAAATTACCCGGAAAATAAGGAAGAATGGGTTAAAATTGAAAACAACCCTGAAGATGAAAGCATGGGAACACGCGAAATGCCATTTTCACGTGATATCCTTATTGAACGTGATGACTTTATGGAAGATGCTCCTAAAAAATTCTTCCGTTTAACCAATGGTGGGGAAGTTCGCTTAAAAGCTGCATATATTATCAAATGTGAAGAAGTAATTAAAGATAGCGAAGGAAATATAACTGAACTTCGTTGTACCTATGATGCTGATTCAAAAAGTGGTAGCGGAACAGAAGCGAGTAAACGTAAAGTAAAAGGAACATTACACTGGGTATCTTCAAAACATGCACTAGATGCGGAAATCAGATTGTATGATCGTTTATTTAGTGATGAAGCTCCTGATGGTCATAAGGAAAAAGATTTTAAAGATTTCTTAAATCCCGAATCATTAAAGGTCTTAACAAATTGTAAAGTTGAACCCAGCTTAAAAGATGCTAAACCAGAATCAAAATATCAGTTTCAGCGACTAGGATATTTCTGTGTTGATCGTCGAGATTCAAAAGCTGGAAATCTAGTATTTAACAGAACCGTTCCTTTAAAAGATTCGTGGAGTAAGAATAATAAATAATAGTATATAAAAAACCCGAAAATTAATTTTCGGGTTTTTTATTCTGTTTGGCAATAACTATCCAAAAACTTTCCTTAATATTTCAGTAACCCTTGCCACAGGATCTTTACGTATTTGCTTTTCTTCCTCAGCAATTTTAACAAATAAGCCATCCAATGCTTTATGTGTTAGATAAGCATCCAAATCAATATTTACGGGCTCATATCCTCCCACTTGACCAATAACGGAATTAGCAAATTTATTCCATGCTCCTGTTAAATCATTCCATGCTCCGGCAGTTGAAATATTACCTACTAGTTTTTTATCTGTTGATGCTTTGATCTTTGGTTGATATAAATTAAAAAGCTGATCATATGTTGTCTTTCTCAGATATTCTGTTGCCGCGTTATCAGCTCCTTTTAAAATTCCTACTGCATCAGTTATAGTCATTGATGTAATGCTGTTTTTGAATATCGGTGCTGCTTCTTTTGATGCGTTTTCTGCAGCTCTGTTAATTCCTAAAATAACTTTCTTTACCATATCATTTCCACCAGGAATCTTACTGACATTTTCAATTATTACATTTGCTTCTTCAGGTAATAATATTTTAACAAGTTCATCTTTGTAATAACCATCTAAGACAGATAATCTATTTACTGCAGTATCAGTACCAACTTTTAACGCTTCTTTTAACCCTTTTATAATTTCACTTTGGGTTGGACCTGAACTTGTTACTGTTGCAGGCAAAGAATTTACAATTTGTTCTAATTCTGTACAGGATACTGTAAGAATTATTGATAAAATCCAGATTAATTTTTTCATAATATAATTTTAATTTAGGCTACAAGTTAATTAACTCTTTACAATTTTAAAAATCAAATAAACCATTTACAGATAAATATTTTTCTCCTGAATCATATGCAAAAGTCAAAATTCTTGATCCTTTTGGTATATATGTTAAAATACTATTTATTGCTGCTATTGATGCACCCGTTGAAATGCCGACAAATAAACCTTCCATTTGAGCAAGCTTGTGAGTAAATTCAAAAGCTTTTTCTTTTGATACTTTAATTGTTCTGTCAATAATCTTAATGTTTAAATTATCCGGAATAAAACCAGCTCCAATACCCTGAATTGGATGCATTCCAGCTCTATCCCCACTAATAACAGCTGAAGTATCGGGTTCTACGGCATATATCTTTATGTTTTTAAATTGGTATTTTAAAACTTCACCAACTCCAGTAATATGACCACCTGATCCTACTCCGGTAATTAAATAATCTATCCCATCAGGAAAATCACTTAAGATTTCTTTTGCAGTGTTAACTTTATGTGTGTTTGGATTAGATGAATTATCAAATTGGGATGGCATCCATGTATCTTTGATCTTACTCAAAAGTTCTCGGGACTTATCAATAGCTCCTTTCATCCCGAATTTCTTTGGTGTCAGTTCAATTTGTGCTCCATATGCTTTAAGAATCTGTCTTCGTTCTTTCGACATTGATTCAGGCATTACCAAAATAATCTTATATCCTTTTACTGCTGCAACCATGGCTAAACCAATGCCTGTATTTCCTGATGTAGGTTCAATTATTATACTTCCCGGTTTGAGAATTCCCTTTTCTTCTGCATCATTAATCATTGCTAATGCAATTCTGTCTTTTATACTTCCCCCAGGATTTTCTTTTTCAAGCTTTATCCAAACTTCATGATCTGGAAACAACTTTCTTAACCTAAGATGTGCTGTATTTCCTATTGTATCTAATATATTATCTATTTTCATCTTTTACGTTTTTTAAATAACAAAATCTACTTTCTCTTCAATATTTTGATATCGATTTCTAATCTTTATTTCACTTTTATTGTAAACAATTGAATATGCATCAAGACTTTTTGTTAACCATACATTCCCACCTATAACACTGTCATGGCCAATAACTGTATTTCCCCCAAGAATTGTCGATCCTGAATAGATTATTACATTATCTTCAATAGTTGGGTGCCTTTTCAATTTAGCTTCTTCTTTTTGTACATTTAAAGCTCCCAAAGTAACTCCCTGGTATATTTTCACATTATTCCCTATAATGCTTGTCTCTCCAATAACTATTCCTGTCCCGTGATCAATAAAAAAAGATTCTCCGATTGTTGCTCCGGGATTAATATCAATTCCTGTTTCAGAATGTGCATATTCCGACATTAATCTTGGAATGATTGGAATTTTTAATTGATATAATGGATGTGCCAGACGATAAGTGAGAATAGCTCTAAATCCAGGGTAAGCGGCAATTACTTCTTCTATTGAATAAGATGCAGGATCAAATTTGAGAATTGCTTGGGCATCTTGTAATAATTGTTTGTAAATCTTAGGTATCTTTTCGAAATAATTGACAATTATATCATCAGTATTTCTATTTGCCAGATGTGATTTTATAATTATTAAAAGTTCTTTAAGATCAATCTTTAATTTTTCCCATTCTAACATTAAATCCTTATTACTTAATCGATCATCTTTGCACACCGGAAAAAGGAAATTTGCTGTTTTATCTAAAAACTGATGCACTTGCTCTTTATTTGTAAAATTAGCTGCAAGTTGCTCGTTTGATCGTCTCAAGTCTTCAAAAAAATTGTTGTAATCGTTCATTGTAATTAAAAATAAAAAAGCCCGTCCATAATGGAAGGGCTTATAATCAATAATTTTAATAATATTTTATCAATAAATGCAAATAGAACCCTTCTGTAAGAAAATCTTACAGCAACAACAGTTCATAATATTTACATTTAGGTTTTTCATGTGTTTTACTGATACAAAAGTATTGAAAAAAAGTTCAATAATCCTAATTTATGATTCTATTAAATCTCGAATTACAACCGAAGCACAGAAACAACCATAAACAGCAGGCATATAAGAAATTGTACCCACTGTTGATTTTTTATTTTCTCCTGGTTCATC
>CAZPMA010000064.1:0-17190 GCA_964587535.1 uncultured Bacteroidales bacterium
CAATCTTATCAGATCAAAATTGGTATGGTACTCTATACTATAAAATAATTGAAAATAAATTTAGAGGGAATACTTATTATACCATTTTAGGTTCCGATTTAAATGATTTATTAAGTAAAAAGAAAATAATTGAAATTCTCACTTTTGACAAGGATGATAATCCTGTATTTGGTAAAAAAGTTTTTAAAAATATAAATGGATCGGTTACAAGGCTTATTTTTGAATACAATGCACAAGCTAATATGGTTTTGACCTATGATAAAGAGAAAGAAATGATTATTTACGATCATTTATCTCCTTCCAAACCAAGTTTAAAAGGACAGTTTGAATTTTATGGACCTGATTTTTCTTACGATGGATTAAAATTTGAACGTGGTATATGGAATTTATATCAAGATATTGATGTACGTAACTATAATGTTGATTAAAGAAGTTAATAACTATTGACTTCTATTAAGATTCGTAGTATTTTTAAAAAAACATTTAGCACTTTATGTTATTATCCAAGCAAAATACATATGTTTATTTCGTCGATAGCGATGATACATACATTCGTGATGTATTAGCTAACTTTGAAGAAGTAAATGAGTTTAATGTTAAAGTCTTTTCAAGAACCATTGAATTCTTTGAAGAATTCGAACAACTGGAGATTAATAAAAAACGTGTTGTTATTGTTTTTGTTTCTACAGAACTTGAATACGACGAGGATAATAATCAGGTTGATCCTTTAAGTGTTTTAAAAAGAATTAAACAAATCAATCCTACTGTAGAAGTTATATTATATTCTGATGATGATAATATCAATATAGTATCGTCAGCTTTTCATTATGGTGTTTATACATTTATAAAAAAGAATGAGAACATAATATTACGAATAGAGAATAATATTAAAGGTATTATTAGTCAGAAGAATTTTCTATTAAAAAAAACAGCAAGTAGAAAGATTACGATAGTTTTTCTCATCTTTTTAGCAATAATTTCTTTTGCGATGCTCATAATTTATTTCTTGAAACCTTCCTGGTTTGTGTTTTAATATTTCTCTGAAATTTTTTCATAAAAATCAAATCATATTTCCATAATTTATGTCGTAATGTCAGTTTATAATTGTTGGCATATATATTGACTATCACTTCACGTAAAATTAATGTTAAACCTGTCTACCTGTCCGGTAACTATTGGAAGGCAGACGAAAAATATATTAAGCATGCAAAAAGGTAAAATAGGTGTTACTACCGAAAACATTTTCCCGATAATTAAAAAGTTTTTATACTCTGATCATGAGATTTTCTTGCGCGAATTAGTCTCAAATGCAATAGATGCATCTCAAAAAATGAAAAAATTAGCATCCCTTGGAGACTTTAAAGGTGAGCTTGGAGATCTAAAAGTAAATATCTTGTTAGATACAAAAAAGAAAACACTTACTGTTAGTGATCGTGGCATTGGGATGTCTGAAGAAGAAATTGATAAGTATATTAACCAAATTGCATTTTCAAGTGCCGAAGAATTTATCAATAAATTTAAAGACCAAACTGCAATTATAGGGAAATTTGGTTTGGGCTTTTATTCTGCTTTTATGGTTTCTAAAAAAGTAGAAATCATAACAAAATCATACAAAGATGGAGCTAAAGCTGTAAAATGGTCTTGTGATGGTAGTCCGGAATATAGCCTTGAAGAAGTTGAAAAAGAAGATCGTGGTACAGATATAATTTTGCATATTGATGATGAATCAAAAGAGTTTGCAGAAGAAAACAGAATTAATCAGCTTTTAAATAAATATTGTCGATTCTTACCTTATGAAATAGCCTTTGGAAAACAAAAAGATTATAAAGATGGTAAAGAAATTGAAACTGATAAAGACAATATTATAAATGATACTAACCCCATATGGACAAAAACTCCTTCTGATTTAAAAGAAGAAGATTATAAAGAATTTTATCAGAAATTATATCCATATACTGATGAACCTTTATTTCATATTCATTTAAATGTTGATTATCCATTTAATTTAACCGGAGTATTATATTTTCCTAAGCTTAAAAATAATGTAGAAGTTCAAAAGAATAAAATTCAACTATATGCTAACCAGGTGTTTGTAACTGATTCTGTAGAAGGTATTGTTCCAGAGTTCTTAACTTTATTACATGGAGTGTTGGATTCTCCTGATATTCCATTAAATGTATCGAGAAGCTATTTACAAAGCGATTCAAATGTAAAAAAGATTTCTAATCATATTACAAAGAAAGTTGGAGATCGGTTAGAAGAGATATTTAAGAATGATCGTGAGCAATTTGAGAAAAAATGGGATGATCTTAAAGTTTTTATTGAGTATGGAATGCTAACCGAAGAGAAATTTTACGAAAAAGCACATAAGTTTACTTTGTTTAAAAATGCTGATGGTAAGTATTTTACATTTGAAGAATATGAAAAGCTTATTAAGGAAAATCAAACAGATAGGGATAAAAATTTGATATATCTGTATGCAACCGACAAGGATAAGCAATTTACATTTATTGAAAATGCTAAGGATAAAGGGTATGATGTGCTAATAATGGATGGTCAGTTAGATACACATTTTATTAATCATATAGAACAGAAATTTACTAATTCCAGATTTTTAAGAGTTGATTCTGATGTAATTGATAAATTAATTAAAAAGGAAGATATTGAAGAATCGAAACTCTCAGAAGATGAAAGAAATCAATTAAGATACATGTTTGAGAGCCAGTTACCAAGTGCTGCTAATTATGCCGTAGTATTCGAAAGTCTTGGTGAAAATGACGATCCAATTATTATTACTCAGTCGGAATTTATGCGAAGAATGAAAGATATGGCTGCAATGGGTGGTGGTGGCATGAATTTCTATGGAGATTTACCTGACAGTTATAATCTGGTTGTAAATTCAAATCATCGTTTAATAGAAAAAATAATTGAGCAGAAAGAAAAGAAAGTTGGTGCAAAAGTTGCCAAAATAAATGACGAATTAAAACCTTATTTAGATGAAAAGAATAACCTTGAAAAAGCTAAAGAAGGCAAAAAAGAAGAGGAAATTCCACAAGCTGATAAAGATAATTTAGTCGATGTTGAGAAGAAAATCGATGAATTAAATATCAATATAAAAGAGATTCTGACTAAATATGGTAAAGAAAATAAATATGTTAAACAGTTGATTGATTTGGCATTATTAGCAAATAATATGTTAACAGGAGAAGACTTGACAAAGTTTGTAAAACGTAGTGTTGAGTTAATAAAATAGAATGAGCTTTTTTATTAATGAGCCTGTCAGTTAATGGCAGGCTTTTTTTGTAATTATTTTTTAGTAATTTAGATTAAAATTTTAAGATTGAATCGAATTTATAGATATATAATTGTTTGCTTGCTAGTAATAGTAATATTTTCAGGTAGGATGTATTCTCAAAACGATTCGGAGGTGCCTACTATTGGAGTAAAAGCAGGAATACTGTTATCAACGATCACAGGTGATGAAGCAATTGATCAGTATGCAAAAAAAATGGGTGCTCAAATAGGACTTACGGGAGCAGTATACTTTAATGCAAGGATATCACTAAGAACCGAATTAAATTACGAATTAAAAGGAGGAAAGTTTAATAACCACGAATTAAAGATGGACCTGCATTATATTACTTTACCATTATATGCTAAATTCAATTTTAATCGTGACCCGGAGATATATTTATATGGGGGAGCTTATGCTTCGTATTTGTTGGCAGCAAAAACATCAGGTAATTTTGAAATTGAACTTGGAGATGATTATATAAATAATTCAATTAATGAAGATATCTATGATAATATGGTTAAATATGATATTGGTATTATTGGTGGAATAGGGGCTCAGGGACGTTTTAGCAGGTGGCTCGATATTTTTATTGATTTTAGATACACACAAGGATTTATTAATATAAATAATAATAAGGCTGATTTAAGATATAATTTCAATAATACAGAATTTTGGCCTGAAAAAGATGTTGACAGGCCAAAAAACAGAGCATTCTTTTTAACTACAGGGTTTATATTTTTCTTAGATCCACGTTAGTCGGGTTGATTTTCAGTATCACAAAATAGGTAAAGATCATCAAGCCAGTAGTATAAACCTTCTATTAATTCAGCATCCACATTAGCAGAAGACATTTGTACGAATCCTAAAGCGCCTTCGATGTAGTCGCCACCATCAGATCTTGTGAGTTTAATTTCACCATCAATGGCAGTAAAAATTTGTTTTTCAGTTAAATCTGTTTCATCAATAATTAAAAATGCTGAAATGTCATTGTCCATTGTTCTAATTCCTTCAGTATCAGTTAATAAATCTGCTACAAATGGATAATCATTCACTAATTCAGTGGTTATTGAGTTAAGTTGTCCCCAATCATAACCTGCAGTTGTTTTGTATGGATTACAGTCTGGATAAAACATTGCTGAATAAACAGGTAAATCAAACTTTAAAGCAGTAACCAGCGCAATACTATTCACAGTGTCTATTGCTACGAAGAGTGCAGCACCGGGGCTACTCCAATCATCGAAGCCAACAATCAGGTCAAAGTCAACTTCATAATCTGTATATTCAATATCATCTAAGCAAGTATTGAAAGGTTTGATTTCTTCATCATCACAACTTGTGAATGCTAAAAATCCTAATAGGATAATAATCGTATAAATAATAAGATTTTTCATAGGTTTAAGTGTTTTTTATGAAGACGAAGAAAAGATTAAAATGGTTGCTTATTTCTAAAAATAAATACTAAAGGAGATAGAATTATGAATTAAGTAAGTTCTGAAATAAGTTAAGATATTTACCTACATGTGATCCGTCTGTTAAACCGTGATGCCCGTTTATGGCAATGTTCATAATTTTTTTATTATTAATTTCTTCAAATTTTCCGAAGGTAATTTTAGGAACACTATCTTGTGATTTAAATTTACGTGCATGCGTTAAACCAGTAATTTTAAACCAAGGTACAGATGAATAATGAATTACATCTTGTCTTATTGTATCCCTGGTAACTCCCAATCCTTTTAACTTTCTAACGCGTTCTTCTTCAATTAAAGCTGCTTTGCTAAAATCTTTTAGATCATCATAATATTCAATAAATGACATTGCATATATTCCGTCACTATTAAGTAAAGTGGCTGCAGCATGTATATTATCGTAACAAACAATTTTTTCATCAATTATTCTCAGCCTGAAATCTTCAATTAAGTTAATAGTTTTTAGTGATTTATGAAGATAATTATGATAAAATGGAATTTGTGTTTCCTTTGATTTTTTATATGCAATTGTACAATCAACTTCTGATACTATACCCCAAAAAGGTTCATCAAAATCTTTAAACCATTCGTAGTGTTCTTTTCTTATCCAGTTTTTAATATCAATGTATTTCATCACTAAAAATAATTTAAGATATCTGATATTAAATTTACAGAGTCAAATCCTTTATTTTTCAATTCTTTTTCTGAAACATGCTCATGAGCCCAGGTTGTGTGATAAGGCACATGTATTGCTCTCCCGTTTATATTAAGTACCGGAAGAATATCAGATTTAAGTGAATTGCCTACCATAACAAATTCTTGTGGTGTAATATCCAGATGCTTGATCAACTTTAAATAATCAGACTCTTTTTTGTCACTCATTATTTCAATATGGTGGAAATATTGTTCTAATCCTGATTTCTTAAGCTTTCTTTCCTGATCAAGTAAGTCTCCCTTGGTAGCCACAATTAGGCGATAGCTTTTAGCAGATAAAGCTTCAAATACCTTATCTACACCTCTTAATAATTCAATATCTTTTGATAAAGCTTCTTTACCTAAATTAATTATTTCCTGAATTACCTGTGGAGAAACCTTTGAGTCGCTAATTTTTATTGCTGTTTCAATTAATGACAGAGTAAACGACTTTAATCCATAGCCATAAAGCTCAAGGTTAGCCATTTCCATATCAAACAGTATTTTTGAAACTTTTTCAGCAGGAAGGTATTCTATCAACAGCTTACAAAACTGAGATTCTATTTCTTTATAATAAGGCTCATTAACCCATAATGTATCATCTGCATCAAAACCTATTACTTTTATGTTTTTGTACATAATTAAAATAACTGTCTGATTTCTTTCTTCAATAAATCCATTGCTATATTAATAGGAGATTTTTCCTGAACCATTAAATCTTCAAGTATAGCCTTACTTAATACAAAAGCAGGTTCATCCGGATTTATCCTTTTTGCAGTAGAATTAATTATTTGAGTAATATTGCTGCGAGCATTTCTTACAAGTTCCCACACTTGCGGTGAAACATAAATTTGTTGAGCCACATTATGGTCAAATTCAGCGCGAATCTGATTTAAAAGTTCAGTATGTAACTTTTTAGCAGTCATTTTTGGAGTGCTAATTCGCATTATTAATGCTTCAGGAGAAATTCTTTCTAATAATAATGTCAGGCGTTCGTAAGCTTGCAATCTAATCGGCGTAATTGCTTGTTGATTTCGATATGCTAACTCATATTTTCTTCTGTGTTGATCATTCGAAATCATTTTATGAACAATAATCCAATTAGTGACAAGTACAATTAAAGCTGGAATTGTGTACTTTAAAATCTCAAGTATTTCGCTCATAATTAATCGTTTGGTTTTATATTATGCAATTTACTATATGTTGTTTTACAACACAAATTAATACTCTTATTTATTATATCTTTGTATCTGTAATATCAACTAATATCTAGGTATTTTCAAATGTAAGAAAATATAATAAAAAGGTTGATGTAATAATGATTTAAAATATTAAATAAACGAATATGGAAAATATTTCATCAAGAGTTGCAAGTTTAGCGGTATCTCAAACATTGGAAATGAGTCAAAAAAGTAGAGATCTACAGGCTCAAGGAATTGATGTTATTAATTTGAGTGTTGGTGAACCAGATTTCAACACTCCTGATTATATAAAAGAAGCTGCAATAAAAGCAATTAATGAGAATTACAGTCATTATACTCCAGTACCCGGATATCCGGCATTGCTTGAAGCTATTTCCAACAAGCTAAAAAGAGAAAATAATCTGGAATACTCTAAAGATCAGATAGTTGTTTCTAACGGAGCTAAGCATTCATTAGCAAATATCATTCTTTCTTTGGTTAATAAAGATGATGAAGTTATTATTCCTGCTCCATATTGGGTAAGCTATGTAGAGTTGGTTAAACTTGCAGAAGGGAAAAATGTTATTGTTGATACAACTCTTGATAATGATTTTAAAATTACTCCTGAGCAATTAAAATCTGCAATAACGCCTAAAACAAAAGTTTTGTTTTTATGTTCTCCTTCAAATCCAACAGGTAGTTTATATTCAAAAGATGAATTAAAAGCGATTGCTGAGGTTATTGATAGTGCAGATCATGATATTTATATTATATCTGACGAAATATATGAGCACATAAATTTTGTTGGAGCACATGAAAGCATTGCTCAGTTTGATTTTATTCGCGACAAAGTAATAATTGTGAATGGTGTATCTAAAGGTTATGCTATGACAGGTTGGAGAATCGGTTTTATTGCTGCTCCAAAATGGATTGCAAAAGCTTGTAATAAAATACAAGGACAGATGACATCGGGAGCTTCGTCAATTTCCCAGATGGCTTCGATAGCTGCTTTTAATACTCAAAGTGACAGCATCGAGAAAATGGTGGATGCATTTAAGCGCAGGAGAGATCTTGTAATTGAGTTAATGAAAGATATCGAAGGTCTTAAAAATAATGTTCCACAGGGTGCTTTTTATTTATTTCCAGAAGCTAAATCTTATTTTGGTAAATCAGATGGGAAAAGAACAATAAATAATGCGAATGAATTGTGTATTTATATTCTTGAAGAAGCTCATGTTGCAACAGTTTCAGGAGATGCATTTGGATCGCCTGATTATATACGTTTTTCATATGCAACATCCGATGAACAACTGAAAGAAGCTTTAACAAGGATGAAAAATGCTTTAGATAAATTGAAATAAAATAAGAAGTCCGGTTTTAAACCGGACTTCTTTATTAATCGTTTTTTTCTATATACTTACATACAGTTGCGTGTAGTTCTTTAATATTAATAGGCTTAGAAATGTAATCGTCGCAACCGGCTTTAAAACTTTTTTCTTTTTCGGTTGACATTGTAAATGCAGTTTGTACAATGATCGGGATATTAGGATTAATTTGTTTAATTTGCGTGGTAGCTTCAATTCCATCCATTATTGGCATTCGTATATCCATTAATATTAAATCAACATCAGGATTCATTTTATAATACTTAATTGCTTCTTTGCCATTTTCGGCATGTATTATTTCTACATTTGTTTTTTCTAATGATTTTTTTAGGAGTAAGAAATTGGCTTCGTCGTCTTCAGCAATAAGAATGGTTTTTCCTGTCCAATCGTAATCTAATTTTGATTTAACAGATAATTTATTAAAACTAATTTTAAAACCAATAACTAAAATATCATCTAACTGCTTTCTTTCTCCTTTCCAGTCTTCAAAGGTTTTTTCTAAAATATATCTTTGCTCATCAAGTGATCTTGATGAGTTTTGAATTAAAAGTTGTTTAAAATTAGATGAAAGAAATTTACGGCTTGATTCGCCACCGAATTGGTCAACAAAACCATCTGAGAATATATAAATTAAATCATTTTGTTCAAGTTTGATTTCATGATTTAGAAATGACTCTTTAGCTCTACGGTGAATACCAATTGGCATTCTGTCTGCTTTGTATTCAATAAGTTCTTTGTTTCTAATTAAATACAATGGATTATTGGCTCCAGCATATTCTAATTGTTTTTCCTTATGATTAATAATACACAGCGCTACATCCATTCCATCACGACTTTCACCTAAAGAGCCGGTTTGTCGTAATGAACTAATAATATGCATACGAAGTTCATTTAAAATCTCGTTTGCATGAATATTAGGATTTTTATTAACTATTTCGTTAAGAAATGTTATTCCAAGCATACTCATTAAAGCACCTGGCACACCATGTCCTGTGCAATCTGCAGCTGCAATAAATATTTTCTCGTCAACTTGCTTTGTCCAGTAAAAATCACCACTAACAATATCGCGAGGTTTATAAAAAATAAAATGTTCAGAAAGTAAATGTTGAATAAACCTATTTGGTGGTAAAACAGCAGATTGTATTCTTTTTGCATAAATAATACTATCTTCAATTTTCATTTTTTGTTTTCGAACAATATCATGCTGTTTCTTAATTTTATGCTTTTGTTCAGCAATTTTATCGCCTTGTTTCATAATGAAATTCAAGTCGGTTTCCATTATTTCTTTTTGTTTGGCAATTTCTGCTTTATCAATTGCTAGTTGATCCCTTTCCTTCTGTATCTTGGCTCTTTGATTCTGAATTACATCTCCCTGTTTTATGTAGAAATCAATTTCTTTCTCTAGTTTATCTATTTTTCTGACATTTTCTGAAATTACATTTTCATAATTTTTTTTGTCAAATTTATACATGGTAATTTCATTTGCTAATATCATATAGCCAATTGCCTCATTGCTAATTGATTTTAACTCAGAAACACGAGCTTGAAAATAGAGTATGTCAAGTTTATTAATAATATTAAATTCAAATTCCTGTGTGTTACTTGTTTCATTTACTATTAATAAATATTTATCAAGTTTATTTTTAAAATCAATACTAAAAACAGTTTTTGTGTAATGCTTACCAATTAAAGACTCCGGGGATAAATTGCTTATATTCTTTTGTTTAGGAACTAGAGTTTCAATGTACTCACCATTAGGATTTAAAACAAATAAAAAATCAAAAAGAGATGAACTATTCAAAAAATAATCTTTAAAATTAATCTCTTTAAAAAAAGATTCTGATTCGATATGGAGTTTTTTTTCTGACATTTAATTAGCCAAAATATTTTTAACAATCTCAATTACTTCAGTTACGTTAATAGGTTTATTTAGTAAATTACATGCTCCTAATTCAATTGCTTTATTTTTTAGTCCTTCTTCGCTTTTTGCAGTAATAAACAGAACTGGTATTTGCTTTGTGTCTGGGTTTTCTTTTAAATTTTTTAAAACCGAAAAACCATCCAGATCGGGCATCATAATATCTAATAATATTAGGCTTGGCTTTTCTATTTTTACTAATTCTATTGCTTCTTTTCCATTAAATGCAATAGATGATTCAATATTTTCTCCAGTTAGAATTGATTGTAATAAAAAATTATTTGTATTTGAGTCGTCAACAATTAAAACCTTTTTTTTCACGGAATAATAGTTATTTAATAATTAGAGTAAAATCAACTTGCTTAACATATTTAAGCATAAAAATATTTTTTAATAGCCAAAATACCACTACATCATGTTCTTGTAACAACTTGTTATAGGAGAAATAAATTAAAGTTCCTCGTATTCAATATATTTGAATGGGATTCCAATAATAGATTCAAAATATTGTCCAGATTCTAATACATCAAGGTCGCCTTCTTCATAAAACCAGTTTACAAGGATATTATTACTATTATTAGGATTATTTTCTAATAATCGAAGCATTTCTAAGATAAACTTGGAAGAGCTTGTGTTAAAGTATTCTAGCTTTATGTCCACACGTATTTCAGGAGCAGTAAATTCTTTTGTCCAATCAAGAAGAGGCTTGAAAAATTTGGCGGCGTCTTCGGGGATCGATCGACCCTCAATTTTTAAAACACCATTTTTACCTAATGCAACGGAAGGAGTTTTTTCTGTTTCCTTTATTATTAAATCTTTCATATCCTAATCTAAATATTTAACCCAATTTATGAAATTTCTTTTAAAAGTAAAAATCAAATACTAATTTACAATTAATTTGCTATAATTTGCAAATTACTTGACTGAATGTTTAAAATAATACATAATTATATATATTTTGTTAAGTAAAGAAACAAGAATAAGTATAATTTTGTTGTAAATGTAATTACAAAAGTAGAAAAAGATGAGAAAATCTGGAACTTTAAAATACTCTATTAGTATAATATTTTTAACATTACTTGTAATATCATTTATTGGTCTAAGATATTATAAAAGAATTTATAATTCAAATAGTTCTACCGATGGTTATTTATATATTCCAAGCGGAGCAGATTTCGATGATGTGATTGATATTCTTAAGAAAGATAGCTTATTGTTAGATGTGAGATCATTCGAATGGTTGGCTTTAAAAAAGAACTATCAGAACCATGTTTATGCTGGTCGATATAAGATTAGTAATGGCATAAATAACAATGATTTAATAAATAAATTACGATCGGGCTATCAGGATCCAGTAAAAGTAATTTTTAATAGTGTTCGAACCAGAGAGCAATTAGCAGCTAAAATCTCAAAGCAAATTGAAGCAGACTCTTTATCCTTATTAGAACTTTTTAATAAGGATTCAATTATTAAATCTTATGGTTTAAAGCCTGAAACATTTACTTGTATCTTTTTACCTAATACCTATGAATTTTGGTGGAATACTTCTGCAAAAGCTTTTGTTGATAGAATGTACAGCGAATATAAAAAGTTTTGGAATGATGACAGGATGGAAAAAGCAAAACGTTTGAATTTAACTCCCGAAGAAGTTACTACCCTTGCTTCAATTGTTGATGAAGAAACGTATTATAATAGTGAAATGCCAAGAGTTGCCGGACTATATATAAATAGATTACGCAAAAGGATTCATTTACAGGCTGATCCTACTTTAAAGTTTGCTTTAGGTGATTTTACAATAAAACGGGTTTTAAATGTGCATAAACAAATCGATTCACCTTATAATACATATAAGCGTTATGGATTGCCTCCCGGACCAATATCAATTCCTTCGATTGCAGCTATTGATGCTGTCTTAAATTACGAATCGCATGATTATTTATATATGTGCGCAAAGTCCGATTTTTCGGGATATCATAATTTTGCAAAAACCCTTTCACAACATAATATAAATGCACGCAATTATCAGCGAGCATTAAATAAGGAAAGGATATGGAGATAAAAAAAAGCGGAATTCCGCTTTTTTATAATTTGAAAATTATTGGAAAGGTAAGAATAACATCCACAGCTTGTTTATTTTGAATGCCAGGTTCCCATTTTGGAGAGCTGTAAACAATTCTCAAAGCTTCCTGGTCTAAAGATGGATGAGTCCCCCTAACTACTTTTGCATTCTTAATATATCCATCTTTTCCAACTGTAAATTGCACAAATACTCTTCCTTCAATTTTTTTCTCTAATGCATCTTGTGGATATCTCATCTCAGATTTGATAAAATCGTTAAACGTACTGCTCTGTTTACCATTGAATTTTGGCATTGATTCTACCTGGAAGAAAATTTCTTCAGATTCATTAGGCTTTTCATATGTCTTATTATCAATTGATTGAGATTTATCTTCTTGTTGGTTTTCATCATTCATTTTATCAATAAAAGTAAGAAGTGTAATGGCATTGATTTTCTTATCGCCTAAATTGCTAATAATTAGATGATATACAGCAGTTTTTGGAATTGTGTATTGTCGAGTAGTTATATCTGGCTTTATATTTTCAATTGTGGGTGATATTAAATTTTCATTCGAATATAACTTTACTTCACATTGCTTATTGTATTGGAAAAACAATAATTCATAGATCGTATTTCTTGACAATACAACAGAATATTTAGCTTCAGAACCTGGTTCCAATGTAGCTTTAAAATCCTTTAAAAAAGTACCATCTGAATGGTTTACTAATTCATCAATTCCAAAATCAGTTTCTGAGAAATTCTTATCTGTTCTAAATCTGCCATTAAAAGTTAAAAGAATAGTACTTTTAATTCTTCTATTTGAATTGTTTTTAATGTTTAAGAGATATCTTCCATCTTTATTACATTTAGTTGAGAAGTTGATTATCCCAGTTTTATCTTTGTTTTGAAAAAGTCTATTTGCATATTTATCATACAAGGTAATACGGAGTGTATTTGATCCCGGAATATCAGCATACCATTCGTAAAGAGTTCTTTTTTTAAGGCTTATTGTAAACTGTTTTTCTTTACCCGGATCTAATTCAAAAGGAAAATCTTTTAGATAGGTTTTATCACCTGCTTCTTGCATTAGTTTTTCTAGTGTAGAGTCTTCTTTTTGTGCAAATAGATTACTATTTATCAAAAACAAAAGGCTTAACAAGGTAATTATAGTTTTTCTCATGATTACTAGTTTTTTTAATTAATAATAATTTTACTGCCATCAGTAGTAATGTTACAACTGAATGTTAATTGAATTTTATCCAGAATGTTATCAATTTCTAAGTTGTTAAAATTGGCAGTATAGTTCAGACTGCTTAATTCACTATTTTGAATTTCCATTGGAATCTCAAAATAGGCTGAAATTTCGTTTATTACAGAAGATAGACTCTTATCGTTAAAGTTTAACTGACCTGTATGCCATGCAATAACATTTTTATTGTCATCATTTTCAACAGAAATAAACTCGCTATCACGATTATAAGTTAGTTTATCATTTGTTTTTAAGATTAACTGTGTTGATTTAGGTAAAACCGGGTTGTAAAAATTAGCCGAGCCCATAAATATTTGCGCAGTTAACTGTTTTTCTTTAGATGTGTTTATATAAAAATGACTGTTTTTACTTTCAAAAAGAACTCCTTTAGCTAAAATTTTTATGTTTCTATTTTGGTTTAACTCAAAGTATGCTTCACCATCTAAAATGATTTCCGAATTGCGTTTTAATTCCAATGGGATTTTTATTGTGCTTTCAGAATTTAAGTAGATCGTTATATTATCCGTAACATGCAAGTTGATTTTTTCACCTTTATCGACATGAATTTCAGCATATTGAACTGGTTTGCTAAGATTTCTGTATTGAACAACTGAGAATATTACAATACTTGTTAGAACGATTGTATATAAAGGTTTTAAAATTGGATTAACATTAATCTCGGGAAAAATTGCAGCGATATTTTTTAATAAGCTTGGACTTTTTTGTAGTTTCTTATTGATTGCATTAAATGATTTTATAATATCCGACTTCTCAGATTCAAAATTTATATCTGAGAAATTTAACTCATGTTGATTTAAAATCTGATCTATATTAAAATCATCTTTTGATTTATTTAAACTGAATATGTTTTTTAATCTTTTCATTCTGTTTGGTAAACGTTTCTAAAATTTAATTCCCCTAAAAATTGAGCTGATTTTTAAAAGGTAAAAGGTATTGTCGCATTTTTCTATATGCAATAGTCAGTTGATTTTCAACAGTTTTAACTGATATTTTTAAGTGATTGGCAATTTCTTTATTTGTTAATCCTTCTTGTTTGGATAATCGAAAAATTTCTTTTGCTTTGGCAGGTAACTGATTTATTGCTGATTCTATTATTGATTTTATAATACTTTGATTACTTATCTCTTTTTCATTATCTAAAAATATTTCGCTATCAACAGAACTTTCATGTTTAGTTCGTGTATTTTGTTTTCTTATTTCATCAATAATCTCATTTTTTGTGTATGTAAACAGGATTGCAGAAACATTTATATCAAGAGATAAATTTTTGTTGTTTTTCCATATCTTAATAAAAGTATTTTGTACTGCTTCTTCTGATATTGTTGCTGATTTGCAGAAATTATAAGCAAAACTAAATAGAGGTTTATAATACTTAAAAAACAAAGAGTCGAAAGCAAGTTTGTCACCAGCCTGAATCTTTTGTATTAAAATATTATCCGGAGTGTTATTCATTGATTTTTTTCTTCAAGACGTAAGCCAAAAATAAAACCCCTAAAAAAATCAAGAATTAAATAAAAGACCAAGATTTGCATATAAATCCTTTAATATTTTTTCTTCATTTTCCCAGCAAAGTTCTTTTGCTGCTATTTCGGTGTTTTTTTTCCAGCCTGAATAATTATCTGGTGATTCAAAGATTTCTTTTATTTTTTTTGCCAGGTCTTCAGGTGATTTATGTGAATAAGTGTCGCCAATATTATATTCATCTACAATTCTTTTCATTTCCGGAAATGGAGAGACTAAAACGGGGATTCTTGCCTGAATGTAATCGAATAGCTTATTTGGAAGTGCATAATAATAATTTAAACCTATATTTTCTTCAAGAGCTAATCCTAAATCAGCTTTTTTAGTTTCATCCATTAAGTTTTCAAAAGGGATTCGTCCTAATAAACTTACTTTAGATTCAAGCTTTGCTTCTGAAATTTTTTGTTTTAACTGACTGGCTATATCTCCATCGCCAATAATATTTAAATGGAAATTATCCAAATATTGCATTGCATCAATCATATGCTCAATTCCACGGCCTAAATTTAGTGAGCCCTGATAAAGAATGATTTTAGTTTTATTTGGTGTTGAATTATTGTTATTAACGTGTTTTACATAATATGGAACATTACGTACCACTTTCATATCAATGCCATAAAGTTTTTTATAAGTTATTGATATGGATTCGCATACCGTATAGGAATATTTTATTTTTGGCAAGATTATTTTTTCTATACTTGTCCAGATATTTTTTGTGAATTTTCTTCCAACCAATTCAGGTACTTCGGTAAAATATTCATGGCTATCGTATATTATTTTTTTTGCCTTTAGCATACTGGCCAGGTAAGAGCCCAAAAGCGTATCCAGATCATTCGATACGATTATATCAAAACGATGAAAAATCAGAAAAAAGAATAATCTTAAATTATATTCAAGGTAAAAAAAAGCTCCTTTTTTAAATAGCAGTTTAAATCGTTTAGTGTAGTATTTTTGCGCTGGGTTTATAGTATGTTTATGTTTAATTCTTCCTAACAAAGTTATATCAGCTCCTGATTTCTGGAGGGTTGTTGCTACTTTGTGTATCCTGTTATCAGTAAGTAAATCATTTGTAACAGCAATGTATATCTTCATTTTCAACTATTTCAGTTTATTATACTTTTTAAATTAGTGAACCAAAGTATTAAAATCCAAATTTAATCATTTTCAATTCTTATCTTTGAACTCTAAAATAACAATTTATGTTTGAGATAAAGGAAAATATATCATTAAAAAACTACAATACTTTTGGAATAGACATTAAGTGCCGATATCTTGTAAACTGTAATACTGTTCAAGATATTGTTGATTTTGTGAAATCTCATGAAGCAAAGGATTCTTTACTAATGATTTTGGGTGGGGGAAGCAATGTGTTATTTACTGTAGATTTTGAAGGATATATTTTAAGGCCAAACATTAAAGGAATTGAAATTATTGAAGAATCAGGCGAATTTGTGATTATAAAAGTAGGAGCTGGTCAGGATTGGGATGAATTTGTTGAATATTGTGTAAACAATAATTGGGGAGGAATAGAGAATTTATCTCTAATACCTGGCAATGTGGGAACGTGTCCAATTCAGAATATTGGTGCCTACGGAGTTGAAGTGAAAGATGTTATTGTGGAAGTTGAAGTAATAAATAGAGAGTCGCTTGATATAAAAAAATATTCGAACCTGGAATGTAAATTTGGCTATCGCGATAGCATTTTTAAGCACGAACTTAAAAATAAGGAAATTATCACTTATGTCTATTTTAAGTTAAAAAAACAGCCTGATTTAAAGCTGGAATATGGAAATTTACAAGATGAACTAAAACGTTTTGATAATATTAATATAAATTCAGTTCGACAAGCGGTTATTGATATCAGAAACTCAAAACTACCAAAACCAGAAGAGATTGGTAATTCGGGTAGTTTTTTTAAGAATCCTGTAATCAATAAATCAGAATTTGATAGTTTAATTAAAAAGTTTCCTGAGATGCCTTTTTACATTCAAAATAATGATTTAGTAAAAATTCCGGCAGGTTGGTTAATAGAAAAAAGTGGTTGGAAGGGCAAAAGAGTGGGAGATGCAGGTGTTCATGAGAAACAAGCTCTCGTTTTGGTAAATTATGGAAATGCTACGGGTAAAGAGATATATGATTTAGCAATTCAAATTCAACGATCTGTTAAAGAGAAATTTGATTTAAATATCGAGATGGAAGTGAATATAATCTAAATTTCAAATATCAAATTCCAAATCACAGATTTCAGAATATATTACTCGAAACTCTTAACTCACAAATCATAACTATTGTACCTCACTATATCTGAAATTTCTTTTCGTCGTTTTTCGCGGGTTTCTTTTGAAGAATAACCAATTGTGATAATCAAGGGAACTCTTTTTGCTTTGGGAATATTTAATAGT
>CAZPMA010000065.1:0-17075 GCA_964587535.1 uncultured Bacteroidales bacterium
ACAAGATCTTATATTATAACTTTACTACGATGAAAAGATTTTTATTTTATACTGCTTTATTTTTGTTTATAGGCATTACTGAAAGCCTGGGGCAAATTTTACATGCCGAAAGTTTTTCTGTTATTCTGGATTCTACGCAAAAAATAAAAGGAAGCATTGTTCCCGACTTTGAGTTCCAAAATCAGAAAAAAGATTTACTTGAATTTGAAAACACATCAGATATTTCGTTTCGGTTTAAAAAAAATGCCATTACGCTGGCCAATAAAATAGAACTATCAAAATATGGCGATGAAACCCTCTTGAGTGGCGGATATTTATATGTTGAGTACCGTAAAATTCTGGAAAAACGTTTTGCATTAGAACCTTTTTCACAACTGCACTGGTCAGAAGCCCGGGGACTGGAATTTAAATATGCAGGTGGGATAAATGCCCGATATCGTGTTATTACAATCGATCAAATAGGCCTGTTCGCAGGCACAGGACCATTTTACGAGTACGAACGCTGGAATTATGATGGGGTAAAAGACAACTTAGTTCCTGCAATTACCACAGAGATAAATTCTGAAGAAGTTAAATTGGGAACATATATCAGCTTTAAGTGGGAAACAAATTTTAATATTACCCTTGATATAAGTATGTATCACCAAGCCCGTTTCGACGAAATATTTACCACTCCGCGATTAGCAAGCAGTTCAAGTATTACATTTAATTTTACCGAACACTTAGGGTTGATATTGCAATATCAAAATATATACGATTATAAGCCCTTAGTGCCTATTGATAATTTGTATAATAAAGTTACCTTTAGTATAGATATATCATTCTAAATAAACTGTGGGAAAAACTAAGAACTAATAAAATAAAATTATTATGATGTTTGAAAAACTTTTAAATGAAGAATTTTGGAATACAACGTTGAATCAATTTGCCAACTGGATAGTGAATCAGGCACCATCTATTCTTTTAATAATTATCCTGTTGTTTGTAGCGTTAAAAGTGTTAAAACTAATTATCCAAAGATTAAAGAAGATTTTAATTTATCGTGCCACAAAAAGCGAGAAAATAAATACGCAGGAAGCAGAAAAAAGAATCACTACTTTAATGGGAATATTAAAAGGATTGGGCAAAATAATTATTTGGTCGGTTTTTAGTATGATTTTATTACAAAAGTTTGGTGTAGATATCGGTCCGATACTTGCCGGAGCCGGAATATTAGGTTTGGCAGTTGGTTTTGGAGCTCAGGAATTGGTCAGAGATTTTATTTCTGGTTTCTTCATACTATTAGAAAACCAAATACGTACAGGCGATTATGGTATAATTAACGGTACAGAAGGATTGGTTGAAAAAATAGAACTTAGAACCATGACCTTAAGAGACGTTTCGGGGGTTGTCCATGTATTTCAGAATGGTAAAATAAATTCTCTTTCAAACATGACCAAAGAGTGGTCGGCTATTGTCCTAAACATTGGAGTAGCGTATAAAGAAGATGTAGATGAAGTTATGCGAATTATGCAACAAGTTGGTGAAACCATGCTCAAGGATACTGAGACAAAAGACAGGATTCTTGAACCACTGTTAATTATGGGCTTGGATAAATTTAGCGACAGTGCTGTTGTGATCAAAGCCAGGTTAAAAACAGTGCCCGGAGAGCAATGGTCGTTAGGACGTGAGTACAGAAAACGCCTTAAGAAAGTTTTTGATGACAAGGGTATTGAAATTCCATTCCCACATACAACGGTTTATTGGGGCGAAAAAGTCAATCCTTTGGAATTGAAAGTAAATAAATAATTTTTTGTAACAATAAGAATTTCTTAAATTTATGTTTCCCAGTCGGAACTAACACAAATTAAGATGGATCAGGTAATAAACATTATAAAATCATTAATAGGTTCGGGAGTTGTACTTCTGTTCCTGTTTTTTACATTGTTTCTGAACAAATGGTTATTTACCCGCATTAAAAAAGACAAAGAATCGTTCAGGATAACAAAACAATCAATTGCGGCTTTGCTAATACTGGCAGGCAGTATCACATTTATTTTATCATTACCTATTGACCAAAGTTTAAAAGGACAAATTCTTAGTTTTTTAGGAATAATAATAAGTGCTGCCATTGCTTTAAGTTCAACAACTCTTCTGGGAAACTTAATTGCCGGAATAATGAATAATTCGATGAATCGGTTTAAACTGGGAGATTTGATCAAAGTAGGAGATCTCATGGGCCGAGTTACACGAAAAAATATCTTACATACTGAAATTCAGCTCGAAGACAGTAACTTTGTCACGATTCCGAACCTGCATATTGCTTCGAACCCTGTAAAGTTAACCCGCAAGAACAACACGGTTATATCAACAACGGTATCCTTAGGATATGATGTTTCGCAAAGTAAAATAATTGAAAGTCTAAAAAATGCGGCTACAGAAACCGGATTAAATGATCCCTATGTTTATATTACCAATCTGGGAGATTTCTCGGTATCCTATAAAATTCATGGTTTTTTAGAAGACAGCACAAAATACTTTAGCACCAGTTCCCTGCTGAATAGCAATGTAATTAACTCGTTACACAATAACAACATCGAAATAGTATCGCCAACATTTATGAATCAGCGACAAGTAAATGAAGTTGTTTTTATACCAAAAAAAGAAATTGTTACACAGGAAGAAGAACCAGAGAAATCGCCCGAAGATTTAATTTTTGATAAAGCAACCGAAGCCGGGGCTGTCGAAAAAAAGAAAGATTATTTAAACGAGATTAACCAAAAGATTGAAGATATTCAGGATCAAATTAAAGATCTTAAGGATAAAATCGAAATCGATAACCTGAAGAAAAAATTGGAGCGATTGAAAAACATTCAGAAAAAAATCTTAGTGCATATTGAAGAAAAAACGGAAAAACTAGATGAAAAACAATAAGAAATTAAAAGTTGACCGTTCAATCTACGAAATTCTACAAATTCTCAGCATATCTCTACTCAACAAAATTTAAGTAAGAAAAAGAAGAAAGTGAACAATTGGAGAATATTTTAACTGAGAATACAGATTCTATCTTTGAAAAGAAAAAAGCCGATATGGATAGTGTCATGCTGAACTGGAAGTTGAGATAACTGAAGAACAATAAGAATCAGGTGTTAAATAAATCTTAGCTCTAAAAAGCTTCATTTTTAAACCATCTTTTAAATCAGACATGGATTTTGGGTTGGTGTAGTTTTTACATTTAGTCATTAAAGAGCCTTTTAGTAGCTCTTTACTCTTTATATTTATTTAAGAAATATGTTATTCTTTTACTTAAAAACTGTCAACCTATTTTAGGACGACTCATATAATATTGCCAACCGGGCGAGAAGTTTATGCAGACTGGCGAAGCCTCGTCAGGAAGCCCAGGTTGAAAATTCCGTTTAACAACGTTACAACGTGATGGGTCCGCAGACAAAAAAAAGACTTCTGGTTTTCTAGAAATCTTTTTTATGAGTTATAAGGGAATTGTAAAACTTCCTTATTTTTTTACGTATCTAGCGTTTATCTGTTCTAAGTAGCGTTTCTTTGCCTTAACCGGGTCAGCACCAATAGGTATATAGATCGTTGTTTTAAAATCAACCTTTACACTTTGTAACTTATTTAAATCTGGTGATTTAAATACAGGCTGTTTCTTTTCGTACATTTACTTCCTTTCGCTTATGTTTATATAAAATATGAATCAATTTAGCTTAAAATTTACTCAAAATGAAAATTGAAATCGATGAATGAGAAATTAGAATCAATAAAATCGATGAGATTTTTCAGCAAACACAAAGGTAGTGTAAATTATTGACAATCAATAATTATTATTGTGCCAATTACCTTTTTATGAAGATTATTTTACACTTGAAGATTCACAAATTCAAAAAGGCTTCCGGAAAACAAGGAGACTTTTTAACTCGTTCTAGTGAATAGCTTATTTGTTAATTAAGCTCTTTACTTACATCTACGGTTGAATCGTCTTGTTTTTCAATTTTAAATCCTCGTTTCTCAAACATTTTAATCATACGGTGATTATCTGTTGAAGTTTGTGCTACCAGCTTTTTCAGCTTCCATTTCTTGGCTATTTCCATGCAATAATCGGTTAACATACTTCCCAGTTCTTTGTTTTGCCATTCATCTGTAATTAATATAGCGTATTCAACAGTTTCATGATCGGGATCAGCAATTAAACGACCAATTCCAATAATTTTGGAATCATTTCCTTCTTTTATTTGTGCAACAATGGCAAGCTCCCGATTATAATCAATATAACAATAACGGGTAGCAACTTCGTGTGTGTTCCAATAAAAGAAATACCTAAAACGCGAATAAATGGATTCTTTAGAACATCCTTTCAGAAAATCGAGCCATAAAGGTTCATCCTCTGGTTTTATTGGTCTTAAAAGAATTTCTGTATCACCAAGTTTTCTTTTTTGTACATATTTCTCGGGATATGGATGTAAAGCCAAATGTGAATACGAATCATGTGTCTTTGCACCTTCATTGGTATTCACAACAATACGTGCATCAAGTGCTATGGTATTATCATCGTTAACCAGCAGTGGATTAATATCAAGCTCTTCGATTTCGGGATAATCGGCAGCCAGATATGAGAGCCTGATAATAATTTCAATTAAGCGTTCCACATTTTTAGGTTTTGTCCCCCTGTATCCATTAAGCAAAGGATAGATTTTTAATTTTTCAAGCATCAAACGAGCAAGTCTTTCATTTAATGGTGGAAATCCCAGGGAACGATCGTTAAATAACTCTGCACCAGTACCACCCATTCCTGTCATCATAACCGTACCGAAAATATGATCTCGTTTTATTCCTAATATCAATTCAACGGCCTGCCTTGATGAGATCATAGTTTGCACAGTAATCCCATCAATATTTGCTTCGGGCATATTGGCTTTTACTGCTGATCTAATCTTTTCGAACGAAGCACTTACCATTTCTTTATTTCCAATATTTAATATAACGCCGCCAATATCACTTTTATGCGAAATGTCAGGCGATTGTATTTTCATGACAACCGGATACCCAATTTTATCTGCAATTTTTATTGCCTGTTGAGCTGTTTTTGCCAGTTGTGGCATACTTACAGGAATACCATAAGCCTGAAGTAATTGCTTGGACAGATTTTCGGAAAGCAGGGGACCCTTGTCTTTCATTTTTTTTAAGAACTCAATTCTTACTTGCTCTCGATCATATTCAAACTCAAAAGGAATATCTCTTGGTGTTTCGTATAAGGTTTGCAAGTTCGATGCGTACTGAACTAAAGTCATAAATGAACGAATAGCCTGTTCAGGTGTTCTGTATGCCGGGATACCAGCATTATTTAACAAGCTAATTCCTTCGCTCATACTTTGTCCGCCCACCCAGGCAGCAAGTATCAATTTGGAAGTGTCTTGTCCTAATTTTACAATTTCCTGTGCTGTTGCAGTAGGGCTGGTCATTGCCTGTGGCGTAACAATGATTAGAATGGCATCAACATTTTTATCTTTACATACAATTTGTGCGGTTTTGCTTATTCTTTTGGGTCGGGCATCTCCTAAAACATCGATTGGATTTTGATGCGACCAGAATTCAGGAAGATTTTCATTCAATTCGGCAATGGTATCTTCATTTAACTGTGCTAAACTGCCATTATGCTGCAATAATGTATCAGTAGCCATAACTCCCGGTCCACCGGCATTGGTAATTATTGCTAAGTTAGGACCTTTAGGGATCTTATTTTTTCCTATCAGCGCCGCACAATCAAAAATGTTACCAATGTCAAAAACTCTCACCAATCCGGCTCTTTCGAAGGCTGCATCATAAATTGAATCTTCGGATGCCATAGCACCAGTATGAGATGCAGCTGCCTTAGCCGACTCAGCAAACCTTCCTGCTTTATATACAATGATTGGTTTCTGACGTGCAAAAGAACGCGCTGCAGTCATAAATTCTCTTGCTCTGCCTATTGATTCGATATACAGAATTATGTATTTGGTATTTTCATCTTCGCCTAAGAAATCAATCAAATCAGCAAAATCAACATCCAGGTAATTGCCTACCGAAACAAAGTGAGAAAAACCGATTTTTCTTTCCAGTGCATAATCAAGAACTGAAGTACACAAAGCACCTGACTGGCTGATAAAAGCGATATTCCCTTTTTTAGGCATTGCCGATGCAAAACTGGCATTTATACTATTTACCGGCGAAATTACACCTAAGCAATTAGGGCCTAAAATCCGTAAATTGTCAAACTTTTTAAGTTCATGCTTAATTTGTTCTTCAAGTATTTGCCCTTCTTCACCAATTTCTTTGAATCCAGCCGACATGATTATAATCCCTTTTACTCCTGAATTACCGCACTCTCGAACACGCTGAGGAACCATAGTTGAAGTACTGCATATAATTGCTAAATCGGGCTTTTGTGGTAAAACATCAAGGTTTTTATAACAGGGAATTCCCATTACTGCTTCAAGCGTTTCATTAACCGGATAAACAACACCGCGAAATCCGCCACTCACTAAATTGCTGAGGGTTTTTCCACTAACACTATTGGGGTTTAGCGACACGTCAATAATCGCTATTCTTTTGGGTTTGAAAAATACATCAAGCTTATGAACGTTCATTGTTTTAAGATAAAAGTTTAGCTAAAAAAAAGGAAGAAATGTTTTAATTACCCCTAAAGTTACTGATTTATTTTCGTTCATGTGATAATGTGGCTCATGTCTGATAACATAAAACCTTACCAATGCTTTTCACTTTTATGAAAAGTTAATAGAATATTTTTTGACCCGAAAAATGACAAACTCTCCATTAATCGTTTGAATAAAAGGCAGTAATTTATGCCGAATCGCAAATATAATTAATACTATCTATTTCAAATCCATTTTCGTTTATTCCTAATAGACCTAAGACTAATTCATTTAATATTATAAATATCATTAAATAAGCACGCTATGGTGTTTAGATTATTAACATTGGCTTTGGATTGATATAAGATAATATTATCAGACTTTATTGGTAATTACAATTATTTTCATTTCAATATTACAAGTTATTGGACAAACAATAAAATAGTTTAATTAAATTCTGATAATGCTTTAAAGTGCCAATAAATATCTCTAAAAAAAATCCGATAAGTAATTATCGGATTTTTAAAAAACCTGCTTTGCTTTATTCTTCTTCTTTTTTATCATTAAACTTTAAATTCGAATACCAATCTACTTTCTTAGATAAATACATGACAATTGCTAAAGCGATAAACAGGCCAATACTACCAAGTAATAATGCATAATCTTGTAATTGAAGGATAGTAAATAGAAAACCGTATAATATTATTAAAACAAACCCGGTAATTGCTGTTATCTTAAGATTTTTAAATATACTATGAGTATATGCTGTAATAAGTGTGATAATAGATATACTTGCAAATAAGTAGGCCAGATTAAAGCTTATTTGTTCAGATAAAGCGACGAGAAGTGAATAGAAGATACTTAAACCTAAACCTACTAGCAAGTATTGTATTGGATGAATCCTTTTCTTATTTAAAATCTCTGTAAAAAAGAATATCATAAAGGTTAACGATATAAACATTATGGCATATTTTACAGAACGTAATGATTTCTGATAATGATCAACAGGAAGCATTAGTCTTACTCCAAATGAAGAATTATCGACTGAATATGATTCTCCTGTCCATTTTTGTGGATATGATCTGTTTAAATGAAGAATTTTCCATTTTGCCGTAAATCCATTTTCGTTTATTGTTCTTTCATAAGGAAGAAAAGACCCTTCAAAACTGGGATTATTCCATGGAGAATTCATTGAGATGTTTGTTTCTTTTCCTAAAGGGATAAAATTAAGTGTTTCGCTACCGTTAATGTTTAGTGTAAAATTAAAACTATATTGATTTTCATCGTTGATATTTACTTTTGTTGAGATACCCGTATACGAATTGTTCTGGTTGTTTATTCCAGGATTAACATCATAAAATTCTTTATTCCAGTTTATTTTAATCACATCTTTTATGCCTCTCATATCCGGTATGCGAATTGATAATGTAGCATTATCCCATAATATATCCGAATTAGGCACTTTCCAGTCGTTAAAATCCGGTTTATTAAAATTTCCTGTTACATTCAATATGGTATTATAAACAACTACTTTATATATGCCACGATATCTTATTTCAGGATTTATTTTGCTTTCAATATTTAAGGTTTCTGGTAAAAAATGCGCAAAATGTATGCTTTGCACAATCTTTCCATCTTCTTTATAATATTTTTTATATGGTATTGATATAAACGGACCTGCAATGGTTTGTGGATTGCCCCATTTATAACTCACTTCATTTACAACCGAGTTTCTAAGAGTATTTCGTTCTTTTATTAATGTTTGGATCATTTGGGCAGGTATGAGCAATAATAATATTAGTGCTCCTACAACTATGGATTTAATTGTTATTGAATTTTGCATCCACCCTTGTGTTTGATTTTTTTCAGGCATTTTAGTTTTTATTATTTAATCAATAATACATACGCTGAGCCGAATAAAAAATTGTATTACAGTAAGTTAATAAATGTTAAAAGTGCTTTATTGAAGTTAAACGGTATATTTTCGTAAAGTAAATTCAATTGTAGTTCCAACGTCAGGAGTGCTATCAATTGAAATTTTACCACCATTTTTTTCAACAAACTCTTTACATAGAATGAGTCCTAATCCTGATCCTTTTTCATTATCCAGTCCTAAGCGTGTGTAGTGCTGGTCTATTTTAAATAGTTTATTGATATCTTTTTTTACTATTCCAATACCGGTATCTTTAATTAAACAATGAATAAGTTCTTCTTTAATAGCTGTTGAGATTTCAATTTCTCCATTTTCAGGAGTAAATTTAACTGCATTGGAAAGTAGATTTCTAAATATTGTTCTTACCATATTCTCATCTGCTAAAGCAAAAGAGTGTTCCTCAATATCTATTTTTAGATTTATATTTTTATGATTTATTTTTCTTTTTATCAACGCAACTGCTTCTTCAACAATAAATTTTAAATCGATTGATTTAGGAATAAAACTAATATCTCCCATTTGAGTCGAAGACCAATCTAATAGATTTTCAAGTAGATTAAATGTCGTTTGCGATAATTTATTTAATTCACCAATAAAGTTTTTTGTTTGTTCTTTATCATATTCTTCAAAATCATTAAAAATTAAATTTGTTGATCCCGCTAAAGTGCTAATAGGATTGCGCAAGTCGTGTGCAATGATTCTAAAAAATTTATTTTTTGTAGCATTAATGATGGCTAATTCATCTCTTTGTTCTGCAACTTCTTTTTGCGCTAATTTAAGTTCTGTAATATCAGAATCAATGGCAATAAGATTCAAAGTATTTCCATCCTTATCTACAACGTGAGTTAATGTTGTTTGAGCCCAAATGCTTTTGCCATTCTTATTTTTGGTGTTGAATTCATATACGATAGATCGTTTCTCATTAATACACGAAAGAATGGCTTTTTTAATATTTGGGTTAAAACTTCCATCAACAATGTTTGAATTTTTTTCTTTTTTGAATTCTTCTAAGGTATATCCATATAGTCTTGTAAATCCATCATTTACCCATTCAATATTACCGTCTTTATCAAAAATTGCGATTGCATTGTCTGTTTCACTTGCTACTTTTGATAATTTTAATAATTCAATATTTGCTTTTTTTAGTTTTATTGCCTGGTTAGTGATTTCCCATTTCTGTTGTTCTAATTCTTTGTTTTTTGCACTAACGTGTTCATTAGCTTCTTTTAAATGTTCTGCCTGAACCAGAATTTCTTCTTTTTGCATTAAAATTTCTTGTGTTCTTTCAATTACAATTTTTTCAAGCTTATCTTTTTCTTTTAGCAAACGGTAAGTATAAAGCTTAACGATTAAAATAATAATTAAGATACCAACAAAGGCATATGCTATTAATGCACTAAAAGATCTATACCAGGGAGGCAATATTGTAAATTTAAACTCGGCAATGGGAGTTTCAATGTTGTATAAATTTCGTGATTTAATTTTAAATGTATAATCTCCTTCTCTTAAATACGTAAATTCTCTTTTTCTTTCTGTTGTCCACTCCGACCATTCAGCATCAAAATCTTCAAGAAAGTAACTAAACTCATTTTTCGACTCTTCTTCGTAAAAGGGGGAAGTATAATAGAATGTTAATGAATTATTTTTGTATTCCAGTATGGTTTCAACATCAACTATTGAACTTGTGTTTGTTTGATAGATATTTTCTGTACTTTCACCTGGTATATAATTTGTTCCAAAGTAAATGATTGAATCTTTACTGATAACTTTTCGAATAATAGCTGGATATGGATTGATTAAATCTTTACTGTTGTATTTTGTGTAACGAAACATACCAAAATTTGAGCCATACCAATAATATGGGTCATCTAAATCTATAATGTATTCATAAGTAAGAGCATCGGCTGCAATCCTATAAAAAGAAAGACTATCTATAAATTCCGAAGTTTCTAGGGTTGATGTGTCTTGCGGGACATTATAAACATCAAAATTATTTGTTTCAGGATTGTAAGTATAATAATCAGTAAAGCAATCAAAAACTAAAGTATCTTTATTGTGTAATATAGATATTCCTTTTAATGTTGGCAGGTTGTTTGTTGTGTCAAAAAACTCAACCTTAACAAGGTTTGAGTCGAGTTTAAGCGGATTGGATATTTTATACAGTCCTTTATAACTTGCACTTAACCAAAGGTTTCCTGCGGTGTCTTCTTGTATTTCACGAATCATATCATCAATACCATATTTTTGACCCAGATCATGCCAGTTCCCATTTTTATACTCTATTAAGGATATACCTTTAGATAATCCTAAAAATAATTTACTTGGGTCTTTTTTATATTGATATGAAAGGTAAACAGATTTATAATCAGCAATTAATTTTGATTTATCCATATCAATTTCAAATACACCATTAGTTGTTGAAGTCAAAAGTTTTGTGTCATCTGTAACAACCAAGTTTCCTATAATTAAATCATTAACTCGTTCGTCTAATTTATCTGACCCGGGAGGTTGGAAATATCTAAATCCCCACGATTGTTCAAATTTTCCTTCTACTGGTTTAAAATGATTTAGGTCAAATTCTGGAGTTTCTAATAAATTGCTATAATATATTCCAGAGCTTGTGGTTACATACAGATAATTATTCAATTTGGCTATGTCAGTAAATGTGCCATTAAGTCCTAAGTCATCATTCCAATATCTGTAGGGTGATAGTATGTCAATCTGACTAATACCGTTTCCTAATGCTAACCATAAGGAACCTCCTTTTTGCTGATATAAATAATGAATAGATGTTTTTACGCCAATTGTTTCATTATTAATAACATCTAAAATGTCCCAGTTTTTATTAATAACAATGATATTACCAGTTATGGTGCTTAATGCGTAGGTGCTGTCTGTAATTTGTGTTCCGTGATATAATGCATTTTCAATAAAGAAATCATTTAAATTTTTTGTTTTTTTGGAGATATTAGCAAATGATTTTATTGTTACTTTTCCATTGTTATGCTCATATAAATAAAGTCCTTTATTTCTTGTGCAGATTAAGAACCCATCATTATAAGGAAGAATTTTATGGATTCTTTTATTAGAAAAGAAATCACCTTTTTCAATTAATCTGAATGTATTATTTTCAAATTTTAATAATCCTCTTCCTATTTCTTGCACATAATAGGTCTTATTTATTTTTTGTGATAAATAATATCTCTCGTTACCACTTTTCCAAAAATCTATTTTATTGTTATGATATCTGAATATATAATTGTCACTTAAAAAGAATACAGTGTCAGAAAACGTATAAATATCCCAAATTTCTCCAAAATCATTAAGCGTTGAATCTAATAAATGTGTTAAAGTATGATATTGAAGTTCTCCTTTATTGTTAGGTTTTAAATATCCGAATTCATTGTATGCAGAAGCGTATAAAGTATTATTACTGTCAAATGCCAAAAACCTAACGCTTGACTTGTTAGGAACTCGAATAAGTCTCCATTCATAACCATCGTATTCTAAAATACCGCTACCATTACCAAAATATAAAATACCTCTGTTATCCTGTGCTATACACCAATTTTGTGCACCAGCATAGTAGTCGTTTGAAGAATAGTACTGCGAAAGCATTAACCCTTTTTCCTGGGCTTCTAGCGAAGTTGAAAAAAATATACTTATGATAAGAAAAATAACTTTATTTAATTGTTTTTTAATCATTTGTATTAATCTGGGATATTTCCTTCGTTTAATTTATCTAACTTTTCAATTACTTCATCTTTATATTTTCTTCCAATAGGGAGTTCTATTCCACCAATTTCTATCGTTGATGCACTATAGGCGTCTATTTTATTTAAAGCTACTATAAAAGACCTGTGAATCCTTAAAAAGCTTGTATTATCCAAACTGCTCTCAAAAAAGCTTAGTTGCTGTTTTGTAATAACGGTTTTGGCAGTAGTTACAACTTTAACATAATCTTTCAGGCTTTCACAATAAAGTATATTTTTCAGATAAACTTTAACCATCTTTTTATTTTCCTTTAAATAAATAGAATCAGTTTCAATTTCTTTTACTTCCTGTGTTTCTCTTGTGCTTCTTTTTTCATAAATTCTGTTTACTGCCTTTATAAGCCTTTCAAATGTTACAGGTTTTAATATATAGTCGTCAACATTTAAATCGAAACCTTCAATTGCATAGTTCTTATTTGCTGTTGTAAATATAATGGAAGGTGCAGAAGATAAGCTTTTTACAAATTCTATCCCCGATAAATTAGGCATTTCAATATCAAGAAAGAGCAAATCAATTTTATTGTGTTTTAGAAATTCGTATACAGGTAAAGCACTATTAAATTTAGCAATTACTTCAACATAAGGAATTTTTTTTAAATGACCTTCCATAATTGTTATGGCTAATGGCTCATCATCAACAATAACACACTTTAATGTCATAAACAGTTTATTTTAAGTATAAAATGCTAGTATAAAATTAACGGGCAATATAAAAATAATTTTCATAAATAAGGTAAACATCCGATAAAAAATATAAGAAAGCAGAGCAAACCGTTTTTCGTGGGTAGATAATTGTTGTTTGTCGACGTTCAAATTACAACATATAATATTATAGTAAATTAAGCTGTCAAAAACCTAAAAATTTATACTATGAGAAACTCTACAATTTTTACAACATTTTTCTTAATGTTTTTTGTGTTTACTGCAATAGGACAAAAAAGTTACATAAATCCTGCTGCAAAATACTGTGAAATGTTAGGATATCGTTATGAAATTAGTTCCCAAAACAATGGGGGCGATGCCGGATTAGTACATTTACCTGATGGTAGAATCGTTAACGCATGGGATTTTTACAAAGGGAAAGTTGCTCCTGAATATTCTTATGCAGCAAAATTAGGTTTCGAAATCGAAACAGAAGTTGTTAAAGAAAACGGCGCAATCTATGAAAGACCTGTATGCGTTAGATCAAACAAAGGTGTTGAAGAAAGAATTCCGTTATTAGAATTAATGGAATTAAATGGTGAAGGACTTATTGCAGAAGTGCCTAGAACATCTCCAACTGTGCAAGAAATTGCAAAAGTAGATCCAAATTTTACAACTGCAAAAAGTCTTCCAACAGATTTTGACTGGAGAAGTTATAACGGTCATACTTATATTGGAGACGCAAGAGATCAAGGAGGATGCGGCTCATGTTATGCGTTTGGCGCAACCGCCTGTGCAGAAGGAACATACAACTTTGCAACAGGAAGCTACGATAATAACACAGCAGACTTTTCAGAAGGATGGATCGCTTTTTGTTTAAGCGAGATGTCTGCTTATAGCAGCCACTTTGATGGTTGTAATGGTGCAGATTATGAGTATGCCGAATTGCAAGCATTAGTTGATGTAGGACATATTGACGAGTCATATTTCCCATATTCAGATGCTAATAATCAATCTTGCCCATCAACTACAGATGGCGCACCAAAAATTCAATTCGAAGGATGGTATAGAGTAGCTAGCAGCGATGTTGATGCAATTAAAACGGCTATTATGACTTACGGTGTTGTTGATGCTGCTGTTTATGTAACTAACGATTGGTATGATTATACTGGTGGTGTTTATTCAGCAAACACTGGTTCATGTAATAATGGTGCTTATACCACAACTAACCACGCAATTGCTCTAGTTGGTTGGGGTTATGATGCTACATATGGTGATTATTGGATTCTAAGAAACTCTTGGGGAACTAGCTGGGGAGAAAATGGTTATATGAAAATAGCCCATAATTCTGCTGCTGTTGATTGTGCAGTTTGTTATATGGTTTATGAAAATATCCCTCAACCTCCTGTAGCTAATTTTTCTGCTGATAATACAACTGTTTTAGCTGGAAGTTCTGTAAACTTTGCAGATGCTTCTTCTTATGACCCAACTTCGTGGTCATGGTCATTTGAAGGTGGTACACCATCTACAAGCACATCACAAAACCCAACTGTAACTTATAATACTCTTGGAACATATAATGTTACTTTAACTGTAACGAATGCTCAAGGTAGTGATGCTGAAACTAAAACGAATTATATAAATGTAGTTGATGAACTTCCTCTGGAATATTGTACTTCTCAAGGTAACGATTATAGCTACGAATGGATTTCTGATGTTACAATTGGTGATTTTACTAATACGTCTGGAGCAACAGGATATTCTGACTTTACAGATCAAACTGTTGTAATGGAAGCCGGAATGCCATATGATGTTTCGTTAACTCCTGCATTCTCAGGAAGTACTTATAATGAATATTGGAAAATATGGGTAGACCTTAATCGCGATGGAGACTTTGATGATGCTGGTGAACTTATTTTCGATGCAGGAGCATTGAGTAAATCTACTGTTACAGGAACTGCTACAATTCCTGCAGGAACTGCTCCTAAAACAACTACAATGAGAGTGTCAATGAAATACAACGCAGAACAAACTGCTTGTGAAACATTTACTTACGGAGAAGTTGAAGATTATTCTGTATTAATTACAGGTGGTGATAGCGAAGCTCCAACAGCACCTAACGGATTAACAGCATATAACATCACAATGACTGGTCTAAGTTTGGCATGGAATGCTTCTACAGATAATATTGGTGTTACTGGTTATGATGTATTTCAAAATGGTTCAGTTATTGGAAGTACAACAAGTACATCTTACAATATTTCTGGATTAAATTCTGGAACATCTTACTCTTATTATGTTGTTGCTCAAGATGCTTCTGGTAATGAATCTGATCCGAGTTCAACAATAAATGTTACAACACTTACTGATACAGAAGCACCTTCTGTTCCATCTGGATTAGTAAGTTCTGGAATCACTCAAACAAGTTTCGTTTTGTCTTGGAATGCATCATCTGATAATGTTGCTGTTGATGGTTATGAAGTTTATATGGATGGAAGTTATTTAGCTACAACATCATCTACTTCATATACTGTTTCTGGTTTAACACAAGCTACTACTTATGCAATGACAGTTTATGCATTTGATGAAGCAGGTAATACTTCGGCGGCTAGTAATGCTTTAAATGTCACTACTTCTGATGAAGTAATTGTTATTGATTACTGTGATTTATATAGTACAAGTACCCGCTTTGAATGGATAGATGTGTTTGGTTTAAATGATTTATATAACGAATCAACTGCTAGTAGCGGATATGCAGACTATACTGGTATGATAGCCAATGTTTCATTAGGTACTAGTTACACAGCTACTTTAAGTGCAGGTTTTAAAAGAAGAACATACACTGAATACTGGAATGTATGGATTGATTTCAATATTGATGGAGAATTTACTTCTGACGAAATAGTTATTCAAGGAACGGTATCTGATGGTAATATTTATACCGCTACTGTTGATATTCCTTCTACTGCTACAATTGGACAAACAAGAATGCGTGTTTCTATGTCAGATGCAGGATATTCTGATCCTTGTGGCACAATCAAGTATGGAGAAGTAGAAGATTATACTGTTAACATAATGGCAAAAGCTGCTCCTGAAACATATGCAGCTGGTGGAATGCAGCTGGGAAATGAACCTTTAAGTAAGCTTAAGGTTTATCCTAATCCTGTTCAAGATGAGCTTAATCTAGACATTCCATTTGATGAGGCTGTTGTTAAAATTATTAATGCAACAGGGGCTGTTGTTAAAGAAGTAAAATTAAATGGTGAGAAGGTGATTAATACTTCGGATCTTAACAGTGGATTATATATTATCTCTATTGAAGATGAAAAAGGTCCTATCACAGAAACATTTATTAAGAAATAATTAACACTAAATACTGATTATTAAAAGAGTGCGTTTTATCGCACTCTTTTTTTTCTTCAATTTTTGCATTATAGGGGTTAAAAATTGTTGTATGTCGACAACCAAAAAATAAACAAAATATTAATATTACTTTACGGCTCATTTTAAAACTAACCTAAAAAATTTACACAATGAGAAACTCTACATTTATTACAACGTTGTTTCTAATGTTTTTCGCGATTAGTGTAATGGGTCAAAAAAGTTATGTGAACCCAGCAGCTAAATATTGCGAAATGTTAGGATATCGTTATGAAATTAATTCCCAAGACAATGGGGGTGATGCCGGATTAGTGCATTTACCTGATGGTAGAATCGTTAACGCATGGGATTTTTACAAAGGGAAAGTTGCTCCTGAATATTCTTATGCAGCAAAATTAGGTTTCGAAATCGAAACAGAAATTGTTAAAGAAAACGGTGCAATTTATGAAAGACCTGTATGCGTTAGATCAAACAAAGGTGTTGAAGAAAGAATACCTTTATTAGAATTAATGGAATTAAATGGTGATAAACTTACTGCAGAAGTTCCAAAAACTGCTCCTGCAGTGCAGGATTTTGCTAAAGTAGATCCTAATTTTTCTTCGGCTAAAAGCTTACCTTCTTCATTTGATTGGAGAAACTATAATGGACATTCATATATTGGTGATGCAAGAGATCAAGGAGGATGCGGCTCATGTTATGCGTTTGGCGCAACCGCCTGTG
>CAZPMA010000066.1:0-17057 GCA_964587535.1 uncultured Bacteroidales bacterium
AAAAACGCTGCATTTAAAGCAGGTTGTGCTTTTTGGGATATGTACGAAGCTATGGGAGGTAAAAACTCCATGCCTGCCTGGGTAAATGCCGATCCACCATTAGCAAGAACAGATTTTACTCATTTCTCATGGAAAGGCTCAATTGTAATATCCAAAATGTTTTATGAAGCGTTAATGAATGATTATAACAAATATTTAGAGAATAATAAATAATGAGAGTATTAAAAGCCATCATATTATTAGTTGTAATTGCTCTTACTTTAAAAAGCATGGCGCAAGAAAGTTGTGATACTCTTCCATTTATTAATTGCGATGTTAATACGATTGTTCGTTTTGACGATAACCTACAAATGGAAAAACTTTTTGATAAGCTTTCTAATATAAATAATCCTGATTCAAACAATTTTACAATAGTTCATATTGGTGATTCTCACTTACAAGCAGGTTTTTTAACTGAAAAAATTAAACAACAATTATTCTCCTGCTTACTAATTGACACTGTTGCTTCACCCGGATTTATTTTTCCTTATTCAGTTGCTCAAACTAACAATCCTTATTTTTTTAGTGTCGGTTATTCTGGTATTTGGAATGTTTGCAAAAATATTGATCAGGAAAATAATTGCAATATCGGTCTATCGGGAATCACTTTACAAACAAATGATTCTGTTTCAGAAATTAATATTAAAATGCGAAATAATAAATACAATAAACCATTAAAATATTATTTCGATTATGTTAAAGTATGGCATAATAATCCAGAATCATTTAATCTAAAGATAAATGGGCAAACAGCTGAAACTAACATTGGATTCTCAGAATTGCATCTTGAAAACATCAATGATTCCATTCGTATAGAGTTTTCACAAAAAGATAACAGCTTTGAATTATATGGAATAATCTTAAGGAATAGTCAATCAAAGATTAATTACCACACTTTCGGACTTAATGGTGCCACAGCCTTATCTTACTTAAAATGTAATTATTTATCAGAACATCTAAAACAATTGAATCCAGATTTAATCATTATATCACTTGGAACCAATGAAGCTTTTGATAAAAAATTTTCAAGCTTAGAACATGAAATTATTTTGAAAGATTTTATCTTTCAAATAAAAGATATCCTGCCAAATTCATCGTTTATTTTAACAACTATTAATGATCATTTAAAAAACGAAGAAGAAAATCCACTAATAATTCAGGTTAATGATAATATTTTAAAAGTAGCTAAGGAATTAAATTTAATGGTTTGGGATTTTTATAATATCATGGGTGGATATAATTCAATTCAAGAATGGCATAAATTCGATTTAACCGGAAAGGATAAAATACACTTTAAACGATCTGGTTATGAAATACAAGCTGAATTATTTTCAAAAGCATTTTTAAAACTAATTGAAAACGATAAAAGCTATTTACAATAATACTGAATGGAATTCTTAAAAAACATATTACTCTATAATGAATCTGAACCACTATTATTCACAAGGCTTTACTTTTGGGGATTTTTCGCATTTCTTTTAGTTTTTTATTCCATTTTATATAAAAAAAACCCTTTGCGTAATGCATACCTCTTTTTCATCAGCTTGTTTTTCTATTATAAATCGGGAGGATACTTTTTTACCCTACTAATAATTTCAACAATTACTGATTTTACGATCGGCCAATTAATATACAAAGCACAAACTGATTTAAAAAAGAAAATTTATGTAACATGCAGTCTTATTATTAATTTAGGCTTGTTAGGATATTTTAAGTACACCTACTTTTTTACTGAGCTTTTTAATTCTGCATTTTATACAGACTTTAAAGTAATCAATCACCTTGCCAGTTGGACAAATTCTTTATTTGGATCACATTTCGATATATCTAAAATTGTTTTACCTGTTGGTATCTCTTTTTATACATTCCAAACAATAAGCTATACCATTGATGTTTACAGGCAAAAACTAAAGCCGGTTAAGAATATTATTGATTTTGGTTTTTATGTATCATTTTTCCCACAACTGGTAGCAGGGCCAATTGTTAGAGCAGCAGAATTTATACCACAATTATATCAGAAATTTAAACTTACAAAACAAGAATTTGGACATGCTGTGTTTCTAATTTTGAATGGATTGGTAAAAAAGATGCTTATTTCGGATTATATCTCTATAAATTTTGTTGATCGTGTATTTGAATCTCCTTTATCATACACTGGTTTTGAAAACTTAATGGCTACTTACGGATATTCAATCCAAATTTATTGTGATTTTTCAGGATACACAGATATTGCCATTGGAATTGCCTTACTACTTGGCTTCAGATTACCAATTAACTTTAATTCACCTTATAAAGCATTAAATATTACAGATTTTTGGCGAAGATGGCACATATCACTTTCATCATGGTTAAGAGATTATTTATACATCCCATTAGGTGGTAATAAAAAAACAAAACTTAGGACAAATATTAATTTAATGATTACCATGCTTTTAGGCGGGCTGTGGCATGGTGCCAGTATGCGATTTGTAATATGGGGCGGAATACATGGAATAGCTTTGGTTATTCAAAAAATATGGGCTAAAATGAATCTTTCGCTAAGCAAATATTACAATGCAAACACAAGTAAAAATCTTATTTTAAAATTCATATCAGTATTTACCACATTCCATCTGGTTACCTTTGCATGGATATTTTTTAGAGCAGGAAGTATGAACGATGCTTTTGGAATGATCCATCAAATTGTGAGTAATTTTCAAACCGAATTAGTTCCAATCATGATATCATCTTATTACAAGCCATTTTTATTAATATTATTAGGTTTTGCTGTCCACTGGCTTCCAACTTCATTTAAGGAAAACTACCGCGGTTGGTTTATCAAATCAAATATAGCTGTAAAAATAATTGTTGTTGTAATTGTAATTTCTATATTATATCAGGCAAAATCTGCAGAAATTCAACCGTTTATTTACTTCCAGTTTTAATCAATTTAACATTTTTTAGATTTAATATTAAGATAAACAAGACCATGGTTATGTAATTTTTTCTACTTTTGTCATCTGTAATCAATAATTATTAATAGATATGACTGGAGTAAACCGAGTTCTGCGATATATGATTCCTTATTGGGGTAAAGCCTTATTAAGTATCTTTCTTTCTTTCTTAGGTACCGTTGCTTCTCTTTTCTCATTTACCATGGTAATCCCATTTCTAGGAATACTTTTTGACTCACAACCACATATTTCAGATGCTGTGGAATTTGAATTTACCAAAGAAGCTATATTGCATAATTTCAATTATTGGATGTCTCAAATTATTGAAGCACGTGGTGAACATCAGGCTTTATTAATAGTTACAATTACCGTAATTATATTAGTATTTTTTAAAACTGCTCTTAATTATTCTAGTACATATACAATGTCTCCTTTAAGAACAAAAGTAATGAGAGACATAAGAAATGATCTGAATAAAAAGATTCTTGATTTACAATTTTCTTATTTTACAGAAGAACGCAAAGGAGATTTAATGTCACGGATGACAGGTGATGTTAAAGAAATAGAAGCTTCAATAATTCGTTCATTAAGTAATGCGATAAAAGCTCCAATTAAAATTATTGTTTATTTAGTAATGTTATTTATTTGGAGTCCAAAATTAACCTTATTTGTTTTAATATTACTTCCAATTAGTGGAGGTGTAATCGGACGTATTGGAAAATCATTAAAAAGAAGATCTTTAAAAGGACAAAAAAAATTAGGAACACTTTTGTCTTATATTGAAGAAACTTTATTTGGGCTTAGAATTATTAAAGCATTTGGAACAGAAGACAGAATACATAATAGATTTAAAAAAGAAAATCAGTCGTATACCAGATTGATGACAAGATTATGGCGCAAACAACAATTAGCAAGTCCATTTAGCGAATTCATGGCAACTTCGGTAATTATGGTTGTAATGTGGTTTGGTGGTAATATGGTATTAGATTCTGATTCACTGATGAATGCTCAGGAATTTATTGGATATCTTGTTGTATTTTCTCAAATAATACAACCGGCAAAAGATTTTTCTACGGTGTATTATAATATTCAAAAAGGAACTGCTGCCGTAGAAAGAATAAGTGGAATTCTAGATGCTGAAGTTACAATCAATGAAAAACCAGATGCTATTTCAATAACTAACTTCAATAATAACATTGAATATAAAAATGTCAGTTTTAAATATTTAAAAGATTATGTATTAAAAGACGTAAATTTAACCATAGAGAAAGGGAAGAAAATTGCACTAGTAGGACAATCTGGTGGAGGTAAATCTACTCTCGTTGACTTATTACCCCGATTTTACGACATTAAAGAAGGTGAAATAAAAATAGATGGCTACAATATTCAGGATTTAAAAATTAAAGATTTAAGACATTTAATGGGTATTGTCAGTCAAGAATCTATTTTATTTAATGATACAATTGCCAATAATATTTCATTTGGTATGGCTAATGCCACAATGGAAGAAATCATAGAAGCTGCTAAAGTAGCAAATGCACATGAGTTTATTCTGCAAACAGAAAACGGTTATGAAACCAATATTGGCGATGGAGGATCAAAACTTTCTGGTGGGCAAAGACAAAGAATTAGTATTGCAAGAGCTGTTCTTAAAAATCCACCTATTATGATTCTTGACGAAGCTACTTCTGCATTAGACACAGAATCTGAAAAATTAGTTCAGGATGCTTTATATAAATTAATGAAAAACAGAACATCTATAGTAATTGCACACAGGCTTTCTACCGTGCAAGATGCTGATGAAATTTGCGTACTGCAACATGGGAAAATTATTGAGCGTGGTAAACATGAAGATTTAACTTCCAAAAATGGAGTTTATAAAAAATTATGTGATCTGCAAGCTTTTGCTTAAAAAATAAAAGAGTGCTTTGCACTCTTTTTTTGTTGAAAGCTTTAACATTATGTATCTTTTTTGTACCTTTTGCGTAATATAAATTTTTATAGTGACTGGATTTTTCTAAATGCTGATATGAAACAAAAATTACCAGCTTTTTTTATTCTTCTTATATTGATCATTTATTTTTTAAAAATAAATAACTCATATGCTCAATATTATGATGCTGATTCGCTAGAACAAGTTTTAAAAAAATCACCAGACATAGAGAAAATTAAATACTACTACATTCTTACAGAATTCTATATTTATGATTCTCCACAAAAGGCAATTAAGCTATCCAACGAATTTCTAATACTAGGAGAAAAACTTGATAGTTTATCAATTATTGAACATTGCTACCAGATTTTAGGCGAAGCTTATTATTATCAGGATAATTTTAGTCGATCGTTAGAATATTTTACAAAATATCTAGATTTAAAAATAGAACAAGGAAATGAGAAAGAAATAGGTAAAGCTTATAATAACCTGGGGATTATTTATAGAGCTAAGGAAGAATATGCAAAAGCGATTGAGTGTTACCAGCAATCGTTAGAAATTAACAAAAAATACGATAATTATTATGGTATCAGTGGCAATTTAAATAATCTTGGTGTATTGCATGAAGACTTAAACCTATTTTCAAAAGCCAGAGATTATTATCAACAATCTCTTGAACTGGAATTAAAGTTAAATAACCTGGAAGGTATATCTACTTCATATCTAAATTTAGGAGGTATACATTTCAAATTAAACAATTACAACTATGCAATTGAATATTGCAAAAAAAGTATAGCCATATGCGATTCATTAAAACTAAATCATTCCTTAGAATTAAATTATGAAATACTTTATAAAACAAATAAAAAAATAGGCAATAACGATTTAGCACTGGCTTATTTAGAAAAACATCGTGAACTTAGAGATAAAAGAGTAAATGAGAAAATGAACACTCAGATTGCAGAAATGGAAGCAAAATACCAGTCAAATAAACAACAACAGGAAATAAAAAATCTACACACACAAAAAAGAAGAAAACAGAGATTAAACATCATTTTTATTATCATAATAGTTATTTCCACTTCACAGGCTATCTTCTTGCTTGTGATTAATAAAAAAAGAAGAAAAATAAATCGAAGTCTAACGCAAGTAAATGCAGAAGTATTACAACAGAAAGAAGAAATTGAAGCTCAAAGAGATGAGATTGAAGCTCAAAGAGACGAAATAAAAAGGCAAAAAGAAATTTCTGATTTCCAAACAGGTCAAATTTTAAAACAAAATAAAGACATTAAAGATAGTATTGAATATGCAAAGCACATTCAAATAGCCCTTTTCCCCGATAAGATCTCATTGCAGACAACTCTGAAACATGGCTTTTGTCTATTTAAACCCCGAGACATTGTAAGTGGCGATTTTTATTGGGTTTCACAAATTGAAAATAAATCTATAATCGTTGTTGCAGATTGTACAGGGCATGGTGTTCCTGGAGCATTTATGAGTATTATTGGAATAAACTTTCTTAACGAGATTGTGAATGAAAGACATATTTATACTCCAAATGAAATCTTAAATCAACTAAGAAAGAAAGTTATAAAGACGATGGTTCATGCAAATAAGATTGAAGAATCTAAAGATGGCATGGATATTTCATTAATTGTTATTGATTATGAAAAAATGGAGCTTGAATATGCGGGAGCTTATAATCACCTATTTTATATCCGGGATCATATGTTAGATTCTATTAAAGCTGACAGAATGCCTGTGGGGATATCTGAAAAAACAATGAAACCTTTTACTAATCATACATTAAAAATACAAGCAGGCGATCAATTTTATATGTTCACAGATGGATATGCAGATCAGTTTGGCGGACCGCTAAAAAAGAAATTCCGCATAGGATCGTTGCGAGAATTATTACTTGATATTCATGAAAAACCCATGGATTTGCAAAAAAGGATAATGCATGAAACATTTATAAACTGGAAAGGTAAACAGCAGCAGGTAGACGATGTTCTTGTTATAGGAGTAAAAATTTAATTCATAAAAAATGGCTCAGACATTTTATACCTGAACCAATCTAATATCATTAATAAATATAATAGTGTATCACATTTTTATTAATTCTGTTATAGAATCTAATTTAAAATTTTTTCCGCTTACTTTATATTTTGCATTATTATAGTAATCTAGTCTTCTTTCAAATAATTCTTTTGCATATACCGTTAGGTCTTCTCTTGTTTTACCCCAGATTAATGGTCTGTCTTTTTTTGAATGCATTAATCGATCTACTAAGGTTGGAATATCAACTTCAAGGTAAATGGTTTTACCCGCTGCATTCATCTTTTTCATATTATCAAAAAAACATGGAGTGCCACCACCTGTTGAAATTACAACATCATCATATTTATCAATAAGTTCGTTGAGTGTATCTCTCTCAATCTCACGAAACTTATCCTGTCCCTTATCATACATCAACAAGCGAATGGAAGTGTTGTATTTTTCTACAATGTAATCATCTAAATCGACAAATGGCAAATTCAAATTATTTGCAAGTTTTTTACCCACAGAAGACTTGCCACTAGCCATGAATCCGATTAAAAAAACTTTCATATAAAATAATTTTGTTGATTAAAGATATAAAAAAAATAATTGCAAAAAAACTTATCCTTTACCATTATCAAATAAACTCATTTGTGAAGGATCGTCAAAAGATTCGTCGCCCCCCAGTAATGGTTCTTCTGTTATTTCTTCCTTTATTATCAATGGTTCTAACTCAGTAACAACTTTTACTTCATAGGTAGATAATCTCTTTCCTCTTGCTTTATAGCTCTTCACACCAATAAACTCAGCGACTTCAATAATTTCATTCTCACGTGATTTATGTCTTCCGCCGAATGAAACCTCTAGTCTGGGATAATCAACTTCTGTAAGCTTAATTAATCTTGACTCGTTATTGTCGCCAATAAAACTTGTCGGTTTATCGGTTGGATCTATCGTAAAACGTTTTATATAATAATACTCAAGATCAGCATCATAATATACCGCAGAAAATATTTTTTCGGGTTTGAATTTTTCCACCCTCATCACATCATCTTCATAATGATTCATAAGATCGTAAGTACTTAAACGATATTCTCCTGATTTTGTAATAACCAGAATCTTATCATCACCATGGAATTCGCCAAGATATTCACCCCTGCCATCAGCATTTAAACGCAATGTTTCTGATTCAAACCAGATTTTACGACCGCCAAGTGTTGAAATTCCTTCGTCTTTTAAAACAATTTTATGCACAGCATATTTTGTCAATACATTACCCATTGATTGACGTCCTTTAATAGCCAAATCAGTAAAATCGAATTCAAAAATCGGCTTTTTCAATCTTGGACGTGGACGTAAGTAAATTTTAACAACCTCGGCTTCTCCATTTGGGTTTACTGTCATATACAGCACCTTAGAGCCTTTGGTGCCTTTAGTAATGTCATACTCTTTGTCGCGTGTAATTCCTTTTATAGCACAACGCTTAACCATAATTGTACCATTTAATCCATCACGATAAATTACGTTATAAATTGTACGATCATCATTACGTTTAAATACGGCAACATGAATAATGTCTTTTCCAACAAATACTTTATCAGATACTTTTGTTATGACATATTTACCATCACGCAAGAAACAGATTACTTCATCAATATCAGAACATTCGCTTACATATTCGTCTTTCTTTAGTCCTGTTCCAATAAAACCTTCTTCGCGATTTACATATAATTTCTCATTTGCCACAACTACCTGTGTTGCTTCAATGGAATCCAGGTTTCTGATTTCAGTTTTACGATCACGGCCATCACCATGTTTTTTGCGAATCTGCTTATAATAATTTATTGCAAAATCGATCATATGATCTAAATGATTTTGCACTTCTTTAATCTCTTCTTCTATTCCTTTTATGTACTCATCGGCCTTTTTAACATCAAACCTGGTAATTCTCTTGATTTTTATTTCAGTAAGTTTGACAATATCTTCTTCTGTTACTTCGCGTAATAATAGTTTTTTAAATGGGTTTAAACCTTTATCGATGGTCGTAATTACCGACTCCCATGTTTCGCATTCTTCAATATCATGATAAATACGATTTTCAATAAATATTTTTTCAAGAGATGATAAGTGCCACGATTCTTCAAGCTCATGTTTTTTAATTTCTAATTCCTTTTTTAATAATCCCACCGTATTGTCGGCAGAATGCTTAAGCATCTCGGAAACACCAATAAAAACAGGCGTTGAATCTTCAATAACGCAAGAGTTTGGTGATATTGAGACTTCACAATCTGTAAATGCATAAAGGGCATCTATTGTTTGATCAGGTGAAGTTCCAGGATGTAAATGAATCAAGATTTCTACATCAGCAGCTGTATTATCGTCAATCTTTTTAATCTTGATTTTACCTTTATCGTTTGCTTTTATAATTGAATCGATAAGACTTTGAGTCGTTTTTCCAAATGGTAATTCAGTTACACGTAAAGTCTTTTTATCATCTTTTTCGATTTTTGCACGTACTTTTACAGAACCCCCTCTTAAACCATCATTATATTTACTAAAATCAGCTGTTCCACCTGTTGGAAAATCCGGAAACAACTCAAATGGTTTTCCTTTTAGATATGCTATTGCTGCATCTATAAGCTCATTGAAATTGTGTGGTAATATCTTAGACGCTAAACCCACTGCTATACCTTCAACACCTTGTGCCAGCAGTAATGGAAATTTAACAGGTAAAGTAACAGGTTCGTCATTCCGACCATCATAAGATTTTTTCCATTCTGTAGTTTTTGGATTAAAAACCACATCCAAAGCAAATTTTGAAAGGCGCGCTTCAATATATCGAGGAGCAGCAGCTCCGTCGCCAGTTAAAATATTCCCCCAGTTACCCTGTGAATCAATTAAAAGATCTTTCTGCCCGAGCTGAACTAAAGCGTCACCAATAGATGCATCACCATGTGGGTGATATTGCATTGTATAACCAATAACATTGGCAACTTTATTATATCTGCCATCATCCAGACGTTTCATAGCATGAAGAATACGTCTTTGAACAGGTTTTAATCCATCCATTAAGTGAGGAACAGCCCTTTCAAGAATTACATAAGAAGCATAATCCAGAAACCAGTCTTTATACATCCCCGAAAGATGTACTATTTTATGAAGTTCTTCGCTTTGTTTTTCTTGTTCAAGCTTTTCAGCTTGTTCTTCTAATTCTTGTTTATCTTGTTCTTCGATATTTTCAATATTATCTTTACTCATCCTCTTAACCTAATTATTAATCAACCACATCAATTTTTAAGTTCTCGACTATAAAATCCTGACGTTCAGGAGTGTTTTTACCCATATAAAATTCGAGTAAATCCTTTACTGCATCGTCGCGACGTAAACGAACCGGATCTAGGCGAATATCCTTACCAATAAAATGCTTGAATTCATCGGGAGAAATTTCTCCCAGCCCTTTAAATCGTGTAATCTCTGGGTTATTTTTAAGTTTATTGATTGCTTTAACTTTTTCCTCTTCGCTATAACAATATATTGTTTCTTTTTTATTACGCACTCTAAATAAGGGCGTTTGCAAAATATACAAATGTCCATTCTTAATTAAGTCAGGGAAAAATTGCAAAAAGAAAGTTATCAATAACAAGCGAATATGCATACCATCCACATCGGCATCGGTTGCTATAATAACATGTTTGTATCTTAAATTTTCAATTTCTTCTTCAATATCAAGTGCGGCTTGCAATAGGTTAAACTCTTCGTTTTCATAAACAATTTTTTTGGTTAATCCGTAAGTATTTAAAGGTTTCCCCTTTAAGCTAAAAACAGCTTGTGTGTTTACATCACGAGATTTAGTGATTGACCCACTTGCCGAATCTCCCTCGGTAATAAAGATCATTGTTTCACTTTTTCGCTCATCGCTTGTATTATAATGAACTCTGCAATCTCGTAATTTTTTATTATGCAAACTCGCTTTTTTAGCTCGTTGTTTAGCTAATTTTTTTATTCCTGAAATTGCTTTTCGTTCTTTTTCAGATTCTATAATTTTCCTTTGCAAGGCTTCTGAAACGTCATGATTTCTATGTAAGAAATTATCTAATTCGTTTTTTAAGAAATCTCCTATGAAATTTCTAATTGTTGGTCCATTAGGTGCAATATTTTTTGATCCTAATTTTGTTTTAGTTTGCGATTCGAAAACAGGTTCTTCAACTTTAATGCTTATGGCTGCAACAATAGATGTTCTGATATCTGATGGATCAAAATCCTTTTTAAAGAAATCTCGAATTGTTTTTACATAAGCTTCCCGAAAAGAAATTAAATGCGAACCTCCTTGGGTAGTATGTTGTCCATTTACAAAGCTATAATACTCTTCACCATAATGACTACCATGTGTAATTGCAACTTCAATGTCATCACCTTTTAAATGTATAATTGGATAAATACCATCGGTACTCATGTTTTGCTCCAACAAATCACGAAGACCATTCTCAGAGTAGAATTTCTGCCCGTTTAGCTTTATTATTAAACCAGAATTTAAGAAAACATAATTCTGTATTAAACTTACAACATACTCCTCGATATAATGATAATTTCCAAATATTTCTTTATCAGGAACAAAAGTTGTAAGAGTGCCGTTTTTTTCTGTTGTTTTTTCTATTGGTTCATCAGAAATTACTTCACCACTTTCAAACTCTACACATTTTTTTTCGCCTTCTCGATAAGCTTCAATTTTAAAATTTGCTGATAATGCATTCACAGCTTTTATACCTACCCCATTCAAACCTACCGACTTTTTAAAAGCTTTTGAATCGTATTTTGCACCTGTATTCATTTTCGATGCGACATCCTTTAATTTTCCTAAAGGAATTCCACGCCCATAATCACGAACTTTTACGTAACTATCAGTCATTTCAATTTCTATTGTCTTCCCATATCCCATCATATATTCATCGATGGAATTATCCATTACTTCTTTTAATAAAACATAAATTCCATCATCCTGCGAAGACCCATCACCCAATTTCCCGATGTACATCCCCGGACGCTTCCTTATATGTTCTTTCCAATCTAAAGTACGTATACTGTCTTCTGTGTATATAGCCGTCATTTCACCTAATTTTTCGTAAATATAACTAAAAGAAAAGTCACTGATGAATTTGTTTATCAACAGTTATCGGTTGAAAGCTGTTAATAAAATTCTAAACAATGCAAATTAAATAAAAATCAATGAAAAACGCGCTATCAGTGTTGTTGAAAAGTTGTTAATTAGAAAAAATTCCCATTTGTTTCATTAAAATTGAAGCATTCATATTTTTAGTTACTCCATTTCGTAATTTATAATCAAAATTTATCTTTTCAGCATCAATTTCTACTTCAAAACACTTGTTCTTTATATGTGTAGGATATTTTTCTTCTAATTTACATAAGGTAAGATCATGAGTTGCAACAACTCCGGTAGCATTAAGACGAATTAAATGTTCAACGAATTTCCATGAACCTTCTGCCTTATCAACTGAATTTGTGCCTTTTAAGATTTCGTCGAGTAAAATAAATGTTATTCTTCCTTGTTTAAGTTTATCAACAACACCTTTTAACCTTTTTAATTCGGCATAAAAATATGATTCGTTCTCTTTCAGCGAATCTGCAGTTCGCATACCTGAGAAAATATCCATTATTCTGAAATTAAACTCACTGGCACAAACGGGCATTCCATTCATTGCTAAAATAAGGTTTATACCTATTGTTCTTAAAAATGTACTTTTACCAGCCATATTAGCACCGGTAATAATATCTATTTCAGAAAGTTTATTTAGACTAAAATCGTTGTTTATTCTGTTCTCTTCAGGAATTAAAGGATGTCCTAATTCTTTGGAATCAATTACGGTATTATCTGAGATTTTTGGAAAAACAAACCTTTGATTATTAAAACTATAGTTTGCAAAAGATATATAAACATCAAATTCTGCTATAACATTTAACCATTTTCTAACATTACTCCCGTATTTCAACTTCCAACGTTCTAGTCTCATCATAGAATAAATATCCCACATTAATAAACCGTTTAATATTAAACCCATAAAAAGGTTCATCCTTTGATCGAAAGCATCAATGATTTTAATTAGTTTTTTAAAAGCAAATAGGGCATTTGTATCCTCTGTGCGAAGCTCTGTTTTTAATATGTTTAACAATTGAGATTCAAATTGTTCTCCTTCAATTAACTTAATAAGTTTTGAATAATTTTTCAGGATTCTTAATTCTTCTGAAACTATTCTTTGCTCTTTATTGGTTCTTCGGAGAAATATCCCTGAAACAAAAAGCTGAGTTAAAACCAATAAAGTAAACCAGGAATAATGACTCACACCGGTTATCGTTAAACCTAAAAACAGCAATGTGATTACCGGTAAAAAAAACACTAATATTTTATAAAAAACCCTTTTAATGTAGAATGCAGGCTCATCAAGCCAATAATTTATTTTACTATTATCATCTTTTGATACTGGATTAAGTAATCCGGTAGCCATGAATATTTGTCGCCATTTAAGATTTGTAGACAATTCTTGAATTACTTCCTGGGTTTTATGTATATTTTCTTTATCCGAACTGATGTTAAGAATGTTTTTTGCTAACAATTCTCTACCAACAAATGTTACTGTTCTATTTAGATATTGATATATTGATCCTTCACCGAATAAATCAAGATCATAAGAATATGCATGATCACGATTTATATAATCATTCCCATCATAGAATGCAGAGTAGTCGTTTTTTAAGACTTTTAATTCATCGGAATTAATTTTAATCAGGTTTTTATTCAGGTTTTGTGTTTCAGTCTTTTTTATATACAGTATCACCAAATAGATAAAAGATAATAAGAAAAGTATTCCGGCAAAAAATTTAAAATTATTAAAACTTTTTGCCAGGGAAATAAAAAAGAGTATTGAACCAACAAAAGATACGAGCCTAAAAAAACTAACTAAAATTAGATATTTCTTTATGTGGGCTAAGCGATCCCCAAACCAGCTAATTCTATTCTTATATATTTCTATTATTTCCCGTTTACTCATTATCGGCTTCTTAATTTCTCTCTTTCTTTTTCAATTATAGCACGGACTTCATTTGCAAATATTTTAATGTCAATACTTTTAAATGATTCATATGGAATTTCATCAAGCACTTTTACGGTAACTTTATGCTTTCCTTTAAACATTCCATTATTGTATATAAGTTTTTGGCCTGTTCCTTCTATAACCACTGGCTGTATAGGTAGTTTTGTGTTTTGAGCAAGCCTAAAAGCCCCTTCTTTAAAATTTCCTATCTGATCTGTTTTGGATCGGGTACCTTCGGGAAACATTGCTATGATAAATCCTTTATTTAAAACTCTTTCTGCATCAAACATCATTTTTTTTATACTTGATTTACTTGTTCTTTTAAGTTTGATATCTCCCTTTAATCTCATTAACCAACCATAAAAAGGAATCGAGAAGACTTCTGCTTTAGATATCCAACGAAAGGGCACTCCTAACCTATACATTAATAAAATGTCTTCTTGTGACTGATGGTTTGCAACAATTATTTTTGCATTATTATTTAATTTTTCTTTCCCAATTATTTCAATTTTCCATCCAGGGACTAAAACAGTAAAGCTGCTTCCCCAAATATTTGCAAAATAATGAAGTACAAATAGATTTTTATCAAAGGCTACTGTCAAAATCCATATAATCAGGAATATGACAGAATAAACAAGGGTTAGTACTATCACTAATAACCAAATATAAACTGATAAAAAAAACCGTAACATCTTTTAAGTTTTGAAGTAAATCTATTTACAAAAATATCCTTTTCATTTTATGAACAACATTTTAACCAAAAAAAAATGCATTTTATCATCATTTGAAATATTTGGTATATTTTTTGAATTTAAATTTTTACTTATTAATTTCACAGCTCAATATTATATTTGAATTTGAAATGAAAACTCAGAAGTTATGAAGATTAAACAATTGATTATAGGTGGGTTAGTATTTTTAATGAGTTTGCCATTAATTGCCCAGGAAGAAAATGTAAAGCTTGACACAATCTATATGTTAGGTCGTAGAAAACTACTTGTTGAAGTAAAAAATATTTCATCAGCTACTGTAAGGTATTCTGAACCTGGTTCAGACGAAACGATAACTGTAGAAAGAAAACAAATACAGAAAATAATTTTCAGTAATGGCAGAAAGGAAGTTTTTAATAAGCCTGTTATGATGATGATTGAAGAAGGCGACTGGAAAACCGTTATTGTAACTGATAATGAAAATGATGTTAATGGATTATACGAACTAGGCAAGGTTGAAGCTCAATCATCTCCAGGTAGTCGAAGTGCAAAATCTGCTAAAAAGAGTGCGATTATTCGTTTACAAAAGAAAACAGCTAATCTGGGAGGAATGATAGTTTTAATCCTAAAAGAACAATCTGTTGGTGGCTTTGGCGAACCCCCCACATATGAAGTAGAAGGTATGGCTTATGGCTTTGAACCACCTAAAGAAAAAGAAGACAAATAATAAAAAAGGGAGTTAAAAACTCCCTTTTAACTTACTCTGATAACCCTAACTCTTTTAATCCTTGTATAAATACCACATCTTTTGGTATTCTTTCATGCTGAATCCTATATAAATCGTCTAATAAATTGTCGCGTATAAAACCTTTCTCATTTACCAATTTTCTTGCAGCTTCATAATTACCATCACCTTCAATAATTAGTATCTCTTCCGATAATTTTAACATCGCTTCTTTCATCTTCTCAAAATTGATGCTGTACTTTTTTGTTTTCTCATCGCGCGCAAAAGCTCCCATTTCTTCGAAATAATAAAAACGTATCATATTTGCCACTCCCTGATCATTAGATATACCAAAACGCACAGATCTAAAAACATCAGCCATATATGTTACATAATTATCCATTAAATCACCACTATTCATTTCTCCTTTTTCATAGAGCCAGGTAACAAAAAACAAGCTTAAAATATCATTCTTACATTCTTCAATAATATTATACTGATCTTTTAAAGCATCTCTAACTTCACCCTTATTATTAACTGTATTTTTTATTCCTAGCGCACTTCCAACTTCATAAAACATTGTGTTTTCAAAAAATGCTTTCGATGTAACATGCTTAAGCTGTTCGTCATTTATTAAAATCTTACTTATTGGTAAAAGTATTTTTTCGAATTTAGATTCCATTATATTTTTAAACTGCAATTTTCGGCTTCCAACTTTTAATTGAACCTGACCATCTATAGGTAAAGTAATTGCGATTTTTTTACTGCCAGCATTCCAATTACCTGAACAGTATAGTACATCATAAACCATTATATCAGATAATTCACCCGGAATTTCAGTTTTATATTTTTCCGGCACTGGCAAGCTTTTTTGTAAATAAGGTAATAACAACGAATATTTTTCCAGGTCTTTACTTGCTTGCTTATTTTTAAGCAGAACCATTGATTCATAAGATGCCTTAGTATAAAACAACCTGTCTTCTACGTCATCTATTGGACCAACAACAAAGTCTAACAAATTATTTTTCATCATCATCCATGCAATATCACTATCGTAATAGTGATCAGACAATAAAGCACTTGCTCTATATTTTAAATATTTTTTAAATCCCGGATCTTCGGTTAGCTCTGCTACCTGATTCATTAAATTAGAAATTTTAGCAAGTTTATCATAATATGCTTTATGATAAGGAATAGTTTGTAATCCGCCTATTTCGTTTCTTCTAACTAAAGTATATGAACTGTACTTTTCAATATCTTTAAATTCATCAAATTCCTGATATGACATATCAACTGGATAAAAATTAGCACCAAAAGGTCTTTCCGGGACACCTTCTACAAAAGGCTCCAGGCCTTCTAATTTATCCCATGGACCATAGTTAATCATAAAATATTTTTTTACTGCTTCATCTTTAATTGAATTTAATATCTCATCTTTACCATTACATGTCTGAATCCAATACAATTCATCAATAATTTTAGCTGCATCTATTAAAAGAGGAATCATTTTTTTCTGATTTTCGCTTAATCCACTTAAATCAGCTTCCAGTTTTACATCTGCATAATTCATTAATA
>CAZPMA010000067.1:0-17037 GCA_964587535.1 uncultured Bacteroidales bacterium
CAGTATCAATAGCATCGTCACCATTGTTCCAAACAATTACGTTTGTTACATCAACAGTTCCACCAAAGAATTCGATTCCATCATCCTGGTTTGCAATAATTTCTACATTTTCAATTATAGTACCTGAACCAACACCACCTAATGTTAAACCGTTGATTTCGTTTCCTTCGCCAATGTTTGTTCCACCATGACGTATTGAAATATATCTGATAGTACCTGAGTTATCATTTTCAATAGTACCACCATATTTACCATTGTTATCATCAGCTGGAATACCTTCAATTGAAGCTTCTGTCCCGTCACCAGATACAGAAATAGGAGCTTTACCACAAATCATTATACCACCCCAAAGACCGTTTAATGTTGGATCTAAATTTGGACTAGCAATTTCTCCTGGTTCAATTTCGTCTGCAATCGAAGTAAAAATAATAGGTTGAGTTTGAGTTCCTTCAGCCATTAATTTAGCTCCGCGAGCAATTAATAAAGCAGTTGCATTTTCAGCTGATCCAGCTTGTCCTTTAATAATAACTCCTGGTTCAATGGTTAAAGTTACTCCATCAAGAACAGCAATACGTCCACCTAATATATAAACATTACCTGTTTCCCAGGTTGTGTTTTTAGAAATGTTTTGAGTAATTACAAACTCACTGTTTTCTATTTGTTCTTTTAAGTCTTCTTCATCACATGAAGTAAAACCAATTGTAATTACAGCTAAAATTGCTGCTGTTAGTTTTAAATAATTTCTTTTCATTGTTTTTTGTTTATTAAAATTTTTAAATAGTTTTTCATTATTGTTATTTACAATGCAAAGAAAGGGCGATGTGATTTAAAAGACATTATTAGAAATTTAACCTTTTGTTAAGTAATTGATAGGGAAAAAAAATGTTAACTTTAACTTAATATAGAATTAAACATTAATTATCTTTAAACGTTTAAATTAATTGTATCTTAGCTAATTAAGATTAATTTAAAATTGAAAGAATGAATAATAAAGATTATAAAATATTATTGGTTGATGATGAACCAGATATTATAGAATTTTTAAGTTATAATATTCGCAAAGAAGGATTCGAAGTTTTTACAGCAAATAATGGTAAAGAAGGAATTGATAAGGCTAAAAGAATTAACCCCCATCTTATTTTATTAGATGTAATGATGCCTGAAATGGATGGTATAGAAACTTGCGAAGCATTACGTCAGGATAGTAATTTACAGAACACAATCATTGCCTTTTTAACAGCACGTGGAGAAGATTATTCGCAAATTGCGGGGTTTGATGCCGGAGGAGATGATTATATTACAAAACCTGTTAAGCCTAAAGTTTTAGTAAGTAGAATTAAAGCTTTATTGAAAAGATACAGAGCTGGAAATAATGACAAAAAGGATAGTGATTTAATTATTGAACAATCTAATTTAATAATTGATCGTGAGCGTTATATAGTAATACGAGACGATGAAGAACTAATTCTTCCTAAAAAGGAATTTGAATTACTTGTTTTATTGATTTCTAAACCTGATAGAGTTTTTACACGTGATGAAATTTTTACAGCAGTGTGGGGAGATAATATTATTGTGGGAGATAGAACTATTGATGTTCATATTAGAAAACTTAGAGAAAAAATAGGTGATAATCATATTAAAACAATAAAAGGTGTAGGATATAAATATACTGATTAGATTAATATCCAATATTTATAAGAAAAGCTCGGCATTTGCCGAGCTTTTCTTATTTATTATTGTTTCTTATTTCTTGTTGTTTAACTGATATTCTACAAAGTCTCTTTGAGCTTTTACCAGGTTAATTGATTGTAACAAGAAGTTTTTGATTTCATTTAATATACCTAAGTAAAGTATACTATTTCTTGTACCTGCTTGTTCATTCTTAATTCGTTTGATTTGTTTTTTACGACACGAACCAATTGAATCAAGAATGCTTTGTTGTTTTTCAATTAAATCTGGTATTTTGCCGAAATCACTCTTTTCTATCGTTTCAATAATAGCATTAAATAGCTCATTAGTACTATTTTGTAACTCATCTAATTCATCAATCTGTATTTTTAATAAAGGTTTATGATTATTATCTACATGATCGTAGCTTGGATGAGAAATAAAGGTTAGCGCATGAGCCATTTCTCGCAGATAATCAATAACCTGTACATAAAAGTGCCCTGTTTCACCTTCTTCTTCTTTTAATTTAGATAAAGTATTATGTACATTATTCTTTAAATATTTAGCTTCTAAATTTAGATCATCGACTTCTTTACAAATATTCTTAAGCATTTTACGATCTTCATTTGTTAAACCAACTACAGTTTCAGAAAATACATTAGCAACGGCTTTAAGCATATTTCTAACTTCTAATGAGCATTTAGTCATTATATTATCGGAATGTAAAACTTCGTCAGATAATCTTTTTACTTTATTTTCCGAAGCTTGTTTTTTATTAAAAGAAGCATGCGTTCTATATACTGTATATAAAGCGATTAATATAAATACTCCAATTGCTATTGCACCACCCCAGCTAATTAATAAAGCAATGATAAAAGCAACAGTAAAAGCAGTGAATGCAGTCATAAACCACCCACCAATTACAGTTACAACACCTGTAATTCTATATACGGCACTTTCACGTCCCCATGCTTTATCCGCTAGTGAGCTACCCATGGCAACCATAAATGTTACATAAGTTGTTGATAAAGGAAGTTTTAGTGATGTTGCAAAAGAAATTAAAATACTGGCAACAGTTAAATTTACAGAAGCTCTTACCATATCAAACGAAGGAGCATCTTTCATATCTTTTAGGCTTTTTCGATAATCACTATCATCGAATCTTTTTGCTATACCCTTTTTAAGCTTTTTAGGAGTAATTTTATCTACAGCATTACTTAAATCCATTGCTCCACGAACTAAAGTTCTTGATAACATGCTTGATCCAAATCGCTCACTTCCAGCGCCCTGCCTACTTAAGTTTACTTCTGTTTCTGTTACTTTTCTTGCCTTACGTGATAACCATAAGGTAATTACCATTACCAAACCGGCAATAAGTAATATCAAAGTATTGGCCTGTGATTTTCCTGTTAGGGCAACCATTGAGAAACTATCTGGATTTGCTCCCGGTTCTGCTATGAACGACTGGAATGCCTTTAATCCTGCTAAAGGAACGCCAATAAAGTTAACAAGATCATTTCCGGCAAATGCCATAGCAAGAGCAAATGTTCCAACTAATACAATCATTTTAAGAATATTTAAACGTACAATCCAATAAAATAATTGAAGTAAAATGGTCCATCCAATAAAGCTATATAATATAATTAAGGTTGTATTGCCATTAATCCATTCAGTTGTTGTGTCTGTTAAGAATGAAGATCCTTTTGCTCCTTTGATTAACATAAAATATGTTATTGCAGTAATTGCTATACCTCCCCAAATTGCTCCAAACTTTTTAAATGTTTTAGCATGATTAAAAGAGAAAAATAATCGGGTTAAATACATCACAATAGCACCTACTGTAAAAGCAACTACAACGGATAGTAAAATCCCGGAAATGATAGCAAGAGCTTTACCAGAGTTAATGTACATTGCAAGGTCACCAGCTGTTTGTCCTAAATGTTTTATTTTAACTAACGCAACAGCAACAGCTGATCCTAAAAGCTCAAATACAATAGATACCGTGGTTGATGTTGGCAAACCTAATGTATTAAAGATATCCAATAAAACAACATCGGTTAACATTACCGCGAGGAATATGACCATTATCTCAGAGAAGTAGAACTGATCAGGGTGAAAAATTCCTTTTCGGGCTACTTCCATCATCCCACTTGAAAAAGTGGTGCCAATTAAAATACCCAAACTGGCAATAATCATTATTATGTAACGCGGTGCAACTTTTGATCCAATAGCTGAATTTAAAAAGTTTACAGCATCATTACTTACTCCAACTATTAAATCTGATATAGCTAAAGCAAACAATACTACAACAAGAATAATGTAAAAATTTTCCATTTCTATTTTAAATTAAATTTGGCGTAAAATTACTCAGACATGACGACATAATATGATATTACAAATTAAATTTTAATTAAATCAATGTTAAATTAATGTTAACTAATTAATGCATTTATTTTAGAAGGATTGAACTAGGTAAGTCTTTATTATGTAGATAAATAAATTTTTCGTAGAATTTTTGTTTTTTAATTATTAACACTACTTTTATAATAGATTTTATGAATTTACTCTAATAGTTGCAATTATTTCATGAAAAGTTACGATGTAGTTATTAATCATAAGGGGCGGATTAATTTGGATATAATTGATGATATTCTACATCATTTGAAAGTATTCTTGCAGAGTAGAGTAAATAATAAGGTTATTATTAAAAGGGTTTATTCATTATCTGTTGAATGTCTCGATAATATTTTAAAACATTCAGATTTGGATAATGAGCAACATAATTTAGTTAAGAATTACCCACCAAGGTTTATCGTTGAGAAAATAGCCGAATCATTTATTATTCATACCGGAAATATCATTTTAAATAGTAATATCGATTTGGTTAAGGAACGTATTGAAAAATTAAATGGCTTAAACAGAAATGAAATTAATGCTTTATATAAGGAAATGTTATATAATGCCGAAATTTCAGAAAAAGGCGGAGCAGGATTAGGTCTTATTGTAATGGCAAAAACAACTGGTCAAAAAATTAAATACGATTTTGAAAAAATAAACAATAAGTTTTCTTATTTTGCAATGCAATTAACAATAAAAAATAAACATCAAGAATGAAAAAGTTGAATATTGCCGCAACGGATAAATCTCCTAAAGTTATATTGGATCCTGAAAAAAGATTATTCGAGATGGAAGGAAATTCTCGTCCAGAAAATGTTAGGGATTTTTATTATCCGATTATTGATACATTAAGAGATTTTTTCGAAGATTATGTTAAGGGGCCAGAAAAAGAAAATGCATTTAATTTTAATTTTAAATTAGATTATTTTAATTCGTCATCAGCAAAATTTATTTCAGATATATTGGTAATTATAAAGAATAGTGTTGAAAATGGTGCGAGTTTAAAAATATACTGGTATTTTGAAGATGGTGACGAAGACATGAAAGAGGTAGGAGAAGATTTTTCAGATATGATATCAGTGCCATTTAATTATATTATGATTCAGAGATAATAAAAAAAATATGTTTTTTAAAGATAAGGTAGTTTGGATAACAGGAGCCTCTTCAGGAATTGGAGAGGCTTTAACATATGAGTTTGCCAAACAGGGAGCAAAATTAATTATATCGTCTAATCAGCAAACTGAATTGGAGAATGTAAAACAAAACTGTGATCAATTAGGTGTGGAGTGTTATATTCAGTTTCTGGATATGGTGGAAATCGAAGAAATGCCATCTATTACTGAAATCCTTATAAATAAGTATAGTAGAATTGATGTTTTAGTAAATAATGCCGGAATAAGTCAACGTTCTTTAGTGGTAGAAACTCCGCTTCATGTTGATCGTAAAATTATGGAGATAGACTATTTCGGAACGATTGCTTTAACAAAAGCTGTTCTACCATATATGATAAAGCAGAATTTTGGATATATTGCCGCAACAAGCAGCATTTCGGGATTATTTGGTTTTCCGTTAAGATCAGCTTATGCTGCAGCTAAACACGCTTTGCATGGTTTCTTTGAAACATTGAGATCAGAAGTGTATCATTATAACATTAAAGTTTTACTTGCTTTCCCGGGTAGGATAAAAACAAATATTTCGTTACATGCACTAACAAAGGATGGGAAGGAACATGGCAAAATGGATGATGGTCAGAATTTTGGCATTTCTGCTGAAAGTTGTGCACGACAATATGTTAAAGCAATACAAAAAGATAAGAAAGAAGTTTTAATTGGGTCCAAAGAATTATTAATGGTATATATTCATAAATATTTACCAAGATTATTTTATAAATTAGCCCGAAAAATTAATCCAACATAAATTTTAAAGTATGAGTATATTAATTAGTGGAATCCAGCAAATTGGGATAGGAGTACCAGATGTTTACGAAGCTTGGAAATGGTACAAAGATAATTTTGGCATGGATATTAGAATATTTGAAGATGATACTGTTGCTGAATTAATGTTACCCTATACAGGTGGTAAACCACATAAAAGACATGCAGCTCTTGCAATGAATATTTCTGGAGGTGGTGGTTTCGAAATATGGAATTATACAAGCAGAATACCAGTTGGTCCTGACTTTCAGATTTATTTGGGTGATTTAGGAATTAATATTGCGAAAATAAAAAGTCCTAATGTAAAAAAAGCTTATGATGAATTTAAGCAACGTAATCTTGAAATATTAGGTGAATTTTATGATTCTCATTTCTTTGTTAAAGATTTATATGGAAATATTTTCCAAATAGTTCAAAGTAATGATTTCTTTAAGAAAACAAATAAATTAACCGGTGCCACTTATGGAGCCATAATTGGTGTTACAAATATTGAGAATGCCCGCAAAGTATACAGTGATATTTTAGGATACGACGAAGTTGTTTCAGATAGGGAAGATATATTTCCGGATTTTGCGCATTTACCTGGTGGCGATAAGAAGTTTAGAAGGGTATTATTGAAATCCAGAACAAAAAGAGAGGGGGCATTTTCTCCATTATTAGGTGAAAGTTTTATTGAATTAGTTCAGGTACACGATAGAGAGGCTAAGAAAATTTTTGAAGGTCGTTTCTGGGGTGATTTGGGTTATATCCACTTATGTTATGATATTAGTGGTATGGATAAACTTAAGAATGAATGCGAAGCTAAAGGTTTTCCTTTTACTGTAGATAGCTCTGTTAAACATAATAACGAAAATAGCTTTGATATGGGCGAAGCAGCAGGGCATTTCTCGTACATTGAAGACCCCGACGGCACTTTAATTGAGTTTGTTGAAACGCATAAAGTACCAATTATGAAAAAATTCGGATGGTTTTTAAATATGAGAAAACGCGATCCGCGAAAAGCCCTTCCGAACTGGATGCTTAATGCACTTGCAATGAATAAAGTAAAATTTTAATTTTAAAATCTCCCTTTGGCAAAGCCAAAGGGAGATTTTTCTTGATGAAAGATTCAAATTATAATAAGTAAGTGTTTTTTAGAAATTGATATCTGATTACCAATCTTTTATATGTATTCAGGTTCTGGTAATGGCAGCGTGAATGTAAATGTACTTCCTTTTTCTTCTTCACTTTTTACCCATATTTTACCACCATTTCTTTCCACAAATTCTTTACATAAAATTAGTCCTAGTCCTGTTCCTTTCTCATTTTCCGTGCCTGTAGTTGAGAAACCTTCATCTATTCTAAAGAGCTTATTTATGTTGTCTGAACTAATGCCAATGCCATTATCAGTGATACTAACTTCTACAAATTTTTTGTCAATGTAATTCTTAATATTAATAAATCCGCCTATATTCGTGTATTTAATGGCATTTGAAATTAGATTTCTTATGATTGTTTTAAGCATATTTTTATCCGCTAATACATAAATATCAGAATCAAGTTCAGAATATATCTTTATTCCTTTATTTTTTGCTGTCGACGTGAGTAGTTCAATATTCTCATTGATTATATGATTTAAAAGAAGTTTCTCAGGCCTGAACTGTAAGGTTCCTGTTTGAGTTCGCGACCAATCAAGCAGGTTTTCTAAAAGTGAATATGCTAATTTTGAACTTTGGTGAATAATATCAGCAAACTTTTCTATCTTGTTATTATCATATTTATTGATATTAAGAGCTAATAATTGAGTAAAACCAATAATATCATTAAAAGGATTTTTTAAGTCATGGGCAATAATTGAAAAGAATTTATCCTTGGTAGCATTTAGCTCTCTCAACTTAATTTCCGAATCAATCAATTTTTGTTCTGCTTTCTTTTGTGAAGTAATATCGTTAAATACACAATGTGTCTTAAATGATCCATTGCTGAGTTTTTCTATTTTTCCGTTATAACTAACATCAATAATCTTTTTATCTTTTCTAACTAATCTAACATGTATATTATTAATTTCACCTTTCTCCTGAAAGATTTTAAACGCTTTCTCGGATTTCTGAGCAAAATCGTTGATTAAAATTGTTTTAAAATTTTTACCAATTATTTCACTTTTATTATAGCCCGTAATTTTTTCCCATGTTGGATTTACATTTAGGAAATTACCATTTTCATCTAGCGATTGATAGGCAATTGGAGTTTTGTAAAAAATGTGTTCGTAATGTTCTTTTTGCGAAATGACTTGTTTGTTAAGCTTTTCTTTTTCAGTAATATCAATAGCAATACATCTTAAGGCTATAATTTCACCGTTTTTTTTAATATGGTTATTATGTATGCTAAAAATTCTCTCAATGTTATTATTATCTATTATTTTATAATGATTGCCTGATGTTTTTATGCCCGAGAAGTTTTTTTCGATACTGTCAAGAATTTTTTCTACTTCAGTTTGAGAAAAATAATTGTCAACATTAATTTTTTTATTTAATATATGTTTTTTTTCTTTACCCAATACATTAGCGCAGGAACTGTTTAAGTAAACTATCTCTAGTTCCCGATTAATTTCAAATACAATTTCTGGAAGTAAATCCAGAAAATCATTTTTTATTTCGCCATGTAATTTCTCCATATAAATATTTTCAAAATATTTTACTCAATAGAGCATCTATTTGAAATAACAGGTTAATAACTATTTTGTTTTAAAAATAAAAGTATAAAATGATTCATAAAAATAAAAATTAATATACTAAACAGTAAAGTATATTTTAGAGAGTTAATAGTATGTACTTTTAATTTTTAAAATGTACTTTGTACTTTCAATAATTTTAAAACGTTCATCGATTCGTTGCCCAATAACCCACATTATTTTTCCATTGCTTTCTAAGATCCAGGTGTTTTCTTTATCAATAATTGAGATTTTCGAGTCTATAAAAAAATCACTGAGTTTTTTTAAATTTTTCATTCCTAAGGGCATAAAATAATCTCCTTTTTCCCATTTTCTTAATGTTAAAGGGAATTCTATCTTGTCCATATCAAATAAACCAATATTATTATCTTTTATTATTTCAAAATCATTCGTTTTTTCAAAATTTGATAATTCTAATAGTACTGGATATTGTAACTGCGAGATATTTGAATCAATTATGTATTTGGTATTTTTAATTACAGATATTTCTTCTATCATAATATACTCTCTATCCTTAACTAATCTGTGAGTTAAAGATTTAAATTGTTTTCCTGGTGGCGCTTTTAATACATCAATTATATCTTTAATTTGTGATTTTGTAAATCCAAAAGGCTGTATTAATTCATAAAAATATGTTGTTTTAGGATCTAGCTTATTTAATTCATCAATTTTTATTAGTACTCTATTATTTTCAAAAATCAAAAGTTTTTCTTTAATAGACTCAATTTGCTGGTTATAGATTTGTTCGGTTTCTTTTAATTTTGAGATATTTTCTAAGATTGTATCCTGGAATCTTGGATTTATTTTTTCAAATAAAGGAATAATTTCGTGACGGATTAAGTTCCTGCTGTATTTAACTGATCTGTTGGATGAATCCTCACGGTATTCAATATTATTGGAACTGATATAATTATAGATTTCATTTCTGCTGGCAAAAAGCAAAGGTCTGATTATATTACCCGATATCGGTTTTATTCCAGTAAAACCTTTTATTCCTGATCCTCTTGTTAAATTAATTAAAAAGGTTTCAATTACATCGTTTTTATTATGGGCAATGGCTATATATTTATAGCCATGTTTAGATCTTACTTCTTCAAACCATTCATACCTTAAATCACGAGCTGCCATTTGTATAGAAATATGCTCTGATTCTGCAATTGTAGATGTTTCAAACCGGGTATTAAAAAAAGGAAGATCATTTTCTGTAGCAAAACTTCTAACAAATAGCTCATCCTGATCAGATTCTTCTCCACGAAGTTGAAAATTACAATGCGCTATTCCAATATGATAGTTAAGCTTAATGAATAAATCGGCTAAACAAATTGAATCAATACCTCCGCTTACCCCAACTAAAATACGATCAGTTTTTAAGCAGATTTGGTTATTATCAATAAAATTACGGAATTGATTAATCATATGATCTATTTTAAAACTTGGTTAATTGCTTTTGCTTTAATTAAACACTCTTCATATTCATTTTCAGGTACAGACATACTAGTTATTGCTCCTCCAACAGTATAAGATACATATTTTTTTGAATGATTATACAATATACTTCGGATTACAACATTAAAATCAAAATCTTTGTCAGGAGAAATATATCCAACAGCGCCAGAATATAAGCCACGTTTCGTTTTTTCATATTTCTCAATTAGTTGCATTGCACTTATTTTTGGAGCACCTGTCATTGAACCCATCGGGAAAGTAGATTTTATTATATCAATAATATTGGTAGTTGATTTAACATTTGAAACAATGGTTGATATCATTTGATGAACTTGTGAGAAACTATATATACCATACAATTCTTCAACTTTTACTGATCTACTTGTTGCAGTTTTCGAGAGATCGTTACGAACTAAATCAACTATCATAACATTCTCTGCTCTTTCTTTCGGATCATTTTTTAGTTGATCTTTTAAACGATTGTCTTCTTCTTTGTTTGGCGACCTTTTAATTGTTCCTTTTATTGGCTGTGATATTATTTTATATCCTTTTTTCTTTATGTATCGCTCTGGACTTGCCGATATAAGATACTTATCATTTAATTTATAAAAACAAGAGAATGGTGTTGGAGATACATCTTTTAGCTTTAAGTAGGAAGTCAAAGGATTAATCTCAACATTACTATAAAACTCCTGACAAAAATTGGCTTCATAAATATCTCCATGTTTAATGTGATTTTTAAAATCTTTTACTGTTTTAATATATTCGTCTTTTGAAAATCGGCTGTTTATATTAATCTTCATGTCATTATCTGGCAAATGATTAATGTCTTTATTGTTTATTCTATCAATAAAGGCATGAACTTCAGTTTCTGAATATAAATGTTGGTGATAATGAATACATATTTGATTATTTTTCCCAATAATTACAAATTCAGGTATGAAAAAATGCAGATTTGGGAAAGATAAATTATCGATGTTATTAGATTTTAAGTTTTCAAGCTCATTTTTTAAATCATACGTTAAAAATCCAAATAACCAATCATTATTATTTTTGTTTAAATCATCAAGCTTCTGAAAATCATTATGATTATTCCCCAAAATGTTTTTAATTGATCCACAGGCTGCTAGAAAGTCAAATTCAAAATAATTAAATTTAGTTGCATGGTTATTAAAACCATTACTATCCATTAATGCAAACTCAGAAAACTGATCGCTACTAAGAAGTAATTTGGTTTTAAACTCATCTATGTTACTGACATTTATATCTAGACATTTGCGCATTTAACAAAATTAATAAAAGCTTAAGATTTATAATAGTAAGTTTTTAATATAGGTGATGAAAATATTTGAGATATTTAGTTGTAATCAATTATTTTAGGTGATGTAGCATCAAGATTTATGTGTTTTTCATAGTTTTCACCAGAAATTAAATAATTAAACTGATTAATATCTGTTATAGTTGGATAGTAGGCAAATTTAATTTGGAATGTTTTAAACACAAGATTTTCATTTCTAACTCTAAGACCTAAGCCAATACCGGTATACGCTTGCTGGTTAAATATTGATTCATCTGAAGGTCCTATTAACCCTAGGTCGCCAAATCCAAAAAACAGAAATCTAAAGTTATAAAGGTAAAGGTCTGAATATGTTATTAATTCCGCATGAAAACTGAGCCTTTGGTGACCATAATACATAAAATTTTGTATTCCCCAAATATTTTCTTTGGTTAAATAAATTTGTTCATCGGGAAATCGATTGATTCCAGTTATATAATTTATACCATAAAAGTTTCTAAATTTCAGGGTATTAAAATGATGCATGTTACTAATTGCCTTTCCTTCCATCTTTAATACACCTTGTTCCATCTTTTGCATATAATAATGTCCTCCAAGTTCTGCATTGAAACTCAGATTACCTATAGTAGGTAAATAACTGCTACCTGCGACTTTTATTCCCCCATAAATTCTTCTATAAAACTCATCATTTTCAGGTCCAAAATTAATTTGAAATAAATTACCCACAGGAATATCTTCAATTCTACCAAATCCGTATATTAATGATGATTCATAATGTTTTTTTTGCGAAAAAGCAATACTAAAAAGTAACCTTTGGTTATTATGATATTCAAAGTTGTATCTTTCGTTTACTTCTGGACCTTTAGAAAAAATATTACTAGTATATCTTACACCTAAAATAAATCTCGATCTATTTTTGAAGTTTATATTATCTGTTTTAATTACAAAAGCTCTACCTAACCAAAAATCTTGAGTTGTGTAGTTTAATAGTACATTATAAAGAGTAATATCTGTTTTTTTTATGTTTTGAATAGATGAAGTTTTAGATATATCGATACTTCCTGCCCATTTTGTATTATATGAAACAAACTTACGTGATAAGCCCATTCCATATTTTTCTGTTTCAAATGCTTTTTTATAATTAATGTCTGAACTTACAAAAGTGTTTCCAATGTTTGCTATCTGATAATTAAATCCATAACCAATAGGGGTGTTTTCTAATGTATTATAATAAATATTGGTTATTGCTTGATGTCCAATACCTGCAATGTTGTTTTCATATATTTCAGCAACTCCAGAATATTGATCGTTAATTGCGAAGTATAAACCCGTAGAATACAAATCCTTTATAATTACTAAAACATCAATTTCATCCGGATTGTCTGGTATTTCAGCTATTTGAATAGACACATCCTGAATGAATCCTAATTGACGAAATAGCTTTTTATTATCAACCAGTTGAGTTGGATCTATAGTGTCTCCTTCATGAAAAAGCAAATTATTTCGTAATATAAAATCTCTTGTTTTAATGTGCGTTTTATTACCGATATTTTGTAACCAGGTTACCGCAGATTCTGATGTATCTTTAAGTGATGGACCAAATACATCTAGTTTTAAGAACTCAATTTTTCGAATGCGCTTACCTTCGTATAATTTATAGTATTCTTCATTACGGGTATCTTCAATGCCTACAAATTTGCCTTTTGCTTTTTTATTTACTACTATTAAGTTTAAAGCAGTTTGTGTAAATCTATTTCTCGAAGCTAACGAGAGTAATGAATCGTAAAACTGATCAGATTTTATTTGGTTTTGTATAAAAAGAGTATCTTTTTTTGAGATTTGTTTTGTAGTTATTGTGTCTTTTTTTTGATCAGTATTTTCCTGTCCTTCCGAAATTAATGGGAAGATAAAAAAAAGCAAACAAAATATTAATTTTAAAAAGGACTTCACAATTTTTTTACAATTAAACAAAAAAGGTTCAATTCGATATGACATTGAACCTTTTTTTAAAGATTTTATTGTGTTAGTTTAATCCAAGCATTTCTTTTCCTTGCTTAAACCTAATGTCTCTTGGTATTCCTGCTTCGTTTATTCTGTTAAGATCTTTTTGGAGCACTTCCTTGATTTTACCATCTTCTTCAACCCATGCTTTTGCTGTTTCTAAGTCACCATCACCCTGAATAATTAATATTTTTTCAACCAATTCATTCATAGCAGTATTCATTTTTTCGAAATCAACTTTATAAGTACCAGTTGTTTCATCTCTAACAAAAGCACCTTTTTCTTCGAAGAAATAAAATCGCATCATATTTGCTTTACCATGAGCACTTGCAGCACCAAATCTTGATGATCTGAAAATACCAGCCATGAATGTTACAAAGTTATCCATTAGTTCACCTTCTGTAAGTTCACCCATTTCATAAAGCTTTGATACAATGTATAAACCAAGAATATCAGCTTTTCCTTCTTCAATTGAAGTATAATAATTTTGAAGTGCTTCTCGAACCGTTTGATTTCCATCAATTGTATTTCCCATTCCTAATCCATGAGCAACTTCATGAAACATTGTGTTTTCGAAAAATGCATTGAATTTAACATGTTTTCTTTGTCCTTCATAAATCAACAAATCAGAAATCGGAACTAAAATCTGATCAAATTTAGCTTGCATTGAATTCTTAAGCTGAAGTTTTCTACTTCCTTTATCTAAACGTACCTTTTCATCGTTTGGTAAGTTAATCGCTATTGTTTTACTGCCAGCATTACAATCACCAGCGTAGAAAACAGCGTCATAGGCTCCTAAATCAGAATCACTTCCCGGAGTCTCACTTTTATATTGCTCAGGTACAGGTAGGTCTTTTTGAAATTGTGGTAAAAATGCAGCAAACCTATCCAATTTTTTACTCCACTCTTGGTCTTTAATTAAAATGAATGATTCATGAGCAGCTTTATATCCATATAACTGATCTTCATAGTTTTCAATTGGTCCAACAACAAAGTCAATATCATTTGTTTTCATTTCCATCCATGCAACATCACTATCATAATATTTATCTGTTGCTAAGGCTTCTGCCCTTAATTCAAGATATTTTTTAAAACCTTCGTCTTCAGCTAATTCTGCAGCTTTTTTTATTAATTCGATTGCTTTATCAGTTTCTTCTTTAAAGAATTCATGATAAGGAATCGTATATAATTCACCATTTTCGTTTCTGCGAATAACAGTATATAAACAAGTTTTATCTTCTGCATTGAGTGCTTCAAATTCTTCTTTGGTCATGTCAACAGGGTAAAAGTTTGCACCTGCAGGTTTATCACTAATTCCATCTACGAATGGTTTGTTACCGTTTAACCTTTCCCATGGTCCAAAGTTTATTTTAACAAATTCTTTAACTGCAGGATCTGTAACTTTTTCACATAATTCTCCTTTATTACCATATGCTTCTTTCCAGAAAATATCTTCCATTAATTTAGCCGCTTCGAATAGGTATCCTAACATTTCTTTCTGATTGTCAGAAAGGTGACTAATGTCAGAAGTTAATTCAACTTCTACATATTCATCAACTTTTTTCTGTATTTCGTTTTCAGCATTCATAGTTTCTGTTTGTGTTCCACAACTTGTTGCAAGAACAGCAACTGTTGCAAGAATGAATGATAGAATTTTTTGTTTCATAATATGATATTTATTTTTAGGTTTTATTTAAGAATCGCAATTTAAAATAATGCATTAATATTTCATAATAATTAGGTTAAAACTTAGTATTAAATACGAATACTCTTTTTTCCGGAAATCGAAATTTATCTAAAATGTATATTTAAACAATTTTTAAAATTAGTTTAGATCTAATTTTAAAAGGTCTGTCCAGATTGATATTCTAAGTTTATTTTGTTCTTCATCAGAGTTATCATCTAATGGAAGCCCAATAAATTTGTCGCCAAATATGGAAAGTGATGAGCTAAATTTATATCCGTCTGTAGGAAATTCTCCAACAAAAGTAACTCCTTTGCCTTCGAGAGCTTCAAAAATAACTCCTATAGAGTCTGCAAATGATTCAGAATAGGCATTAGAATCACCTGTTCCAAAAATTGCAATTTTTTTTCCTGTTAGATTTACCTTGATTAATACATTATAAAGAAAATGTTTAAAATCTGACTGTAATACTCCTTTGCCCCAGGTTGAAGTTCCTAAAATAATATTATCATATTTCTCAATATCTTCTTTATTGACATTTTTCACATTATAGATGTCCACTAAGCCAGGCTCCAGATTTTGTTTAATTTTTTGTGCTATCTTTTCAGTATGTCCACTTGTTGAACCATAAAAGATTCCAATTCTTTTCATTAATATTTTCTTTAATTAAAATGTTTTCTAGATAACAAATTACTGCAGAACTTGTTTGCTTTTCCTATAATTCTTTTAAGAATTATTTTTTAACATATTTTTTTTTCTTAATCTCATATTAAGCATTTCAACAAATAATGAGAAAAAAACAGCAAAATAAATGTATCCTTTAGGGATTTCTTTCCCAATTGATTCTAATATTAACATAAAACCTATTAAAATTAAAAAGGATAGGGCTAACATCTGTAGCGTTGGATGATTATTAATGAATCGGCTAATACTCCCTGCCGCAATCATCATTATTCCAATAGCAATGATAACTGCTGTAATCATTATTACTAAATGATTTGTCATTCCAACAGCTGTTAAAATTGAATCGAATGAGAATATCATATCCAATACAATAATTTGCAGGATAATGCCTGTAACACTTATTTTTTTTGTAGAAAAACTTTCATTTTTTTCACCTTCAATTTTATGATGAATTTCAGTTGTACTTTTTGCCAGTAAAAATAACCCGCCTAAACCCAGAATTAAATCTCTGCCGCTAATTTCGTGTGAGAATATTAATAATATTGGTTTTGTAAACCCAATAATCCATGTAATTCCAATTAATAATATTATTCTAAATAATAATGCAGCTGCAAGTCCTATGGTTCTTGTACTTGCTTGTTTGTTTTCAGGTAACTTATTTGTTACAATTGATATGAAAATAATATTATCAATTCCTAATACAATTTCAAGAAATGTTAAAGTTGCTAATGCAATCCATGCTTCTGCTGTAAGGAAAATATCCATATGTTATTATTGTAAAATTTAATATGCAAATTTAATTATTTATTAAAGAACAAAAAGGGTGCAAACAAAAGTGGTTGCACCCGGGGGAATAATAAGGGAAAATATATATAGAATTGAAATTGGCAGTATTAATAAATTTTATTTAGAACTTTACCCCATGTATTTCTTTTTCCAATTTTAAATTTAAGTTGTTTTCCTTCTTTAAGAATTATATTTAAACCATTTGGAAAAACTTTCATGGTATTAAAATAAAGAATTTCTTGAATCTGATTTGGTAATATTTCAAGATCGTATTGTGAGTTTTGTTCTTCTTTTGTTTTAAAATATACTCTTTGATTGGTTAAGATTAACTTACCATCAATGTTTTTATCATTAGCAAAGTAGTTTGAGTCACCTGCTTTTAGAACTAATTCGTTTGCTTTTAAATCTACTACCATGATTTTTGAATATT
>CAZPMA010000068.1:0-16934 GCA_964587535.1 uncultured Bacteroidales bacterium
TGCCTTTTTTCTTGGCTTTATTGTCAATATAAACTTTTAATTTTTGTTTGGAAGGAGCAAGAGTTTCTTTCTCTACTTCTTCATCCTCATATTGATATTGAAATTCCGGATTTGTTGAGTAAACTACATCAATTCTGTTTTTTCTTGATTTCTTAGACATAATCTTTCCCCCCGTAGTTTAATGTAAGCAATAATTTATTTTTAGAATTTGGCTAATTTACGTAATTTCGAAGCAATATGATTCATTCTGTCTTTTTTTTGCTTTTTTTAACACAATAAATTGAAAGCATATAACATTAATAAACAGAATTTAAATTAGATTTGGCATTCAAATAAAATATTTTTTGATCGATGGAAAAATTTAAATTAGTAAATAAAATTACCGGATGGGTAGTGTTTTTAATAGCAGCTACAGTATATTTAATGACAATAGAACCTACAACAAGTTTCTGGGATTGTGGAGAATTTATAGCAACAGCCTATAAACTTGAAGTTGGTCATCCGCCAGGAGCTCCTTTATTTATGATCGTTGCAAGATTCTTCGCTTTATTTGGTGGTGATACTTCAAATGTAGCAATGATGATAAATGCTATGTCAGGATTGGCTAGTGCATTTACAATCTTATTTCTTTTCTGGTCGATAACTCATTTAGCAAAAAAACTATTCCCTGAAGGAGAACTAAAAACAGGACAAATAATTGCCATTGTTGGTAGCGGCCTTGTTGGCGCTCTTGCGTATACATTTTCCGACACTTTCTGGTTTTCAGCAGTTGAAGGTGAAGTATATGCCATGTCATCATTTTTTACAGCAATTGTATTTTGGGCAATATTAAAATGGGAAAACATTGCTGATGAAAAATATGCCAACCGTTGGATCATTCTAATTGCCTATTTAATGGGGCTTTCAATAGGAGTTCACCTTTTAAATTTGTTAGCAATTCCTGCCATCGTTTTTATTTTCTATTTTAAAAAATATCCCGTTACTCGTAAAGGTGTTTTAAAAGCATTCGTTGTTTCAATAGCTATTCTAGGATCAATCATGTATATAATAATTCCTGGTGTTATAAAAGTTGCAACAATTTTTGAATTAATGTTTGTAAATGGATTTGGCTTACCATTCAACACAGGGGTGTTGTTTTACATGTTATTGCTCATCGGATTAATTGTGTGGGGAGTACATTATACACATAAAAATAAAAAGGTTGTTATAAATACCATGCTTGTAGCATTTACTGTAATAATGATTGGTTACTCGAGTTTTACTATGATTGTAATTCGATCATTAGCGAATACTCCTTTGGATGAAAATAATCCGGAAACGGTATTTAACCTTTTACACTATTTAAATCGTGAACAATATGGTGCACGACCATTATTCAAAGGTCAATATTTTAATGCGCCTGCTGTAGATAGTGAAGAGCCTTATACATGGAGACAAAAAGATGGAAAATATATTAAATCATATTCTTTAAATGCCGTTTATAAATTCGATAAACGATTTACTACTATTTTCCCAAGAATGTGGAGCCAGACAAATCCTGAACATGAAAAAGAATATAAAAGCTGGGCTGATATTAAAGGTAAAAAAGTTGCTGTAGAAAATAGTTATACAGGCGAATCTGAAATTAAGTATGTGCCAACTTTTGGTGAAAATCTAAAATTCTTTTTCAGGTATCAGCTAGGACACATGTATGTAAGATATTTTATGTGGAACTTCTCAGGAAGGCAGAACGATACACAAGGACATGGAGAAGTAATGCACGGAAACTGGATTACAGGATTTAACTTTATTGATAATAAATTAGTTGGACCACAAGACACCTTGCCTGATAACATGAAAAATGCTAAATCGCGAAATGTGTATTACATGCTTCCATTTTTCCTTGGGTTAGCAGGTTTCTTTTTTCATATGAAAAGGCATTTTAACGATTTTATTGTTGTACTACTCTTATTTGTTTTAACCGGTATTGCCATTGTTGTCTACCTTAACCAGTATCCTTTGCAACCCCGTGAACGAGACTATGCCTATGCAGGATCATTCTACGCTTTTGCAATTTGGATTGGTCTGGGAGTATTAAGCATTTATAACCTAATACTAAAAATAACCAAGCCTATTTTGAGTGCAAGTTTAGCAACAACCCTTTGTGTAATTGCTGTACCTGCTGTAATGGCTAATCAAAACTGGAACGATCATGATCGTTCGAACAGATATATTGCAAGAGATTTTGCAGCAAACTATTTAAATTCATGTGCTCCAAATGCAATCCTATTTACACATGGCGATAACGATACTTTCCCATTATGGTACGCGCAAGAAGTTGAAGGAATAAGAACAGACGTAAGAGTTGTTAATCTTTCTTTATTAAATACCGACTGGTATATCGATCAAATGAAACGTCAGGCTTATGAATCGGAGCCGGTACCTTTTGGTATGGAGCATGAAGATTACATTAATGGATTACGTGATGTGTTGTATATTAATAACAGAATTAACAAATTTGTGGATGTAAAACAAGCTATTGATTTTGTTGTGTCAACAGATAAACGCACGCGATTACAAGTGGGTCAGGATGAATGGATTGACTACTTACCAACCAATAAATTCTCTCTTCCGGTTAATAAAAAAGAAGTACTATCAAATGGAACTGTTAAGCCTGCAGATTCTAGTAAAATTGTTTCTGAAATTACATTCGAAATCAATAAAAGCAGAATCATGAAAAATGAATTAATGATTCTTGACTTACTGGCGAACAATAACTGGGAACGACCAGTATACTTTGTGTCAACTGCTGGAGATGGCAATATAGGTATTGATGATTATCTTCAAGCAGAAGGGTTTGCTTATAGATTAGTACCAATAAAAACTCCATCAAAAGGATATCTGGGAATTGGCAGAATAGATACCGATATTATGTATGATAATCTGATGAACAAATTTAAATGGGGTAATATGAACGACCCTGATGTGTGGATTGATCATACTATTGATAGAACGACTTCTGTAATAAGAATTAGAAATAAATTTAATCGTTTAGCTCAACAATTAATTGCTGAAGACAAAAAGGATAAAGCTGTTGAAGTATTAGATAAATGTATGGAAATAATGCCTAACTATAATTTTAAATACGATTTATTTACTTTAGATATAATCGACACATATTATAGCATAGGAGAAACAGAAAAAGCAAACACTATTGTTGAAGAGTTTGCCCAATTTGCTGAAGAAGAATTGAAATATTTCTTTTCAATGCCAGCAAGATTTGTTCCAAGTATTGATTACGAACAGCGATTAGCATTCCATTATGCACAAAGGCTATCCGATTTTGCAAAAAGATATGGTAATGATGAATTGGCTGCCCGAATTGAGACTTCAATGACTGATGCAATGAATAGCATATCTCAATATCAATAAAATTATTTGTCTAAATTAAAGCCGGTATTAGCCGGCTTTTTTTGTTTGTTGTTTCTGTACTAACTAACTTGCAATAAATTGAGTTAGAAAACATTTTCATTATTTTTCTTGTTTTTGTTATTAATTATATAAAAACTCATACCTTTGCACGCTTAAATTTTAGGGGAAATACATGCAAAAAATAAAAAACATTGCCATCATTGCACATGTCGATCATGGTAAAACCACACTTGTGGATAAAATGTTGTTAATTGGTAAACTTTTTAGAGAAAATGAAAACCCAGGTGATCTTATTCTTGATAGTAACGACATTGAACGCGAACGTGGTATAACTATTCTTTCTAAGAATGTTTCTGTAACCTATAAAGATTATAAAATCAATATAATCGACACCCCTGGACACGCAGACTTTGGCGGTGAAGTGGAACGTGTTTTAAATATGGCCGATGGTGTTTTACTTTTAGTTGATGCCTTCGAAGGCACCATGCCACAAACAAGATTCGTGCTGCAAAAAGCTATAAATCTTGGGTTAAAACCAATTGTTGTTGTTAATAAGGTTGATAAACCTAATTGCCGTCCGGAAGAAGTTCAAGAACAGGTTTTTGATTTGATGTTTAATCTGGATGCAGATGAAGATCAGCTTGATTTTCCAACAATTTATGGATCAGCAAAACAGGGATGGATGTCAAATGATTGGCAAAAACCAACACATGACATTACCGCTTTAATGGATTCTATTATTGAACATATTCCTGATCCCAAAACGTACGAAGGAACACCTCAATTATTAATCACATCTTTAGATTATTCACCTTATGTTGGAAGAATTGCTATTGGTAAACTTTTACGTGGTACTTTAAAACAAGGAATGAATATTTCTTTAGTAAAAAGAGATAGAAGCGTTCAAAGAACAAGAATTAAGGAATTACTTACATACGAAGGTTTAGGGAAGAAAAAGATGGAAGAAGTAAAAGCAGGAGACATTTGTGCTCTTGTTGGAATCGAAGGTTTTGGAATTGGTGATACTATTGCCGATTATGAAAATCCCGAACCACTTGATCCAATTGCTATTGACGAACCAACCATGAGTATGTTGTTTACAATTAATAACTCTCCGTTCTTTGGTAAAGATGGTAAATTTGTTACTTCAAGACACGTAAAAGAAAGGCTGGAAAAAGAACTGGAAAAAAATCTTGCTTTACGATTAGAGCGAACAGAATCGGCCGATGCTTTTACTGTTTATGGACGTGGAGTATTACATCTATCAGTACTAATTGAAACCATGCGCCGCGAAGGTTACGAATTACAAGTAGGACAACCAAAAGTTATTATTAAAGAAATTGCAGGAGAAAAACATGAGCCTGTAGAATTTCTTACTGTTGATCTGCCTGAAGATTATTCTGGTAAGGCGATTGAAATTATCCAGCAACGCAAGGGTGAAATGATGAATATGGAACGCAAAAACGATCGTATCTTACTTGAATTTATTATCCCATCACGCGGAATAATCGGATTGAAAAATATATTAATGACAGCAACTGCTGGTGAAGCGGTTATTGCTCATCGTTTTAAGGCTTTTGAACCATATAAAGGAGATTTTGAAAAACGTCAGGTTGGATCTTTAATTGCCATTGAAACAGGACAGGCAATTGCTTATGCTCTAGATAAACTGCAAGATCGCGGCAGATTCTTTGTTTCTCCAATGGAAGAAATATACGAAGGACAGGTGGTTGGAGAAAATGCAAAATCAGGAGATATAGGTGTTAACATAACTAAAACAAAAAAGCTAACCAACGTTAGAGCTTCGGGTACTGACGAGAAAGTTAGATTAGCTCCACCGATTAAATTTTCACTGGAAGAAGCCTTAGAATATATTCAAGCAGACGAATATGTTGAAGTAACACCAAAACATATTCGATTGCGAAAAATTTATTTGAAAGAACACGAACGCAAACGTGCCCATTTTAGCTAGAAATAGGTAATTCGTTTATATATCATTATTGATTAATTTTTAAAAACGCTACCCTGATTGTGACATACAATCAGGGTAGCATTTTGTTTTTTATATTGCTAATATTCTTGTATTTATATTTGTGGTTTACTTGCCACAAATGCATTTTTTTGTTGATTTTTTAACATAAAATTCTATTCGTCAAAAATAAATTCCGTTTATGGATAAAAATTATACTCTCGTCAAAACTTTGTAAATATTTAAGCAAATCTTCGTACAAATAAGTAAACCGTTAACAATTAATTAAAGAAGGTATAACAAAAACTATTCACCATGAAAGTATTATTGATAAAACTAGTTTTCCTTGTTGTTCTGGGAACTCCTGATACAAATAGTACTTCTTGCGAGCATTCTGAAAACTCCGGAAACACAAACCTTGCAACTTTAAAACAAATAGAAAATTTAATTACTAAAAAAGCAGGTGCCGAATTTCAGGAAAGTAATGAAAATTCATTTGTTTTAAATGGATATGACGTATATACTGAAGTAAAGAAAAGTAAATTTGGACCAAGTGTTTTTGAAGAATCATTTTTTGAAATTGAAAATCCAGAAAATATTTACAGAATGCGAATAATAAAAGATATAAATGGTGATATAGAATTTGCCGTTTTAATAAATGGACAGGAAGGAATAGTAAATTATCATGCCGTTTTTGATTCTAATGGAAATATGCTCCCCGAAGATCCATGGGGAAATAATGAAGGATATACCATTGAAATATTTAACCTATACAATAAATATCGAAAGATATATGCTGAACGAGTTGATGCAATAAGATAAGGAAGTATATAAATTTTTAAACAAACTTGCCCTAAAGTTAATCCTTGGGTTTTTTTATTATAAATTTTCTTTGCTTTAGTTTTTAATAAATCATTAAATCTTATTATTTAACATTTCAAAAATTAAAGCTAATATGTTAATGCTTTTTTATTAAATTGTTACATTTAAAAAATGTATAATTAAACTCTGGTTTAATTATAAGTCTATATTTTACATGCAGAAGAAATATTCTCGTATTGTTTTCATAGTAATATCCGGCATATTATCCGGCTTCTCAGTATATAAAATGAATCCGTGGGTTGTTTGGTTTGCCCTAGCTCCCTTCTTGCTCATTTTACCTGCTCATTCTATAAAAAAATCAATGTTTTATGGTTTGCTATTTGGATTAGTAAAAGGCAGTGTTTTACTACATTGGATTATTAATGGAACGGCCAGATTTAGCGGAACCGAAACTTTACTTGGAATTCCTTTATTTCTAATAATAATTTTATACTATTCAATCTATCCGATAATTTTTACTGTTACTTACTCTAAACTTATTACCAAAGAAAAAAATAAGGAAATGCGAATAATACATAAGGTCCTTATAGCTTCTTTTCTGTGGGTAATTTTGGAATGGTTACAAATGAACATATTAATGGGAATTCCATGGGTAAAAGATACAATTGCATTTAGTCAGCTAAGAAACCTTTATGGAATACAACTTGCTTCAATAACTGGTCAGTGGGGAATATCATTCACTATTATTGCGGTCAATTTGTTATTTGCATTGGCAATTAAAAATAAAAAGATTACTTATAGTTTTTATGGATTTTCAATTATCATTGGGTTTTATATCTTGGGTTTTGTAATTTATAACTTAAATAATAACGCTGATGATAAAAAAATTAAAGTTGCTATCATCCAGGAAAATATTAAAGCAGAAACCCGGTGGGATGAGTCAAATGGAGATGTTCTTGCAAAAAGGTTTTTTGATTTAAACAGAGAAGCTGCTGTTCAAAATCCGGATCTGATCATATGGTCTGAAACAGCACTGCCATGGACATTTCATTCCGATGATGATTTGGTAAGAATTGCCCTTGAAATAACACAAAAAGCGCAATCCGGACATGTGCTTGGTATACTTACCGAATCAATAAAAAATCCCGATAAAGTATATAATTCGGCTTATTATATTCAACCCAATGGTACTGTTTCTTCGAGATACGATAAAGTAAACCTTCTGTCTTTTATTGAAAGTCCATTAATCAATAAAGGCTTTAAAATTCCCTTTTTGTCAGAAGGAATATTTTCAAATGTTTTAAAAGGATCTTCTTATAAACCATTAACTACACAACATGGAGATTTAGGCATACTTATTTGCAACGAATCATTGACTCCTTATGAAACAAGGAAAACTATATCAAACGGTGCTGATATTTTAATTAATATGAGTAATGATGCGTGGCTTGAAAATACTCATTTAATAGATCAACATTTCTATGTTGCAAGATTGCGTGCTGTAGAAACAAGAAAAGATTTAATTGCAAACAGTAACAGGGGATATGGAGGACATATATCTGGAAGCGGGAAAGTAGTTGTTCAGAAAATATCTAATAATCCAACCTGCACGTTATGTAACGCAAGTATACAAGAAAAAAGATCGTTTTATAGCAAGTTTAATGATTGGTTCATTTATACCGGTTTTATATTTATACTATTTATAATTCTTATTAACTCTAAAACAAAAAGCATATGAAAAAAACTTTTACTCTTTTACTATTTTCGTTTTTAATAACCACCCTGGCTTACTCTAATATTAAGCAGGGAAACTTTAGGTGGAGAGATGACTCTGTTGGAGAATCAACCGACGATGGCTGGTTAGCTAATGAAAATACGAATACAAATGTGCCTGTCGAAACAAATATTCGATTACGAATTGAACTATATAATGATAACTTGAATACTGGCACAAGTGGAACATTATCTTTATATTATTCTAAAAGTAATGATATCAATAATGGAAACTGGACTAAAATTACGGTCTCTTCTGATACTTTTCATTTATCGAACACAGAGCAATATGATGAGGGACTTGCCCCGACAGATCTGCTAACAAATACAAGTAGTCTAAACCATTTTGCACAAGGAGCTTTAATTGAAAGTAGCGATCAACATACGTTTCCAATTCAAAATGGCTCATCTCAGGAAATAGAATACTGCATACAAGCTGATGCGAAAGCTATTGAATCAACTTTTTATTTTGCTCTAAAAACTAATACTGGAGCAGCTATAAATGGTTACGGATCATTGCCAAGCTTAACAATTAATAAATATAATCAGGTAATAACTTTTAATGCATTAACTGATAAATCAATTACTGACTCTGATTTTAACCCGGGTGCAACCAGTAATATGAATTTAGATATTACTTACAAAAGTAGCGATGAAACTGTTGCTACAATATCGGGCAGCTTAATACACATTGTTGGTGCAGGAACAACAAACATTACTGCTTCACAGGCTGGTAATGATACAGTTAGCGCTGCCAATCCGGTTGTTCAAACGTTAACTGTTAAACACAATCAGGAAATTACATTTAATGAATTAGCTGATAAAACAACGGAAGATTCCGACTTTGATCCTAATGCCACAAGTAGCATGGAATTGGAAATAACTTATGAAAGTAGCAACGAATCTGTTGCAACAATATCAGGCGGTTTAATTCACATTGTTGGTTCTGGAACAACAAATATTACAGCATCACAAGCTGGGAATGATACAGTATTTGCTGCTACTCCTGTTATTCAATCGCTTACTGTGACAGAAGGCTCCACTGGAATAGACAGCTATAGCTTTAAAAATCTTAAAATGTATCCAAATCCGGCAACTGATATTATAAATATTGAACTCGGAAATGTGATGGATAATGTCAGTGTTTCAATCATTGACATAACCGGTAAAGTTGTTTACAATAAACCACTTAAAAGCAAGTACAATAAAATACAAATAAACAATTACGAATCTGGTTTATATTTTGTTGAAATTAAAAACACAAAGCAACGGAAAATTCTAAAATTATTAATAGAATAAAAACTACATATACAATAACCTGTCAGAGTACTGACAGGTTTTTTGTTTTTCAAGAAATACGATAAGCCCTTTATAATTCTATTTCAACAACCACGGGACAATGATCAGAATGATGTACATCCTGTAAAATAGTTGCGTTTTTTAACTGTGGTTTTAATGATTCCGAAATCATGTGATAATCAATTCTCCAGCCTAAATTTTTTGCTCTTGATCCTGCCCGGTAGCTCCACCAACTATATTGTTCAGGTTCTTTGTTAAATTCACGAAATGTATCAACAAATCCGCTAGCTATAAACCCATCAACCCACTCTCTTTCTTCAGGTAAAAAGCCGGATGTATTTTTATGTCTTTCAGGATGATTAATATCTATTGGCTTATGACAAATATTAAAATCGCCACTAACAATAATTTTATGTCTTTCTTTTTTTAAACTGTCAACATATTTCTGGATAGCTGCTAAGTATTCCATTTTATAGTCCTGACGAACAGTTCCTGTTGTTCCTGAAGGAAAATAAGAATTAATTATTGTAACATCTCCAAAATCAGCACGAATGGTTCTGCCTTCAACATCATATTTTTCTATCCCCATTCCATTTTGAACTAAATCTGGTTTTTCTTTAGAAAGAATTGCTACGCTGCTATATCCTTTCTTTTCTGCTGAAAACCAATAATGCTTATATCCTAATTCATCAAATAAGCTTGTTTCGATTTGCTCTTTGTGTGCCTTTGTTTCCTGAATTAAAACAATATCAGGATCTGCTTCTTTTAACCAGTTAACAAATCCTTTATTAATAGCAGCTCGTATTCCATTTACATTATACGAAAATATCTTCTTTGTCATTTGTAAAACATTTTAATTTCTAACAAACGTATATAATGTTTTTTATGAAAACAATACACAAGCTTCATAAAAACATTTTAGGAGTTCCCTACTACGACTTAATTTTTTGTAATTTGTTATTATACAAAAACATAAGTTTTATAGAGGAAATATGGCAATAATATAGAAATATTTAATACTTTCGTAACTATTGAATAAGTAAGATTTTGAATAAAGGACTTGTAATAAAATCGACCGGAAGCTGGTACTCAGTAATTGATTCTGAAACAAAGGAATCCATTCAGTGTAATGTGCGTGGTAAGCTCAGAATTCAGGGTATAAGAAGTACTAATCCTGTGGCTGTTGGAGATCATGTGGAATATTTTATACCCGAAAATTCAAGAACAGGACTGATAAAAAATGTTCTTGATCGAAAAAATTATATAGTAAGAAAATCAACAAATCTTTCTAAACAAACACATATTTTAGCTGCCAATGTTGATCAAGCTATACTGATGGTTACCATTGCTTTCCCCGAAACTTATCCAATCTTTATTGACCGTTTTCTGGTTGCTGCAGAAGCATACCGAATTCCGGCTAAAATTATCTTTAATAAAATTGATTTATATGACGAAGATCAAACTTTATTCTTAGACTATCTTGATATTGTATATAAAAATGCCGGCTACGAATGCTTTAAGGTATCGGTAAAAGAAAAAATCAACATTGAAAAGCTTAAAGTACTATTAAAAGATAAAGTGTCTGTAATAGCAGGTAACTCGGGAGTTGGAAAATCTTCATTAATAAATCTTATAGATCCAAACTTAAATTTAAAAACATCAAAGATATCTGATTATCACAAATCTGGCAAGCACACCACCACATTTGCCGAAATGTTTAAACTGTCAAATGGTGGTTATATTATCGACACGCCTGGAATTCGTGGTTTTGGATTACATGATATTCAAAATGAAGAATTATTTCATTTCTTTCCTGAAATTTTTAAAGAATCTGATCAGTGCAAATACTACAATTGTACTCATTTACATGAACCGGGATGCGCCGTTAAAAAAGCAGTCGAATCTGGCAAAATTAGTGAAATAAGGTATCAAAACTACATTAACATTTTAACTGATGAAGAAACAAAACATCGTTTATAAACAGATGCGATTCGTTTAAATTCAATTAAAATTCATTTGTCATAAATATTTATGAGTCTCAATTAATTTTTATAACTTGTATAACTAATTTTCTTTCTACTAAGAATAAGAATTTGATGAAAAAAGTACTATTAGTTACATTAATTTTTTTCTTTATTTTTTCATGCAAAAAAGATAAAGACTCTGATACTAATTTAATGCATATTCATAACCTTTCTAGCAAAATAAACGAAGATTTAAAAGAAATTTCACACAACATTATTGAACTTGCAAATAAAGTTCAAATATCTATCCCCTTTGAATCGCCTGCAAGTAAAAGCTTTGAAAAAACATATTATTATAAAAAGGATCAAATTCTATATACGAAATTTAATGAAAATAATTCTGCTGTTTATTTTCCTGCAAATAAAGCAATTGACCAAACACTAAAAAACAGAATTATAAACACAGAAAGATTAGATCAGCTTTTTTATGAATTTACAAACCTAAACGCTCTGGTTGAGCAAGTTTATTTTCTTGATACCAACTCATTTTTAAGGATTTATCCTTATATTAATGTTATTAATTATTTGAGCGGATCTATTGACCTTACAAAACTATGTGCATATAAAAGTGTCGAAAAAGCTCCTTTTAATGATATTAAATCTTATTGGTTAAATAAACCCTATGCTGATCCATATGGCAGAGGATGGATTGTTTCTTGTATGCAGCCTATATATTACCGAGATCATTTTAAAGGAATTATTTCTGGAGATATTAGTATTAATAGCTTAAGAAGTAAATATTTTTCATCTAACAATGAATCCTTATTTCTTTTAGATAGCGATGGGAAACTTATTATTTCCACAAAAGAAGCAGGTAAGATTATTAATGCTCCCGTTTTTAAAGAATACCAGTATTTTAAACCTGTAGAAAGTGATGTTTTTATGAATTCATCACCAATATTAATCGATCATCAAAATAAAAGCCTTACAAAAGCAATTGAAAATTTGATGAAAGATAAAACGCAAGAAGAATTTAACATTAATAACAAAAAATATAAAATTTATAGAGCATATATACCTGAAACAAATTGGTATCTATTCAAAATAATCAATTGAAATAATCAATTTAACTATGAAAAAACTATATTATCTGGTAGCTGTTATTGTAACAATCATTTTAATTGTTAATGCTTACTTCGGTTATTATATTTATAATCAACAATTGAAATTTCACACCGACATTTTATTGAATCAAGCTCAGATTGGTGGCTGGGAAATTGAACAGTCTGGTTATGAGTTCGAAAACGAAATTAATTATATTGTTTTTTCTTCTGACATTGTTGAATTCTTTAATAAACCACAAGAAGTTGAACCTAAAATTAAGAAACTTGAACTATTTTATTTTAAATATCAAAATCTAATTAGAAATATTCAATTAATAGATAATAATCGTAATGTTTATAGTCTATTTAAAGATAAAACCAATCACTTTATTAGCGATAGTTATATTTCACAACGACAAAAAAAATTGTTAGAAAAAGAAATTGTTAAACTTAATTCGGATAATACATATACTTACATATTACCAGTTTTTAAAGACAATAAAGCACAAGTAAACATACTGATTAAAGTTGATATAGATAATTACATAAATTCTGTTTTTGAAAATTACCATATAGGAAATACTTTATGGCAATGGTTAGTTAATAAGGATGGGGAAGTTATCTCTAATAACCTTACAAATGATTCTTTATCTGTAACTAAACTTGACAAAATTGCTACTGATATTCAAAACGGATTTAATGGATCTATATTGAATGAAGCAAGTTATAACGATGTAACAAATAAATATATTTCGGCATACTGCCCGATACGAATTCTATCAAATGATTATGGAATCGTTTTCTCAATGGAAACTAAAATAATTATAAATTCAGTAGTTACAAATTCTATTCTGGTTGGTACTTCGACAACCTTAGTGTTGGTAATTATCATTATTCTGTTTATTTATTTTATTCGAAAAAGAAACAAAGAGCAAGATATTTTAAAACAATCAGAAAGAGCTCTTCGAGAAACACTAGAAGTTCTTCCTATCGGGATAATGATTCTTGATTCTAATAAAGTTGTTAAAAGCATTAATAATACTGCTTTTAACATTTTTGGCTTAAAAAATAAAAACGAACTGGAAGGTAAAACAATCACTGATCAGTTTTTAATTTCCAGAAAATTTCAAGACAGTGAATCATTTGCATATTCAGATAGTTTGAATCAATATGTATATTATGATGATAACGATAATGAAGTTATTATTTATAAAAAAGAAATTCCATTTATTGTTAATAATGAAAACATTTCGCTTGAAGCATTTATTGACATTACTCCAATAGAAATTGCACGTAAACGTGAAGTAGCTGCAAATAAAGCGAAATCTGAATTCCTTGCTAAAATGAGTCACGAAATACGAACTCCATTGAATGGAATTATCGGAATGGCAAACACATTAGAAAGCATGGGCCTAAATGTAAAACAATATGATGCTGTTCATATCATTTTGAAATCTGCAGATTTATTACTTTCAATAATTAATGATATTCTGGATTTCTCAAAGATAGAAGCCGGAAAAATGATTATTGAAGAAACTCCTTTTAATTTGCGCGAAGAAATTGAAGCAACTATTCAATTGTTTACTCCCAGGGCCCATGAAAAAGATTTACAGTTAGTCTCGGATATACAAAGCTCGGTGCCAAGCCAATTAATTGGAGACCCATTTAGATTAAAACAGGTTATCTCAAATTTAATTGGAAATGCTATCAAGTTTACTTACGAAGGAAAAATAATACTATCTGTTGATCTTATTAAAAAACAAGATGGGTATTTAAACATTCTTTTCTCTGTTGAAGATACTGGAATTGGTATCCCAAAAGAAAAATTAAAAGAGATTTTTACATCATTTTCTCAAGCCGACGGATCTACCACAAGGAAATTTGGTGGCACCGGACTGGGTATAACAATCTCGAAACAGCTTGTTGAATTAATGGGCGGCGAAATATGGGTGGAAAGTCCATCGTCAATTTCTTATGACCCACAATACAGCGGATCTAAATTCTCATTTACAATTCAAGTATATTCCAATGAAAAACTGATAAAAAATGTTGATATATCAGAAATAACAGACTATAATCAAATTAATGTATTAATTATTAACAACAATCCCGAAGAAGAAAAAACACTTTTATATACGTTTAAAAGTTTTGAAACTAACAATACGCAAATCACACCAAAAGATAATCCTTTTGAAATAATAGAAAATAGCTTAAAGGATGGTAATAAACGGTTTCATCTTATTATGGTTAAAGACTCTGCAGACTTTGATGGTATTACCTTTGCCAGGAAATTGTCTGAAAAAGGATTGTCAGATAAATTTTTAATCGCCATCGTAAGCTCAAACGATCAACCAGGAAATTATGTAAAATGTAAAATGAACGGGGTTGATTATTATCTGATTAAACCTTATGAAGCTTCTGAAGTGTTCGAGATTATCCAAGATAATTTCACAAATCTTGAAGTTACAGATAAAGAATTGCCTGAACTTAATAAGCTTAAAAAGAATATAAAAATCCTTCTTGCAGAAGATAATATTATTAACCAACGTGTTGCTCAAACAATATTTAAAAACTTAGGTTACGAAATTACCATAGCTAAAAATGGGAAAGATTGTGTTGAAAAAATTAAAGAATCTAAGTTCGATATTGTTTTTATGGATATTATGATGCCTGAAAAAGACGGTCTGGAAGCTACTGCTGAAATCCGTAGTTTAGGATATAATTTACCTATTGTAGCCATGACCGCCAATGCACGCGAGGAAGATAAAACTAAAGCATTTAACAGTGGAATGAATTATTATTTAGCAAAACCAGTACGAATTGAAGAGATAAAAGAAGTATTAATACGTTGGTTTTCTGAAAATCAAATAAAATAAAATTATTTTTCAGATTTCAAGTTTCAAATTTCAGATTTGTATATAAATTCACTTTATATTTAATTGTGAAATAACGAACTTGAAATTTGTAATATTAAATCTGTAATAAAAATTATGAACTCACACGAAATAGACTATAAAATTATTGGTGATGACATTCAACTTGTTGAAGTTGTGCTTGATCCGCAAGAAACAGTTATTGCAGAAGCCGGTGCGATGCTATACATGGAAGAAGGTATACATTTCGACACGAAGTTAGGCGATGGATCAACCCCTAATCAAAGTGTTATGGGAAAACTTTTTTCTGCGGGAAGCAGATTATTAACTGGCGAATCTATTTTTATGACCCATTTTACTAATCAGGGAATGGGAAAAAGAAAAGTGTCGTTTGCTGCCCCTTACCCGGGAAAAATAATTCCTGTCGACTTACAAACAAGTGGCGGGCAAATAATTGTTCAAAAAGATGGCTTTTTATGTGCCGCTATGGGTACCAAAATATCCATTACATTAAATCGTCGTTTAGGAGCTGGATTAGTGGGTGGTGAAGGTTTTATTCTGCAAAAACTGGAAGGTAATGGAAAAGCATTTTTGCATGCTGGTGGAACAGTAATTGAAAAAACGTTAAATAATGAAACCTTACGCATTGACACCGGATGTATTGTTGCCTATGAACCACAAATTGATTTTAACATTGAATCTTCGGGAAGTCTAAAATCAATGGTTTTTGGTGGCGAAGGAATATTTCTGGCTACTCTTAGGGGTACAGGTAAAGTATGGTTACAGTCAATGCCAATTAGAAAACTTATTCAACGTCTTTCTCCAATGAACTCAAATGCCAAAAAAGGAAATCAATCTATTTTAGGAAATTTTTTGGAAGGATAAAAGTTCCATTTGAAAAGATTATATTTGTAGCGAATATTTATAATTTTTATGTTTACTTTAAAACAAAAGATGTCGGTATAACAGGCAGGTGGTTTTGTATCTATTCAATAGATCACACCTGTCAACTTTTCTGTTTGCATGATTAATCCTAGAATCTACAGGATTATTAATTGTGCTTAATTTCATATTAATATAATTTAAATAAAACTGAAGGAAGTCATATTGTTGATTTTCATATTATTGCTTGCTAAGTTTGTGTAAAAGCAAGAAATAGTTTTATTAATAGTGGCTCTTTCAGAATTGCAAAATTTTCTATAATAAATTTTAAAAATGAAAATACAAGATATTCAAATTAAAGTTACAGATAACAAAGATTTTAATGATATTATGTTTGTTGAAAAACAAGCATTTGGCTGCGATAAAGAAGCTACTTTAACTGCTGATCTTTTAAATGATAAAACAGCAGAACCCATTCTTTCATTACTTGCCTTTGATGGCAATAAAGCTGTTGGACACGTTTTATTTACAAGAGCTTATATGAATGATATGAAACCACAAGCTTTATTTCACATTTTGGCACCTTTGGCAGTAATTCCTGAATATCAAAAGCAGGGAATTGGAGGAATGCTAATTAAAAAGGGATTAGAAATATTAAAAGAAATGGGTTCTGAAATGGTATTGGTTTTGGGCCATATGGAGTATTATCCAAAATATGGTTTTATTCCCGATGCTAATAAATTAGGATATTCTGCTCCATATCCTATTCCCGAAAAATTTGCAAATGCCTGGATGGTTCAATCTTTAAACCCGGATGGATTTGTTATTCCTAAAGGAA
>CAZPMA010000069.1:0-16740 GCA_964587535.1 uncultured Bacteroidales bacterium
ATCGTGGACAGAATCAGGAGACATTGATATATCAGGAATAGATGGCTCGGAAGTTTATTTTGCTTTTCATTATATTTCATCTGGAACTGGTGCTGGAAGTTCTGCTTTGTGGGAAACAGATAATTTTTTAATTACCGGAAAAGAAAATCAGAATCCAGTAGTTACGAATGTATCAAATACTCCCGATATTCCATTGCAGAATGAAGATGTTACTATTTCAGCAATAATAACAGATGATGGAACAATAACAGTATCAAAGATTAAATGGGGAATATCTTCAGGTACATACAACAACACAGATACCTTAACATATTCTGGAAGCAATGATATATTTTCAGGAGTAATTGCAGCACAAGCTGCAGAAACAACAGTTTATTATTTAATTGAAGCGAAAGATGATTTTGGCGGATCATTTAGATCAAATGAATATTCTTACACTGTTGCAGCAAATCAGACACCGGTAATTACTGAAGTTGATAAATCACCAGAATTACCTACTGATGCTGATGATATTTCAATTACTGCAACAATAACGGATTCTGATGGTACAATTTCAACTGCAACTATTAAATGGGGAACATCAGAAGGTGGACCATATAGCAATACAATTTCAATGGGAAATGTTGGTGATGCATATTCTGGAATAATATCCGCTCAAATAGGAGGAACAAACATTCATTATGTTATTGAAGCAATTGACAATAACGGTGGTTCAACAAGGTCTGAAGAAGAAAGTTTTACAGTAAATACAACTGGAAATAATCCACCTGTTATATCAAATCTTTTATTTAATCCTACTGATCCGGAAAGTTCTGAAATGGTAATAGTAACTGCTACTATTACCGACCCTGACGATCTTATTTCTTTAGCTAAAATTAAATGGGGAACTGAACCTGACTCATACGATAATGAAGTATTAATGACTAATATTGATGATGTTTATTCAGGATCAATTCCTGCTCAGGCAGATGATACTCATGTTTACTTTATTGTTGAAGCCAGAGATGGTTCGGGGGGTCTTACAAAAACCGCAGAACAAGATTATGTTGTTTTTGATCCAAATATTTTACCGGTTATAGCTGATGTAAATTTTGACCCTTCAGACCCGGAAAGTGATGAAGATGTTAGGGTTTCAGCAACAATTACAGATTCAGACGGAACAATATCTGTAGCACAGCTTAAATGGGGAACAAACTCAGGTGTTTATACAAATACAGTTACGATGAGTGGTACTAACGATGATTATTTAGGTACTATTCCAATGCAAGCGGATGGAACACATGTGTATTTTATTATTTATGCTGAAGACAATGAAAGCGCTGCAGATCAGTCAGACGAGTTTGATTATATTGTTGATGATCTAATTCTACCTGAAATCTCAGGTACAGCCATTGATCCGAGTAATCCAACCGAAAATGATGCCGTAAGTATTACAGCAACAATAAGTGATTCGGATGGCACAATTGAAAATGCAGAATTACATTGGGGAATTAGTTCGGGCTCACTGACAAATACAATTTCAATGTCTGTTTCTTCAGGAGAAACGTATATTACAAGTTCAAATATACCTGCACAAACAGTTGGTACAATTGTTTATTATGAAATTGAAGTTACAGACAATGATGATCTTGTGGTAAAACAAACTGGAAATTATACCGTTTCTTCTTCGGATGGAATAAACACTTTGACAGATTTACAATTAAGGATTTATCCAAATCCAACAAGTGATAAATTATATATAAAAGTTGAAAAGGAAGATCAATTAAAATCTGTAATTGTATATAATTTGATAGGAGAAAAAATCATTGAAATGAACGACTTAAACAGCACAAATTGCAGCATTAATTTTAATGATTATCCAAAAGGGGTATATATTGTCCAGATACAAGGAGAAAACAACTTAAATGTGAAGAAAATAATGTATAAATAATAAGACAATAATTAACAGAAAAAGGGAGAAGCAAATGAAGCTTCTCCCTTTTTTTATTTTTAATGTTTATAAAACTATTTTTTGATAATTTTTTCACTTTTAATAGTTAATCCATCTTCGTTTTTAATTACAACGAAATAAATTCCAGGTTTCCAGTTTGATGTATTAATTGAAGGATTTTCAGTAATTATAATTTGTTTTCCTATAACAGAATAAACTTCAATTTTACATTTTTCAGATAACTCAACGTTAAGTTCATGAAAACAAGGATTTGGGAAGATCTTAATATTGATATCGTTGGCAGTATATTGAAATCCTGTAGAAGATCGATTGAAAATAGCATCAACATATTCAGGATGATCAATAAAAGGGTTGCGATTGCCTTGGTAGGAATATACTACTTCGTTTCTGTTTCTTTCAAAATCATCAACAGGATCTTCTTCGTTCCATGCTAACAAAGCATCCAATTTTGCATGTATTGGTTCTGTTGTATAATTATCAGAAGGGATATAATCTATTACTTCCAGATCAGGTTCTCCAACTGCATCTCCTTCGTAACGAGTAGCCATGTAAAAAATCATTCGCGCTACATCGCCTTTAACTTCATTCCTGGGTTGCCAGAACCAATCGGTGCTGCTGGTATAACAACCAGTTGGTATTCCGGCATCGTAATACTCTTCATCACAATAATTAAACCACCTGTTATTTCTTGCACTATTTACAGAAATATCTGCGGGTCTTAAGTGATGACAATCCGTTCCAGGACCTTCATCGGTTCCAAAGTCACCTCTTGATTTTGCCCACACATGTTCTCTGGACCATTTTGCTACAGAGTATTCTTCACCAGGCAATCCTGCAGGATTAGACCATCCTGTGTAAAATAAAATTACGTTATCCGAATTTGCTGGATCACGATCCGATTCTTTTAAAATATCCCACACATCGGTACCACTATCAGTATAGGGAAATTCAATGTGATTGTCAATTATATTGTGCAAAGCAGCTTTTAGTTCTTCGCCTTGTAATCCTTCTGCACTGTCATAATATCCAGCGGGGATTTGTCCAAATATGTTTATAGCAATGAATGCTAAAACAAAAGTGTATAAATATTTCATTGTAAAAAGGTTTGGTCTGATATTTAACGAGAATTTAAGAAGGGATGTTACCGAACACTTAAAAAACAGAAAAAGGTGAAGTTTAAGGGGTGTTTTAAAGTGGATTCCACTATTAACCAAAGCATTTGCTTTAATATTTTGAACTGTGATGTTTAAAAAAAGAAAAGAGCCATTAATTATGGCTCTTTTCATCTGATTATGAACATATTAATCATTATTTTTTTATAATTTTCTCACTTTTTATTGTTAGACCAACTTCGTTTTTAACTAAAACAAAATAAATACCGGGCTTCCAATCTAGTGTGTTAATTTGTGTGTTTTTTGTAGTAATCATTTTTTCTCCAATGATTGAATAGATTTCTATAATATATGTCTCAGGGATTTTTACATTTAATTCATTTAAAACAGGATTAGGATAAACCAAAATATTAAACTTTTCATTTAGGTTAACGATACCTGCAGAGCTGGGATCAAATACAGCTAAGACATATTCCGGGTGATCAATATATGGATTACGATTATCTTGAATTTCGTAGATTGCATCATTTCTATCAATTTCTTTTTGGCTTACCGGATCGTTTGTATGCCATTCTATTAACATGCTAAGTGCCCAATCTGTAAAACATCGATCATTACTTCCATCTAGCATGTCAGATCCAGGCCATGACGAAATTAAATTCTCGTATCTTGTAACCATATAAAAATAAGATCTTGCAAAATCACCTTTATACTCATCTATGGGTTCAAAAACATTTTCAGTATATCCGGGATAGCTGCTGCTACCAACTTTACATCCATTAGAAGAAACTACTGAACCATTTGTTTCTCCATAGGGTAAACTGGCCCTTGACGAATTTACAGTTTTGCTTGTTGGGTAGATATGAAATAAATCTGTGTTCATTGGAGCGATTGCTCCTCCAAACCACTCTCTTGGAAATGAATGTTCTCTGTTATAGAAAGTGCATTCATTATCAGGTTCTGTTCCATTATCCTGGTCATCTCCAAAAGTAAAATCACAAGTTGAATAAGGATCCCAAACAAAACCATCAGCTCTGTCGTCTGTTGTATAGAAAGCATCCCAAATGCCAGGAGTATATGAAACGGATGTGTGATCTTTAATAATATTGTAAAGTTGCGTTTTTAAAGTATAACCAGTCTCTGTAGCTGAATCATAGTAACCCGGAGGAATTTCTCCAAAACTGTTAATTACAAAAAGAGTTAATAGGAATGTAAATATTTTTTTCATGATATTGCAGTTTGAAGTATATTAAACGTAAATAAGAAACTAGAAGTTACAAAAACAAAAAAGAGCCTGTTTTCAGGCTCTTTTAATATTTTATTCTTCATACCACCTTCTTTGTTGTGGAATGTTGTATAAGATTCCACCGGCATCTTCAAACTCTTTTTCTAAGGCAGGAAGTCTTGTGTTAAACAGTTCGTTTAAAGCAATTTCCTGTTCTTTAAACATATTTTGTGCAATTTCAATTTGTTCTTTCTGTGTTCCTGTAACATCAACTTGTGCATTTCGTGATGCATAAATTGCAAACATTACTCTTCCAGAAATAGGATTTTTAATACCAGAACCGCCTAAAACTAGATTTTTAATTTTATCTAGCTCTTTCTGTAGTTCGTCAATTTTATTTATTAGAATATTTGCTTCAACAGCGGTGTTTCCTAAGATGGTTTTCATGTTATCCAGTCGTTTTCCAATTTCATCAATTTTAGCTCGTGCTGAATTAACTTTACCACTTAACAGGCTTGTTTTTTTATAGAAATTGAAATTATCAGAATAATTTGGTGTTCCCAAAGCATTCGGCATAGCAATAAGCTTGAAAGCTTGTGGCTCAACCATGCGTGTAAATTCTCCTTTACAATTTTCATCAATGGCAACGGCATAATCTCCGGGAGGAACTTTTGGTCCTCTTTGAGTTAAATAACTTAAATCCCAGCTGATGGTATTATAACCACTTTTTACAGGAGCACTTAGCTTATTCATAATATCACCATTTGAATTATAAATCGTAAATATTAATTCTGGTTTTACTTCTTTTTCTTCAGCTAATAGCTCTTCTTCGGTAGGATAATAGATTGGTTTACCTGCTTTTTCAGCTTCTTTTTGAGCTTCAAGACGTTTTTGTTTTAGCGTTTGATAACCCGTTTTAATATAGTATTCGAATTTAGCTTCAGGCTCCGGATTTTCTGCTCTAAAATGTACTTCACCCTGATTATTTATGTTGCTTGAAGGAAAATACAATAAAGCATCGTTAATTGAAAAAATATACGCTTCTTTTTCGCTAATTTCTTTACTTAATTCTCGAAGTGAAGAATAATCATCTAAAACGTAAAATCCACGGCCAAATGTTGCTACCACAAGATCGTTTTCTCTTTCCTGAATAGTTAATTCTTTAACCTGAATTGTAGGAATACCATTTTTAATCTGTACCCATTTATTTCCACCATCAATGCTTGTCCATACTCCCCATTCTGTTCCAATAAACAGTAAGTTAGGATCAATATGATCTTCAATTATGCAGTAGACAGTTCCTGATGGTAGATTTGATGCGATGGACTTCCATGTTTTACCTTTATCAGTACTTTTTATAAGATAAGGTTTAAAATCACTGTTGTTTTTTCGACCATCGAAACAAGCATAAACAGTATTTTCGTCATGCATCGATGGGGTAACATAATTTACAAATGTCATATTTGGAACCCCAGGGAACTGATCATATTTTGTCCAGTTTTTACCATCATCTTCAGTAATCCAGATTAATCCGTCATCAGTACCAACATATAGCATTCCTTCTTTTAAAGGGGATTCTGATAGAGCAAAAATATTACCAAAAGCTGATGTAGAAAGGTTTTTAGCAACTGCTTCCGGAGGCCAGATTTTGCCCATCATTGGCAAACTGTTTTGATCAATCTGGCGAGTTAAATCAGCACTGATTTTTTCCCAGCTATTACCCATATCGGTGCTTTTAAAAACATAATTTCCGGCAACGTACAGTGTTTTATGATCAAAATTACTTAACAGGTAAGGCGTATTCCAGTTCCATCTGAATTCTTCATCTTCAGTAGGTTGTGGTTGGATATAAATACTGTTGTTTGTTGTTCTGTCGTATCTTTGTAAACCACAATATTGCGATTCGCAATACGAAATATCAGGATTTACAGGATCAGGAATTGATAAATACCCATCCCCACCAATAGTATAAGTCCAATCTGCATTTACTAAATACCTGCGATGTGTTTGCGATGGACCAAACCACGATCCATTATCCTGGGCTCCACCGTAAATATTGTAAAATGGGTAATCATTATCTGTACGAACATGGTAATACTGTGTGATAGGTAAATTCTTTTTAAACTGCCACGTTTCTGCTCTGTCATACGTTTCGTATAATCCGCCATCACAGCCCATTAAATAGTGTTCTGTGTTTGTAGGATCAATCCAAACTACGTGATTATCGACATGTTTGTTTTTACCTTCAATGGTTTCCCATGTTTTTCCTCCATCCAAAGAAAGAGCATTTCTGGTATCCATAACAATTACTAAATCCTGGTTTTTTGGATCAGCGTATATCTCATTATAATATTGTGGACTGGTTGTTCCTTTATCACTGCGTTTTTCCCAGCTTTCGCCCATATCACACGATCTGTAGAAACCACTTTTACTTTCTGGCAATTCTATTATAGCATAAATTATATCAGGATTTGCAGGTGATAGAGCTAAACCAATTCTACCCACATCACCATGCGGAAGACCTTTTGATAGCTTAGTCCATGTTTTTCCGGCGTCAACAGATTTGTAGATTGCCGATTCTGGTCCACCATTTATTTTCGAGTACACTCTTCTTTCTCTTTGATGTGCTGCAGCATAAATAATATCCGGATTTCTTGGATCCATTTCCATATCACTTACACCCGTATAATCACCAATTTCTAAAACTCTGTTCCAGGTTTTTCCTCCATCTGTAGTTTTATATAAACCACGTTCTCCTCCTGGACCCCAGGCTTGTCCCTGAGCTGCAACATAAACAACATTGCTGTTTCGTGGATCAATCATAATTTTTCCAATTTGAGAGCTTGTTTTTAATCCCATATTAGTGAATGATTTCCCGCCGTCGGTTGTTTTGTAAACACCATCGCCATAAGCTAAATTACGTTGCGAATTATTTTCGCCGGTACCAACCCACAATACATTTGGATTATTTGGATCAATTGCTAAACAACCGATAGAAAATACAGGCTGATCATCAAAAATAGGTTCAAAGGTTGTTCCCTGGTTTGTTGTTTTCCACAGCCCACCCGAAGCAACACCCACATAATATTCCGAATGATTTTCCGGATTTACAGCAAGATCAGAGATACGACCAGAATAGGCCGCTGGTCCAACACTTCTGAATTTATACATGCGCAACATGTCTTGAGTTAATTCAAATTTGTCTTCGTTAACAGTTTGCTTTTTTCGTTGAGCAAATAATGAATAATTGCTTGTTAAGATCATCATAAATACAATAATAATACTTAACAACGCCCTGGTTTTGTTTTTTTTCATAATGTATATTTTAGGTATTTAAATAATATTGTGTAATCTGAAGTTTTAAGTAAATCATATTAAAAGATAAGTATTTGTAATTAATTGGACAAGAAATAACCAATATCGTTTAATTTCTAAAAAAGAATTGTAATTCTGCAGGTCTTCTATTGTTCTCTACCTAAAATAATGCAAATTTGTGTATCAGGTAGATATATATTTATCCAAAAGCAGATTAACTTAAGAAATGAATAAATTAGGCAAAAAAGATATTTCAAGTTATGTTTCAAAATTCATAAATGGAACTAATCAATCGGTATTTTTAACGGGTAAGGCTGGTACTGGAAAAACAACTTTACTGAAACAAATAGTTGAAACAACACATAAAAAAACGGTTGTTGCTGCTCCTACCGGAATTGCTGCTATTAATGCAGAAGGAGTTACCTTACATTCATTATTTCATTTGCCTTTTGGTTCTTTTATTCCTGATAATATATTGCCCAATAATATAAGCTTAACGTTCCAGTTAAATACTCCCAGAACACTTATTAGGAGTCTGAAAATGAACTCGCAAAAAAAGGCTCTGTTGCGCGAGATGGAATTGCTGATTATTGACGAAGTAAGTATGTTGCGTGCCGATTTGCTTGATGCTATTGATACAATCCTTCGTTATGTCAGAAGAAATCAAAACCCTTTCGGGGGATTACAAATTTTATTTATTGGCGATCTTTGGCAATTACCTCCGGTTGTAAAAAACGAAGAATGGGCTGTTTTAAGAAACTTTTACTCGAATAGCTTCTTTTTTAGTGCCTTGGCTTTTAATAAAACAGAATTACTTTATTTAGAATTAGATAAGATTTACAGGCAAACAAGCCCTGAATTTATTGATTTACTGAATCATTTCAGGTTAAATAAAGTTGATGATAGGGATCTTGAAATTCTAAATAAGCAATATAAAAGCCAGTTTAATTTGCTGGAAAATGAAGGTTATATTTACTTAACTACACACAATCATAAGGCCGATAAGATTAATAAAGAAGCCTTAGATAACCTGGATGGCAAATTATTTAGTTTTAAAGCTAGTGTACAGGGAGAATTTAGTGAGCACACCTATCCTATTGATCCGATTCTGGAGCTTAAACAAGGGGCGCAGGTAATGTTTATCAAAAATGATTCTTCGGGAAATCAGGCTTATTTTAACGGAAAAATCGGCAAGGTTGATTCTGTTTCTGATGAGCATATTCTGGTTAGCTTTTCGGATGGATCGCCAGGTGCCCAAGTGGAAAAATATACATGGGAAAATAAAAAGTTTGCTCTAAATAAAAAAAGCAGGGAAATAGAAGAAAATGTAGTTGGTGAATTTACGCAATATCCAATTAAATTGGCCTGGGCGGTTACCATTCATAAAAGTCAGGGTTTAACTTTTGAAAAAGCGGTTATTGATATTTCACAGGCTTTTGCTGCCGGGCAGACCTATGTGGCTCTGTCGCGATTAACATCCATAGAAGGCTTAGTACTGGTATCGCCGGTAAAATGGTCGGGTCCCGAAACGGATGATCAACTGATTAGTTTTGCAAAAACAAAAGTATCACTGGAGCAGGCAGACGAAAAATACAAAACAGCATCGAAACAATATGTCAACAATCAGGTAACAGCAGCTTTTAATTTTAGCTCCGTGTTAGCAGATTTAAAGGAACATATTGACACCTACGACAAAGATGATTCCAGATCGGAAAAGCAGAAATATTTAACCTGGGCTCAAGAACTTTTCTACAGTACAAAAGCTTTAGCAGAAGTATCGGAGAAATTTCAAAATCAGATAAAATCAATAATACGTTCTGGCGAAAAAGATTATTTATTGCGTTTAAAAGAAAGGCTTTTAGCAGCTAAAGATTATTTTATTCCCTTACTGAATAAAAAACAGGAAGAAGTGGAATCGCATATAGAAGCTATACAAAAAGGAAAGGGTATTAAAAAGTATGTAAAGGAACTGAAAGTGCTGCAAGGTGTTTTTTACGATCAGAGTATCCATATTCATAAAGGGGAAGCCTTATGCCAGGCAATAATTAACGACGAAGAGTTAAATAAAGAAGATATCATTTCAATTACTGGGTCGCTTAAAAAACCCGATGAAGTGGAAAAATCAAAATCGGGAAAGAAATCTAATCGTAAGATTTCTGATAAGGAAAAGAAACCAAAAGTAAAAACTTCGCATGTTACATTTGAGCTATACAAACAAGGCAAATCATTAAAAGAAATTGCTAAGGAGCGATCGTTGAATATTCGTACCATTGAAAGTCACATAAGCGATTGTGTACAAGAAGGTAAGATAAAGATACATGAATTGATGGTGCAGGAACGCATTGATGAAATTGAACATGCCGCACAAACAGTTAATACAGACTTGTTAAAACCTATTAAAGAACATTTAGGAGAAGATTTCTCCTACTCCGAAATCAAATTTGTAATGTCGTGGTTAAAGTTTAAGGATGAACAATAAAAGATATCTAATTAAAGAAGCCACAAAATGTGACTTCTTTGGCTTGTAGCCCCAACAGGACTCGAACCTGTATTTACAGTTTAGGAAACTGTCGTTCTATCCCTTGAACTATGGGGCCAATTTTAGCGCAACAAAATTAGACAAATTAATTTCATATGCAAAATGCGTTTATTTAGCTTTTCAGAAATTATAATGTAATTAATGTTTGTATGCTGTAACTTTGTATTTACTTATTCGTCTCAACAAAATAGAATAAAAAAAATAGAAATATGCGAACCCTATTCATATCAGTTTTCGTTTTGTTTTTTGGAACCAGTGTTTTTTCACAATGTATAAAAGGGAAAGTAATTAATACAAGTAATGATCCCATTTCATTTGCAACAATTTATGTTCCAGGTCTTTCCAAAGGAACAACGTCTAATGTTGAAGGAAATTATTTTTTGGATCTACCCAACGGAGAACATAAACTTGTAATTAGAAACCTGGGGTATAAAACAAGGGAATTTACAGTAGAATGTAATGGTGAACAACAATATATAGATATTGTTTTAGAAGAGCAATTGTATAAAATACCGGAAGTTAGAATATTGGCCAGCGGAGAAGACCCTGCTTATGCAATTATGAGAAAAGCAGTTGCAATGAGTCATTATTACTTAAATCAGGTTGGTGAATATGATTGTAGGATATATATGAAAGGATCTGGAAGATTTGAAAATATTCCTAAAATAATGAAGAAGACATTAAAGAAAGAAGGATTAGAGGAAGGAAAAGCAATGGTAATGGAGAATATTACTGATTTACATTTTGAATTGCCTGATGTGATAGAGGAAAATGTGATATCTATGCGCAGCACAATGAAAAATGAAGAAGTATCTCCAATGGGATATATTACTTTGTCCTTGTATAATGATATTGAGGGTATTATTTCTCCTTTAAGTAGGGATGCTTTTGCTCATTATAAATTTGAGTTGCTAGCATCGTTTTATGATCAGGATTATCTAATTCATAAAATCAAAATTATTCCTCGAAGAGAAGGTTTTGATCTTTATTCTGGAAACATTTACATTGTTGAAGGATTTTGGCATTTACACAGTGCAGAATTAGAAGTAGAACAAAAAATGTTCAAGTTAAAACTTAGTCAAGTATACAACTCTGTAGGTAATGATGTTTGGATGCCAATAAGCCACACTTTTGACATTGATGTTAATGCAATGGGATTTGAAGTAAAATTTAATTATGTGGCATCTGTTTCCAATTATAAAGTAAAACTTAATCCTAATATAGATCATTCTTTGTACAGAAATCTATTATCTGAAAGCAAAGAATATATGGCGGATGTTAAAGATTTAACAGCAGGAAATAAAGATGAAATAAAAGAGTTGGTTCAGAAAGAATATCTTACAAAAAAAGAATCTAAAAAATTAAAAAAACTGGTTCGTAAAGATATTGAAGAGAAAAAACCAACAGAAAAAACCATCGAAGAAAGAGATAATATAAGCAATGTTGAGGATAGTGCACTATTAAGAACAGTAACTTATTGGGATACAATTCGACCAATTCCTCTGACAATCGAAGAAATTGAAGGATATAAAGCAAAAGATTCTATTCAGCGACGAATGGAAACCGATACAACATACAGAGATTCTATAGAGAGAGATGATAAAAAGTTTAAATGGGGAAAACTATTAACTGGTGGAACATTTAGATACGACAATGGACATAGTTTTCGTTATGGTGGTTTATTTGACTTCGATAAAGCAAATTTCAACACGGTTGATGGATTTAAATATGGAATGGAGTTTCAGTATACTCATAGAATTGATAGTACAGGTAAATATTTCAGTATTTGGAATGATGTAAATTATGCTTTTGTTCGTGAAGAATTTACAGGAAATCTTTCTATTTATAACCGTTATAACGGAGCAAAGAGAGCATATTACAGATTTAGGGCTGGCCGAACTACTTCAGATTTTGATTCCCAAACAGGGATTCCTGAAAATCTTAATTTAATAACTACATTGTTTCTTAAAGAGAATTACTTAAAGCTTTATCAAAAAGATTATTTGTCAATTCAACACTCAACAGAAATTACTAATGGGTTAAGATTGTATACAGGATTTGAGTATGCCAAGCGTAAACAATTATTTAACAATTCTGATTTTAGTTTTTATAATCCATTTGATAATGAGTTTACGCCTAATATTCCGCCTGTTGAGAACTTAAATGCTGATTTAGTTAAGGACCATAGTGCTTCTATCTTGTCTGTAAATGTTAGCTATACACCGGAATACTATTACAGATTTTATGATGGAGTAAAATACAATACACGATCAAGGTTCCCAACATTTACATTGAATTATAAAAAAGGTATAAATGGAATGCTAAATAGTGAAGTAGATTATGATCAACTGGAGTTTAATATAAGACAAAGATTAAATTTAAGAAGAATAGGAGCACTTATATATAGTGTAACATCAGGAACTTTTTTAAACAATAACAATGTTTATTTTGCAGATTATAAGCATTTTGGAACTAGTTATCCTTTCTTAATTGGAACGTCTGAAGGGAGCACATTTCGTTTAATTGAGTATTATGATTATAGCACAAATAAGAGCTATGCAGAAGGACATGTAAGAGTAGAAAATGATAGGATTTTACTTAAACGATTGCCGGTTTTAAATAAAACATTAATGCGCGAAACAGTTTATTTTAATTATTTAACTACAACCGAAAGCAAACCGTATTATGAAGTAGGATATGGATTAAACCAAATTTTCCTGATGTTTAATCTCGAAGTTTTTGCAGGATTTAAAGGACAAACACATGAATACACAGGAATAAAAATTGGAATTCCGTTTGTAGGTCGAAATGGAAATTCGGTAACTATTGGTGGCTAAAAAATGCAAATATCACAAACAATAAAGGCTTGCAATATGCAAGCCTTTATTGTTTGATAAAATATCAATTAAAAATTAATTCCTACAGTAATTGCAAGAAATTTGGCAGCTATTTCTTCACCTTCTAAATCTTCTTTGCCTTCTTCAATAACGGTAGATCCATCCTTTATTTCATACGACTGAGTTCCATCAATATCAGCTTCACCTAAACTAAAATATCTAAAACCAACAGTAAATTTTTCGTTAAGTATGATTCCTCCACCAAGTGTAATTCCCATAGAAGTACCTGGATCAAATTCCATAGTACCTGTCATAGTATAGGTTCCTCCTACTTCCATTTCTGCTTTACCTGGAATAATATAGTTTATACCAACTTGAAATAAGCCATAAACACTCATGCTTGAAAGATCTGTTTGGTATTTTAAACCGGTATGAAGAGGGATGTTAAAAGTATTTCCCATACTAAAATCCCCATCAGGATCAGCACCCATATCTTCGGCTAAAGCATCCGCATCATGTCCATTCATTATAAAGGATACAGAAGTGCACCAACTAAGCCCATCTGCAATAGAAAGAGGTCTGGTATATTCTAATCCGCCACCAAAACCAGCTTCTGCAAATCCTGCATCGTTACCTTTTGTGTCGGCATAATCTCCTTGTGGTAATGCATACATACCATAAATACCAAAATAAGGTTCGCCCTGTGCTTGTGCACTAAAATTGAAAAATAGCAATGCACCCAATAAAAAAATAAAAATCTTTTTCATAAAAGGTCCTCCGTTTTAAGTTTAATTAACAGCAAATTAGCCATTTATTATTTAAAAATCAAGCAATTAGCATTAAAATATTTGGTGTGTCTTAAATTTAAAGAGAGAAATACTTGTTGAATGAAATGAAAAAAGGCTTGCAATATGCAAGCCTTTATTGTTTGATAAAATATCAATTAAAAATTAATTCCTACAGTAAATGAAAGAAATTTTGCTGCCATTTCTCCTGCGTCTTCATAATCTCCACTATCAACTTCTTCACCATCAACTTCCACAGAATAAGTTCCTTCCATTTCAGCTTCTCCTAAACTGAATAATCTCAAACCTAGAGTTAACTTTTCGTTAAGAATGATTCCAGCACCTAGAGTAAAACCAAAAGAAGTAGCAGGTTCAAATTCAATGGTTTGTTTATAAGTATCGTCTCCACCTTCCATTTTACCTGGCATAATATAATTTATACCAACTTCCAATAAACCATAAACAGTCATACTTGAAAGTTCTGTCTGGTATTTTAAACCGGTATGGATTGGAATGTTAAATGTATTTCCCATACTAAAATCAACATCATCAGGAACACCCATATCTTCAGCAATAGCGTCCTCATCATGTGCATTCATAATAAACGAAGCAGTAGTAACCCAACCAAGGCCATCAGCAGCACCAAGAGCCATAGTATATTCTAAACCACCACCAAAGCCGGTTTTTGCATATGCTGCGCCGTCACCTTGGGTGTCGCCATAATCACCCTGCGGCATTGCAAGCATACCATAAATTCCAAAGTAAGAGTCTTGTGAGTAAGAATTTAAATTTAAAAATAAAAATGCGCTTAATAGCAAAACAAACGTAGTTTTCATAAAATATCCTCCGATTTTAAGTTTAATTTAAAGCAATTTAATTATTTATTATTTAAAAATCAAAATAATAGTAATTTGCTGTTTTTTAACATCCCAATAAAAAAAGTGAAAAACAATTTTTTTTGAAGCAATCAAAACACTTTTATTGGATGGTAAAACAATAAACATAAACCAAACCAGCAATTCGGTAATACTCAATCTTTTTATTATTTTTACCAATTCTATTAGTGAATATTTTTATTATGAATACGGTTGATCTCGTTTTTGCTATATTATTATTGTGGGCTGCTTATCGTGGCTTTACAAAAGGCTTTATAGTGCAATTAGCTACACTAGCTGCTTTACTGCTGGGAATACTGGGTGCAGTAGTTTTTTCAGATTTTACATCAGGTTTAATCATTAAAAAATTTGATGTTTCTGGTCAATATTTACCAATATTGTCTTTTGCATTAACCTTTATTGCTATTGTTATTGCCGTTCATTTATTTGCTAAGGCATTAAATAAATTAATAGATGCCATTGCATTAGGAATTGTAAACAGATTGTTGGGGGTACTATTTTCCTTATTAAAAACAGCTTTTATTGTAAGCATTGTATTGGTTTTGGTTAATAAAGTAGATAATAAATACAATTTTATTCCGAATGAAACAAAAGAAAAATCATTATTATACAAACCGCTTTCAAATTTTGCCCCAATGATTTTTCCTTATCTGAATTTCGATAAAATTAAGGAAAAGATAGAAGAAGAAACAAACGAAGCAGGAGTAAAAATATAGGATAAAAATAATCAATAAAAACATAAACGATGAACACAAAAGATTTAGGCTTTAATACCAAGTTGATACATGCCGGCGACTTTGAAGATGCAAATGGCAGTGCAGTAACTCCTATTTATCAAACATCTACATTTGCTTTTCGAAATGCAAAGCATGGTGCTGATTTGTTTGCCGGACGCGAAAAGGGATTTATTTATACGCGCATTGGTAATCCAACCATTGATGCATTGGAAAACAAACTGGCCGAACTTGAAAATGGCATTGGCGGAATAGCTTTAGCTTCAGGAATGGCTGCGGTTACTACAGCATATATGGCGTTTTTAGCGCAAGGTGATCATATTGTTTGCACAAGTGCAGTATATGGACCAAGTCGTGCTGTTTTAGACAGTCATTTTGCAAAATTTGGCGTGCAAGCAAGCTTTATTGATACTGCAAATATTAATGAAATCGAGAAATCGATTAAGCCTAATACAAAAGTATTGTATTTAGAAACACCCGCTAATCCAACAATTGTATTAACTGACATTAAAAAAGCTTGTGAGATTGCACATAAGCACGGAATTATTGTTGTTGTGGATAATACTTTTAGCAGTCCATATTTACAAAAACCCTTGGATTTAGGTGCCGATGTTGTCTTGCATTCCTTAACCAAATTTATTAATGGGCATGCCGACATTGTTGGTGGTGCATTAGTTGCAAAAGATCCTGAAATATACCAAAAGCTTCGTAAAACGATGGTTTACATGGGTGGTAATATGGATCCACATCAGGCTTATCTAGTAATTCGTGGTGTAAAAACATTAAGTTTACGTGTTGATCGTGCTCAGGAAAATGCCATGAAAGTTGCTGAATTTCTCGAAAATCACCCAAAAGTAGCATGGGTAAGGTATCCGGGATTAAAATCATTCCCACAATACGATTTAGCAAAAGAACAAATGTCGGGTCCGGGAGCAATGATAAGTTTTGAGCTGAAAGGTGGATATGATGCTGGTGTTACTTTAATGAATAATGTTCATTTAGCATTATTAGCAGTTTCATTGGGTGGTGTTGAGTCTTTAATTCAGCATCCTGCATCAATGACACATGCCGGAGTACCAAAAGAAGCCAGGGAAGAAGCTCATATTACTGAAGGATTAGTGCGTTATGCAGTTGGTATTGAGAATGTTGATGATATTATTGCTGATTTAGATCAGGCATTAGCAAAAATTTAAAACATGGATTATTGTTACACTGAGCTTGTCGAAGTGTGTATTGGATTGGGTCATGTTTCGATAAGCTCAACATGACATTGTTAATAAATAAGAAATACAAAATGAATTTCGTTGAGGAACTAAAATGGAGAGGCATGTTACATGATATCATGC
>CAZPMA010000070.1:0-16666 GCA_964587535.1 uncultured Bacteroidales bacterium
TGGAAGATAAATTTGCAGAAGCTAATTGTAAATTAGTTGGATTATCTGTTGATGGATTATACAGTCATATTGCATGGTTACGCACTATCAAGGAAAAAATCGAATATAAAGGAATGAAAGATATCGAAGTAAAGTTTCCTTTAATTGAAGATATTACCATGGATGTTGCAAAAAAATATGGTATGATTCAACCTGGCGAAAGTAATACAAAAGCAGTTCGTGCTGTTTTCTTTATTGATCCTAAAGGTATTATCAGAGCGATTATTTACTATCCACTAAGTTTAGGTCGTAACTTTGATGAGTTATACCGTGCATTAATAGCAATGCAGGCAGCTGATGAGTTTGGTGTTGCAACTCCTGCTGATTGGACTCCTGGTGATGATGTGATTATTTCTCCTGCAGGATCATGCGGAATGGCTAAAGATCGTATGGAAGATAAAGATTTGGATTGTAAAGATTGGTTCTTCTGTACTAAAAAGATTGCTAAAGAAGAAGTTCTGAAAAAAGTACTGAAAAAATAGAATTTATTAGAATTTTTTTTTGATTTAAGAGTGCAAACGAAAATGCACTCTTTTTTTATTAACTTTAGATTAGTGATTTAATAAATTTTTATAAATTTACTTTTCTTTTTAAAATAGGGATTGGATAATTCATGAAGACACTTAAATCATTATTGATACTGACTATGTTATTTAGTACAGCTTGTAATATTTCAAATAATACAAACAATAAAAGTACAATCGAGAAATTTTATTCATCGCTCGATTCTTCTGGATTCTCAGTTTATTTGGGATCAACAATTAAAAAAAGCAAAGTTTTTACTGATTTTGTTACTGTTGATGTTGAGTCTGATCAGGTGGCAAGTGATGTTGGAGTAGATGCTGCCGATGATCCTGCAATTTGGTATAATAAGGAAAATCCTGAAAAAAGTTTGGTACTTGGAACAAATAAACATGGCGGTGTTCATGTATATAATATGGCTGGAGATCAATTGCAGTATATTGAAGTGGGATGTATGAACAACATTGATTTACGTGATAATTTTAATTATAAAGATCAAGAAGTAGTAATCGTTGCTGCCACGAATTGTTCTTTAAATACGATATCTCTGTTTTATATTGATAAAAAGAAGGGAATTTTATCCGATATAATCTATAACATAAAAACAGACATTGAACTTGTTTATGGAATATGTATGTATCAAAGTAATGAAACCGGTAAGCATTATGTATTTGTTAATGGCGAAAAAAGCGATGTAGAACAATGGGAAATTGTTTCAGATTCAGATGAAATTAGTGCAAATTTAATAAAATCATTTAAAGTGAGTAGTCGACCAGAAGGAATGGTTGCTGATGATGCCGAAGGAATATTATATATTGGTGTTGAAGAAGAAGGAATATTAAAAGTAAAAGCTGAACCACAATATGAATTTGAAACCGTTTGGGTAAAAGGAAGTAATCCGTCTGATAGAACTTTGATTTCATCTGATATTGAAGGTATTGCAATATTTAAATATGAAGGAAAAACATATTTGGTTGCATCAAGCCAGGGTAATTTTTCGTATCCAATTTTTGAAATTGGAAACCCTGATAAGTATATTGCAAGTTTTGTGATAAAGGACGGTATTATTGATGGAGCTGAAGAAACAGATGGCTTGGAAATTATTGATACTTATGTTAATGAAACTTTCCCTAAGGGATTTATGGTTGTTCAGGATGGATTTAATTTTAAAGATGATACGCTGCAATCTCAAAATTTCAAGTATATATCTTTAGATAAAATTTTCAATCTTATTCAACAAAACTAGTTCGATAAACGTTAGAAATTTTAAATGTATTGACTTGAATTACTTTTTATAGTACTTTAAGCAAATAATTTGTTTATTATGCCAGAGTTAAAGGAAATATTATTATATCTGTTAGCATTTATTTGGATTGTTATTGGTAGTACTCAGGTAGCAAAACTTTTTCAAAAGTTTAAATTACCTCTGATAACAGGGTTTTTATTATCAGGCTTTTTGATTGGCCCTTTTGGGTTAAAATTATTACAAACAGAAGCAATACAAAAGCTTGATTTTGTGAATTATACCGCATTGGCATTTATAGCACTTGCAGCTGGTTCTGAATTATTTATAAAGGAAATAAAAAACAATATTAAAAGTATTTTATGGAATACTTTTGGTCAGTTAATCATAATTTTTACGATTGTTTCCTTATCAGTTTATTTTTTACAGGATTTTATTCCTTTTATGAAAAAATTACCTGAGTATTCTAAAATATCTATAGCTATTTTAACAGGTACCATATTTATTGCACGTTCACCTTCATCAACAATTGCTGTAATTAATGAAATGAGAGCAAAAGGAAGGTTTACCCGGATGGTAATAAGCGCAACTGTTTTATTAGATGTTTTAGTTATTTTACTTTTTACAATTTGTCTTTCGGTTGCTCATACCTTAGTTACTGATGCCGATTTTACGTATAAATTTATTTTATTTCTGTTATTGGAGTTGTTAATCACTTTCGCTGCAGGTTTTATCCTATCGAAGCTAATAGAATTTATATTGAAATTACCCGTTGGATCAAGGTATAAAGCAGGAATTACTTTGCTTGCCGGTTTTTTGGTATATCAGTTTTCAAAAGGGATTGGACACATTAGCCTGAGTTACATTAATCACGAAATACATATTGAAGCATTATTAGTTTGTATTATTGCTAGTTATCGAATTACAAATTATAGTAAACTAAGAGTTGATTTGCATAAAATAATAGAAGATTTAGGTCCGTTAGTTTATGCAGCTTTTTTTACACTGGTTGGAGCAAGCCTTGCTTTAGATGTGTTGCTTAATATGTGGTATGTTGAGTTATTTTTATTTGTGGTTTATTTTATATCATTATTTATAGGAACGTATCTTGGTAATACTTTTGCTGCTAATCCAAAAATATATCGAAGAATAGGATGGATGCCTTTTTTAACACAGGCTGGGGTTGGTTTTGCACTTATTTATGAAGTTTCCGGAAGTTTTCCAGAATGGGGTAATCAATTAGCGACAGTAATAATTGCTGTAATTATCTTAAATCAGATTATTGGACCACCTTTATTTAAGTGGGCTTTAAAATTGGTTGGCGAAAGCAGAACAAAAGCAAAATCTGATATTGAGCCAAATAAAAATGCATTAGTATTTGGAATAGAGCATCAATCAATTGAGTTGGTGAAGAATCTACAAAAAGATCAATATGAGGTTGAAGTTGCTACGGTAGAGGAAAGAAAAAATGTTGAACAATTAGGGAATACAACAATTCATTACCTGCAACATTTAACAATGACCTGTTTAAACGAAATTAATATTAGTAAATTCGATGTGGTTATTTTAATGTTATCTGATAAAGAAAACTTTAAGATCAGTGAATTAATATACGAAAACATTGGTACGCAGGTGGTTATTGTCAGATTATTTGATTCTGTATTTGCTGATAGATTCAGGGAGTTAGGAGCCATTGTAGTTGATCCGGCCGATGCAATAATCCGTTTATTAGAGCAATTTGTGCGATCACCAATAACAGCATCATTTATTCTTGGCAAAGAAGATCATAAAGCAATGGTTGATTTTAAAGTACTTGATCTGGAATTGCACGGAATGGCTTTAAGAGATTTACGTTTACCAAATGATGTTATTATTGTTTCTGTTAAAAGAAAGGGTCAGGTATTAATATCACATGGATATACTCGTTTAAGAATTGGAGATATCGTAACAATGGTTGGTTCGGTTGACAGCCTTGAAAATCTAAGCCTTCAGTTTCAGGAATAATTAAATAAGTTCTGGCTTTATATTTTTTTCGCTTCGATCAAAAACAAATGCAATTCTTCGTTGAATAGTATCTTCTCTTTTTGCAATTTCAACCATTTCAATTCCTGGTTGAGTCATCTTTTTTTCAGAAATCATTTTTTCTAAGCGCTTTTTATTTGCCAACGACCAAACACTTTTAGGTTTACGTGGAGTATATTTTTGCATGTAACTTTCTTTATCAATACGCTTAACAAGACTATCAATCCATCCGAAACATAATGCTTCTTCCACAGCATCATTGTATGAAACTGTTTCTTTTTTTGTATGCTTCTTCATATATATTAGCCAGATCTCTGATTCACTTGTATGATTCTGTTCAAGCCATGATCTCCATTCAGTTCTGTTTCTGCAAAATATTGTATTCATTATTTTTTATTAAGAAGAGAATTTAAAAGCTCAATGGTTTCTTGAGAAAAATACTCATATTCGGCTTTTTTATATTGCTCAAGATTTTGTTTTCTTTTTTCTATATCCTTTAGCATATCTTCTATGTCTGACCTGCTTAAATCATCCTTATATTCTTCTAATATTGTCTTTCTGTATTCCAAATTACCATTTAAAAGTACAATATCATTACAAAAATCATCAATGTCTTTACTCCAGTATTTTTTTAATGAAAAGCCCCAATCTTGTGAATCATAATTTTTTAATAAATCTTTTAATTCGCTGATTTTAATTTTATTGGGATTTTTATGATAGGATCTTAAATCTGTTGTGTCAGAAATATTCCCATTCATATCGATTAATATATTTTTTTCATTTATTTCAAAATATATTTCTTTTTCGTTAAGCCAGAATAAATTGCTCATTTTTTTAGTTAATGGAGTTTCAAGCAATTGTGTATTATTATTATCAGCAATATTAAATAACATTAGTTGAGTATTTAAGGTGTCATTTGTTAGATAAAGAATATTTCTTCCATTAGGCGAAAATACAGGATGACAACCATCTTTTATAATTTTATTGTTTTCTAATGTTGTTAAATTATGTAAATAAATTCCTCCTATTTCGTTTTTTAGTTCAGCAAGCTTTTCTTTGATGGTTGAATTATAAATTCTCCATTCCCATCCTAAACCAGGAACGATGCTAAAAATTATTTTATCATCAAAAACTGAAATATAACTATTCCATGAGTCATAAGGAAGATTGCCAAAGTCAAAAATCTTATCTAATTTATTTTTCTTAATATCAAATTTATAGATAGAAGTATTCTTGTACACAGTTTTATGTGTTCCACCATCAGGGAAACGACTTATTCCTTTGGGTGGTTGACTTGCTTTTATGGTATGAAAGAAAAATATTGCATTACTATCCTTACTAACAGGCGTTGAAAAATCAGAACTGATTATTAAGAAATCATTATAGCAACCATAAAAACTGATAATAATAGAAAGCAATAAAATATAAATCAAAAATTTTGATTTCATATTGTTTCTTTTTAGAGTAAAATTACAATCTAATGTGAAGAAAAAGAAATATTTATTTATTAAGTTTTAATTGCTTGAAACCATAAGCAAATATCAATATTCCTGCAGGTAACAATAACAAACCACTATAAAAAGTTAAAGTATTAAGTTTTTGATTACCAAAATATAAACCTATGGTAGCTACTATCTGTGCAATGGATGAAAGTGTAAGCAGTTTAATAATAAAAAAAACTAAGGTTCCTTTAAATAAAAATCTTGCAAAGATTAATAAGGTTGTAACGGACCAAATTAAATATCCTGTTTGATTGATTAAATATACTTTTGATTCAGTATTGAAAAAGTACCAGTCTAAAATTGTATTTTGATCTGCAATTTCAATAATATTAGGTAATAATATAATTTGTGAGCCATATGAAATGCTTATTATAATAAAATAAACAGCATATAAAGAGAATAAAAATTTAGCCTTTAACGACCATTGATCTTTCGATAGATCTTTATAAAATTCATATAAAATAAATATTAATGCAGGTGCAATTAAAAATGCATTGAGAAATCCTATAATGTAGTTCTTTGACGAATTATTAATAAATGCTAATTGTTCAATAAAATTGTTTCCTAATGGCAATGAAAAATAGGTTAATATTGGCCATAATATTAAAATTATTAGAAATACAATGCTTGCAATAATTAATCGGGATTTATTCATAAGAAAAATGATTTAGGCTACAAGATAATAAAATTTAAGATGCTCTATCAACATTATTTGATTGATAATATTTTTTTCATAATTTGTATTCACTAACCTTAAAATTAAGCTTTTATGAAAAAGTCTAAACGTATTATCATTGCAACCATAGCTGGTATATTATTCGGTTTTGTTTGTTTAGGTTTTGCATCGAGCGGAGCATATGACATTCCAAATCCTATAAAACTGCAAATATTATTTAGTCGGACATTAATTGGTTTTGCAATTGGTATTAGTAGTTTAAAAGTTCATTGGACTTTGCACGGCCTGATAATGGGATTAATCTTTTCGTTGCCGATGGCATTTAGTGGCTTAATAGCAGATACTCCTGGTTTTAGTGCTAGTATGATGTTTGTTAGTACAGTAGTAATGGGAATGACATATGGATTTTTAATCGAATTAATAACATCTATTTTATTTAAAAGCAAAAATTGGTTTGTGTAATTATTAGTTTAGTTCATTAAATTTAAAAACTATTTATTTTCAAGGTTTTTAAAGAAACTTTCTCTATAAGTAATTCCAATTGGAATATTCTTTCCATTTATGGTTAATTGATGTCTTTCAATTTTTTCAACATAACTCATCGAAACAATATACGATTTATGTATTCTAACAAATTGTTTTTCAGGTAACATATTAATTATTTCCGACATTTTAGTTAATGTCATTGTGCGTTTATTTTTACAAATAATAGATATATAATTACCTGTACCTTCAATGTATAAAATATTATTTATTAATACTTTATGAAGTTCAGTACCGCTTTTTACATAAATATGATCAGATTCAGGATTGCTTTTAATATTAGTTGAAGTTTCTGAAGAAGTTTCGGTTTTGTGTTTTGATTCAAATTCTTCTTTTGCTCTTAACGATGCTTTTAAAAATCGTTCAAATTCAATAGGTTTTAATAAATAATCAACTGCTCTGTATTCATAACTTTTCACAGCATATTCAGAATAGGCAGTTGTAAAAATTACCAATGGTTTTTTCTCTAGAGCATTTAAAAATTGTAGTCCAGTTAAATCAGGCATATTAATGTCTAAAAATATTAAATCAACAGGATTTTCTTGCACATAAGTTAATGCAGCAATTGAATCGGTATATAAACCTTTTAAATCGAAAAATGGAGTTTTTTTGATATATTCTTCTACGATACTTAGAGCAACAGGCTCGTCGTCTATGGCAACTACTTTTAAATTCATACCTGTGTATTAATAGTTAAAGATATCTGGTATTTGTCAATTTCTTCATTAATTTTTAATGAATAGTTATCGGGATATAAAAGATCAAGTCGTTTTTGAACATTTCTTAAACCGAAACCACTATTTTCATCATCGCGATTTTTCCTAAATTTGTTAATTGAATTAACAACACCGAAATTAATAGTATTTCCTTTTGTGTTTAGCTCAATCTTAATTTCTGATTTTTCTTTTATTGATATACCATGCTTGAATGCGTTTTCTACAAATGGAATTAATAATAGTGGAGCAATTTTAAGCTCAGTATTGTAATCAGTTAAATTAACATTTAAATCAATATTATCTAAAGATTCAATTCTAAGTTTCTGTAATTCAATGTAATCATTAATATACTTTACTTCTTTTTCCAATGATACCAGATCGACTTCGCTATCATAAAGCATATATCTCATCATATTTGAAAGTTTGGCAATACCATCGGCAACAGGCATTGCATCAATCTTTCGTGCTATGCCAAATAAATTGTTAAGTGTATTAAACAGGAAATGCGGATTAATTTGTGATTTTAGAAATTGTAATTCGCTTCTAAGTTTTTCTTCTTTTAGAATATGCTTAATTCTTTCATTAATGTACCAATCTTTGGTAAAACGATAGCTGTAAGCAATTAAAATAAAGGGTGAGTTTATTAATAAAGCACCTAAAATAACATATGAAAAGGGATTTTCATTAATCTCTGCTAAGTTGGAAGATTCATATATTGTAGAAATGAAAATTAAATCAATGAGTCCCTCTAAAAAGCTTATAAAAACGAAAAATACTAAAGATGCTAAAATTCCTTTAAGGTATTTTCTTTGTTTAAAAAAGGATGGAAGAACTTTATAAATGGTTGTATAAAAGAAAAAAGCATTAAAAAGTAAACCATATATTAGTGCTATGCTATAGTACTTTTCTGAAGTATTAAATACTCCAAATGTAAGACTGTCTTCTGTAAATAAAAGGTAAACAGTTAAAGGAAGCCAGAATATTAAGTGAATAATGAATTCTATTATTTGTGATCTTTTCATAGTATTTAAAGTTTTATACAAAAATACATGACAAGTTTGCATTTTCCATTGCAAATATTTGAATTGTACAATTTATTTCGTGAATTTATGAAAAAATTACGTGAGTTTAATTTAAGTAATTCATTTCATAGTTTACAATTAACTTCCCTTCACATATCAATCTTTTTTGCACAGTAAATGACAAAGCTCGACTTTTGAATCAAAATTGAATGTCAAACTAAAAAGATTAAAATTATGAAAAAACTAATTGTAAATACTATTATTATTTTGATGAGTGTATTAAACTCAAATTCTCAAAATGAAAAGAAAGTGAATTCTGATTATTCTCTCGAAACTATTAAAAAAGTTGTTATTACGGTTAATGATGATCTGGAACTAGAAAATGCACCGTCAGATAAAGTTGAATGCGAGTTAAGATTTACCGAAACAGGAAAGGTTATAGGAGTTTCAAATAAAGATGAAATAGAAGAACCTGGTTTAATTTCGGAAATAAGAGATGCTGTTTTGTATATTACACCAAAAGATAGGGAAAACCTTTATATAATTGGCATTTCAACTTATAGTCAGGATTTAAAGTATAGATTTAAAATTCCTTCATCAATACCTGTAGAGATTAGAAATACAGGCAAATGCTATGTAAATGGAAGTTTTGAAAGTTTGAAAATTGAAAACGAAGAAGAAACAGATATGTGTTTATCTAAAAATCAAATTAAATATTTAAACTGTATAGCTTCTCGAAACACAGTTACATTAAATGGAGCCGATAAAGGTAAGAACTACTTTTATGAAAGTGATGGTAGTGATAAATATATAATTAATTCAAAATCAATAAGTATCCAATTCAAATAAAATAAAAATTTAAAAAACATATAGATATGAAAAAGTTAATGTTAAAAGTTACGGTTTTAAGTTTTGTATTATTAGTAAGTACATTATCAATACTTGCACAAACTGATTATAGTTCTCTTAAAGAAGAATTCAGAAAAGAGATCGAAAAGAAAATGAAGAAAAGTAAAGTTCAGGGAGCATCCATAGCATTAGTAAAGGGAGATAGCATTATATGGACAGAAGCATTTGGTTATGCTGATGTTGAAAATGAAATTAAGGCTACAACAGAAACTCAGTTCAGAATTGGATCTGTAACAAAACTTTTTACTGGAATTGCTGTAATGCAGCTTCAAGAAAAAGGCAAATTAAATATTGATGAACCTGTTCGCAATTTTTATCCTGAGTTTAATATTAAAAGCCGTTTTGGATCTATTGATGAAATTACACCAAGAAATGTAATGACACATACTGCCGGTTTACCTTGTGACATTATGCGTGGATTTGTTTCGGAACAACCAGAATCATACAAAAAGGAAATTGAATATTTAAACAAAGAGTATACAATTTATGCTCCAAATACTGTTCATGCTTACTCTAATCCAGGTTATAACTTGTTAGGTTGTATGGTTGAAGAAGTATCAAATACTCCCTATAAAGATTATATCAAACAAAATATTTTTAAAATTTTAGAAATGAACAATAGCTGCTTTAACGAGTCTGATGCTACGAAATTAGCTGTAGCATATAATCGAAAAGGAGAATTGGCAAAAGAATATGGAATTAGAGAAGTTCCTGCAGGAGAAATTAAATCTACCGTTTTAGACTTATCAAAATTTATATCAGCTCATTTAACAGATTCTAAGCGCATATTAACTCAAGAGTCTCAGAATGAAATGATGAAAACCCAGTTTGATAAATTATACGAAGGAGTATTTAGTAAAATAGGATTAACATGGTTTATCAGAGAATCAGAAGGATTTGATGATATTTACGAACATGGTGGTGCTACATTGTATCATAGAGCAAAAATAGCCATATGTCCTGAACAAAATTTAGGTGTTGTTATTTTAACAAATACTTCAACCGGTGGTTCTGTAACATCATTATCAACAAGTATTTTGAAAAAAGCCATTGCTTTAGAACATGGAGAAAAAGAAATTGCAAAAACAGAAGATAAAAATAAAAACAAGCACAAAAAACAAGAATTAAGCCTTGAAGAGCTTAATAAACTAAGTGGATCTTACGCATTACCAGGTGCTATTTATGAAGTTTCTACAAAAAAGAACAAACTAACAGCCAGAATTCAGGGATATAGAATTGATATGTTTTATGTTGGAAATGACGAGTTTTTACCCGTGTTGAAATTGATGAACTTTATTCCTGTAAAAATGAAAACTGCAAGGTTTAGCTTTAAAGAAGAAGAAGGGCAGACAATTATATATCAAAGAGACACTGAGTCAAAAGGATTAGCTATTGTAGGTCAGAGATTTGAAAAATCAGATATTTCTGAAAAGTGGGAGCAACGAATAGGAAAATATAAAATTGTTAATAGCCAACCAGGCGATCATGATTTATTTGCAGATATGGAGTTGGTTAAACAAAATGATATATTGATTTTTAAAACAGTTATTGATTTTGATGGAAAGCAAGATATGGAAATGGGACTAGGTATATTATCTGATGATTTAGCCTATGTTTTAGGTATTGGCCGACAAGGTGGTTATTCAATATCCGTTGAGCATGATGAAAATGGTAAAGAACTATTAAGGTTTACTGGATATTTACTAAGTAAAGAATAGAACATAAAATAAGCGAAACATTTGTTTCGCTTATTTAGTTTTTACCACAACACTTTTTATATTTTTTACCACTTCCACAAGGGCAGGGATCATTTCTGTTAATTTCAAATTAATCTTTAACACACCTTACCGCTGCTCCACTTGTTTTAGTATGCGATGCATAAGTTATATCAGCATGTGTATAGTGTAGAATTCTTGTAATAGCTGAAATGTAAGGGAAATCAGTATTATCATCAGTTGTCCAGAAAAAACAAAATTCGCCTTCACCAGAAAAAGTGCCGTCTAAATAACTTCTTGTACCACTGGGCATTCCTGAAAATTTCGATGAATTAGTAGCTCCAGAATTAGGTGATAGCCACTCTTCTGTTCCGCTTGCTTTTAGTTGTCCACCTTGGTCTGTTCCCTGCCAATTCTCTGAATCAACTTCAGTTTGTGTCATTCCCAAATACATTAACATTTCTTTCCATTCAGAGTGGCTTGGTACATGCCAACCATCTGGGCAAACACCTTGAACATTGCTCGGATTATTATCTGTACCACTGGCTCCGTTCATAACTGCAAACCAAGAATATAATGCACCGTATTTGCCAGCTCCGGAACTATTGTCATTGTTGTAATAACAATACATTTTTAAATCATCTGGATCCGCCCATACAGAATTATCAGTTACAAGTGTTATAGCTTCTCCATTAGTATAATGAGTAGTCTTAAGATCTTCTGCCATCCACCACTGATCCCCTATTTGTACAGTTTTATATACATTTCCATCATAATCTTTTATAGTACCTTGGGTTACTTCTGTTGATACTTCATCATCCTTATTGCATGAATAAATAATCACAATAATCATTGTGATTAATAGTGTGATAAATAATTTTTTTGACATTTTTTTCTTTTATATAGTTTTAAATTTAATGTATTTTATTGAAAATTCATAAAGTTCTTCATTACTGTTTAATGTTTTAATATATTCTTCCACAACATTTTTTATATTTTTTTCCACTGCCACAAGGGCATCGATCATTTCTATTAATTTCTGTTTGTGAAATTTTATTTTGCTTTTTAGCAGCTTTTTGATCAAATATTTCTACAAGTAACTTATATAATTCGGGATGTTTTTGTTTTAAAAGCTTGGGTCTTTCAAAAAAATACTCACTAATAACTGCAAAAAATTCTGATTTGTTAGTTGCTCCATATGGGTTGATATCAGAATCACCATCATAAATATCTTCAATTTTCTTTTGGATTAAATCAATCCAGGGAATGGTGTATTGTTTTTCTAATAAGATAGCTGGAATTCCATCAATATTACCATCTGCCTTATCAATTAAATGCACAAATTCATGAATGGCCGTATTCTTCTTATCAGATTCATTTCTAAAACCATGATGTAAAGCTTGTTTTGAAAGAATCATTTTACCTTCCATATAACCCGTTCCAACCATTCCTGCAATGGAACGATCTTTTCCTTCAGTATTAAATTTTTCATTAAACAATCTTGGATATAATAATACTTCGTTCAGATTAAAATATTGCCAATCAGGGAAAGCAAAGATTGGCATAATAGCACTTGCTGAAACTAAAATGCGATCTGTATCATCTACATTTATGTTTATTCCGGTAATTATAATATTTAGTAGAAACTCTTGAATTTTAAATTCGAATAACTTTTTTTCTTTATCAGATAAGCTCTTATAAAAGGATATATTTTCAATGAGTATTTTCCTCCAACTTTCCGAGAATGGTTTACTTGGTTTTTTCCAATTATTGTTGTTCTTTATTTTTTTAGTTATATTTATTAAGTAGACAAATAACAATAAAGCTATTAAGGTTGTTAAAATTATATCCATTTTACTATAAAAAGGGTTGAAAAATGAGTTTTAAAAGTAATATAAAATTATCTAATATAATTATATCAATTACTGCGGGTCTAGCTTGTTTTATATTATCACCTTATAGCAAATCATACCTAATTGGTGATACAGTAATTAATATTCCATGGGTTTTGATTTTTCCAGTAATTATTACCTTAGCCTATGGTTATAAGGAAGGATTATTGGCAGCACTGTCTGGTGGCGCATTATTTCCTTTTATTTTATGGGAAGAAAATGGATGGGCTAACATAATTAATTCATTAAATCTTTTTCTTCTAATTTTATTTTTAGGTGTAGTTTTTCATAATATTAGATATAAAAAGTCAAAAAAGAATATTTTCCAAATTATCTCATTACTCATTTCATACCTTATAATTTATTCATTCCTGTATCTGATTGCATTCGAATATTTTTTATCTGTAAATCCTCCCTTTTGGACGAATAATACTGTAAGTTCTTATCCTGATAATGTAATCATTAGTATATATATAAAGAATATTATTAATTATGCTTTAATAATAATATTTAGTGAAGCCTTATTAAAACTCCCACTGATAAGAAATATTTTAGGATTAAGAATAGAAGATTGGATGAGTAAAAATAATATGGTTTTTTTTTTAAGTATTCTTTCTGCAGTTGGAATATGGCTTTTATTTTACTATTTAGATTTATTGCTTAATAGTCAAAATTATCCTGAAAGTGCAATTAAAAATTATTTACCTTTATCTTTCATGATAATGGTCTGGAGTGCGAGTATTATTGGTAGAATATTAATTCGTTATGTAGAGTCCAATTACAAGTTTGGTAGTTTATTGAAACAAAGTGAAGAATCTTTTCAGGCTTTACTAAATGCAACAATTGAATCCGCAATATTATGTAAACCCGACGGAACTATACTTAAGATAAATGAAGTAGGTGCCAATAGATATAATTCTACAATAAATGATATAACAGGGGAAAAATTACATGATTATGTTCCTGTTTTAGATGAGAAAATCCAAAAAGAAATATTAAAGAAAGCTCAAAAGGAGCATAAACCAGTAAGTTTTGAAACAGAAAGAGATGGCAAAATTTATGAAAACAGGATATATATAATTTTAAATACAAAGGAAGAAATAGATGCCTATGCTATTTATTCAAAAGATATAACTGATAAAAAAAAGGCAGAAAATGATTTAAAACAAAGCGAAGAAACGTACAGAGCACAGTATAATTATTTTCCAATACCTGTTTTAACAATAAAAAGGAAAGATAGAGAGTTGGTTTTTGACAATTTTAATGAAGCTACAAAAGATTATCCCTATATAGAATCAGATTTGCTTAAAAATAAAACGCTGAAAGAATTCTTTAAACTGGAAAGTGAAAAAAGATTTATCGATATTATAAATAGTATTTTTATAACTAAAGAAACACAAACTATTGATGTAGAATATCTTTTCAAAACATCAGGAATAAAAAGAAATTTGAATGTAGTATGTGGTTTTGTTCCACCCGACAGTGTGTTATTAACTTTAATAGATATAACAGATAAGAAAAAAACACAAGAGAAATTAGTTTATGCAATGATGAATGCAGAAGAAAGAGAAAGGGGAAGAGTTGCTAAAGAATTACATGATGGTGTTTCGCCGGTTTTAGCGGCCATAAAATTATATATTCAATCATTCCTGGCAGCAAAAGATGAAAGCTTAAGAAAAGAACTTTCACTAAAAATATTTAATACCATTCAGGAAACTATTCGAAGTGTATCAGATATTTCAAATAAATTAAGTCCTCATATATTGCAAAACTTTGGTCTTAAAACAGCTGTTCAAAATTTTATTGAGAAAGTGAAAGATACTTCCGGTATTAACTTTAGTTATACCTACAATGTAAAATCAAAAATGAATGAAAAAGTTGAAGTTAATTTATACCGGGTAATTGTTGAGTTGATAAATAACACGATTAAATATGCCGATGCAGAACACATATCCGTGGAGTTAATAGAAGAAGCAGCTAATTTAAGAATGAGTTTTGAACATAACGGGAAAGGTTTTAATTTAGATAAGGTTTTGGCAAGTAGCAAAGGAATGGGTTTAAATAACTTATTTAACCGTATACATGTATTAAATGGCACAATTGAATACAATACATCTGAAGAGTCAAATTTAAAAGTAAATATAATAATACCTTTATTGTGAGTGAAATTATAAGAATATTCTTGGTTGATGACCATACCATTTTTAGAGATGGATTAAAATCGTTATTATCACAAATAGAAGGATTTATGGTAGTTGGTGAAGCAGAAAATGGCATTGAATTTTTAAAGAAATTTACTGGATCAAATGCTGATATAGTTTTAATGGATATTTCAATGCCTGAAATGGATGGTCCGGAAACGGTTGAAAAAGCATTAGCTAAATTTCCAAATTTAAAAATAATAACACTCACAAGTTATAGCGATCAAGTGTATTATTATAAAATGATCAAATCTGGAGTACAGGGTTTTGTTCAAAAAAGTGCTGATAGTAATGAGTTGGAAAAAGCAATAAGAGATGTTTATAAAGGTGGAAACTATTTTCCACAAGATATTTTACGAAATTTAATATTTAAGATTGGAAATAATCAAGAAAAAATCTATCACGAGAAAATTGAATTATCAAAGAGAGAATCGGAGGTTTTGTATTTAATTTGCCAGGGAAATACAAACAATGAAATTGCAGAAAAATTACATATCAGTCCTAAAACTGTTGATAATCATAGAACACATTTACTTTCTAAAACAAACACAAAAAATACTGCCCATTTGGTCATGTTTTCTATCAAAAATCATTTAATAGAAATTTGATTAAAATTGCCTTATATCACTTATATATACTAGCTATCTTTTGATTTATCAGATTTTCACCTTAAATTAAATTAGGGTTTTTACCCTATTTATTAAGTGGAATTACCTCTTACATTATAATACCATTCAAAATATCTTTGTACTATAAAATTTATTGATATGAAATTAATAGTTGTTGATGATAATAAGACTTTTAGAGATGGAATTATTTTCTATCTGGAAAATGTTTTGAATCATAAGGTTATTGCCACTGCCGAAAATGGTGAAGAGTTTCTTCAATTAGACAATATTCACGATGCAGATATTATTTTAATGGATGTAGAAATGCCAAAATTAAATGGTATTGAAGCTACCAAGAAAGCATTGTGGGATAATTGTTTTTTAAAAATAATTGCAATCACCAGTTATACGGAAAAGGCTTATTTAACAGAACTTTTACATGCAGGATTCAAGGCATGCATCTTTAAATCAGAAGTTTATGATAAGCTTGAATTAGCTATTGCAGAACTTATGGATAATAAAATATATTTCCCGAAAGAAATTAAGTTATCAAAATAGATTATACAATTAATACAAAATAGTTAATAACCATTTAATACATAAATACTATGAAAGAAATTTTAATAAGTCAGTTAATTAATACTCTTATTGCAATACCCATTGCATATGTAGTTTTAAAATTATTATTTAAGAAGTCTATCTTACTTAAGATAGGGATTATTTTTGTTGTAAATATTCTTTTAACTAGTTTTATTTCAACCTACGAAACTGCTGGTTATATAGGTATTATTGTTTCTTTTCCACTAACAGTTATTATTGCAACAATATCTGTATATCTAATAGCAAAATGGATTAAAGAGCCATTACAAGATTCAATAAATAAAGTTGTTAAAATTTCTGAAGGTCGTATAGATGAAGAATATGAAATCTCAACAACTGAAAATGAAATAGGAATCTTAAATAATTCTATAGCTAATTTATCTAAGAAATTATTGGAAGTTATCACTAATGTAAGTAATAATTCTAATAGTCTGATATCTGCCAGTCAACAATTAA